>NZ_LIUF01000001.1:340833-681666 GCF_001280425.1 Haloarcula rubripromontorii | reverse complement strand
CAAGGAAATCGAACAGCTCAAAGAACAGCTCGCGGAGGCCCGCGCCAGCGGTGGCGGCGACAGCGAGGAAGTCGACGTGGGCGAGGCGACTGCCGTCGTTCAGCGGATCGACGCTGACATGGACGAACTCCGAGCGCAGGCAAACGCCGTCGTCGAGCAGGGCAACATCGCGGTGCTTGGATCGGGCCTCGACGGCGCACAGTTCGTCGTCTCTGTCCCCGACGGCGTCGATGTCGACGCCGGGGAGGTCGTCGGCGAACTCGCCGGCCGCGTCGGCGGCGGCGGCGGCGGCCCCCCGGACTTCGCTCAGGGTGGCGGTCCCGACGCGGACGCGCTGGACGACGCGCTGGACGACGCGCCGGACATCCTGCGAACTGTCGCGAACGCCTGACCCGTTCTCGTTTTTTCCGGTGCCGGTTTTGTCGCCCGCTCCGTCCGTCGGACAGCTGTCCGATTGCGGACGGATGTTCTGCCCGAACGATTCGAATACGCGAGACGGGTACAATTACATTTAGTTATATTAGGTATATCTGGGTGGATTTCCAAAAGTATTTTTAGTAACTGCCTATCTATAGCAGATATGAGCGGAAAACGTGACATCTCACACATCCAGTCTCACACCGAATACGTTCGGTCCCAACGGACGTGTCGACGGTGTGGGACTGCTAACGGCAGCGCTCCCGATGAACTGTGTGAAAACTGCAGTGATACTCACACTCCTTGACTCATGAGTGCTACCACGACGCCCCCGTCGGACACCGACCTGAATGAAGCGCCGGAGTTCGAACTGGACTGCCTGTACGACGACCCTGAGAACCCCTCGGAGCTGACTATCTTCCCCTCGGACCGCCAGCAGTCCGTGACCGAGTGGGTCACTGCGGACCGAGCAGCGGCCGTCTCGCTCGATGAACTGCGCTGAGCGGGACGCGCCGCACGGCTATCCGCTCTGACACAGTCTTCTGGCGTCCTGCATCGCTTCGTTGGTCTCACAAACGAGCGTCAGATGATCACCGCTTGCGAGGCGGAAATCGCTGTCTGGGACTCTGTCTGTTCCGTTACGGCTCACCATTGCAACCAGACAGCCGTCCGGGAGCCACTCTGCGGTTTCTTCCACCGTCCGGTCGACCAGCGAGTCGTTGCTGAGTTCGACTTCCAGTACGTCCCCCGTTCGCCCGGAGTCCGACAGCCAGTGAGCGAGGGACGGCCGCTCGACCGCGTCGTCGATTGCGTCAGCGACGGCGAAGCCGGCTGAGATAGTCTCGACGTCGAGGTCCTCGAAGGCCTCGACGTTGTCCGGCTGGTTCGCTCTGGCGACCACGGTGTCGACGTCGAACCGCGTCGTCGCCAGCTGTGCCACGAGCAGGTTCACGTCGTCGTCTGCAGTCGCAGCGACGACGACGGACGCCCGGCTCGCCCCTGCGTCTTCGAGGACGGTCGCATTCGTCGCATCCCCGTGAACGACGCGGTGGCCGTCGGCTCGGGTCCGTTCGACTGTGCCCTCGTCGCTGTCGATGAGGACGACCTCCTCACCGCGTGATTCGTAGCGGACTGCCAGTTCTCGACCGACACGCCCGCTCCCGACGATGAGTGTTTGCATGGGGAGGATGTCAAGCGCTTGCGCGAAGTGACGGGCCAGCCCGCCTTGAAACATGACGGTCGCGAAAATAACGAGAAAGACAGTCCCGACGAGAACCGTCGCGGCATCCGGGTTCTCGGGCCGCAGTTCGATGGCAAACAGCGTGGCGACGCTGGCCGGAACGATACCGCGCGGTCCCATCGCACCGACGAACAGCCGCTCGCGAACGGTCAGCCGGCCGCCCAGCGTCGACAGAAACACGCCGAGCGGACGGACGAGCGCAGCGACGACGATAACGACGATCAGCCCGCCAACACCGAGCGTACGCAGGTCGCCGAGTGAGAGCTGCGCCGCCAGCACGATGAACACGAACGAGAGGACAAACAGCGTAATCCCGCCCTTGAACTCGGCAATCTCCTCTTTGTGGGGGATGTCGGCATTCCCGAGTACAATCCCGGCAACGGCGGCGGCTGCGATACCGGCCTCAGAAAGCCACATACTCCCCAGCGCGTATGCCAGCAGCGCCGCGGTCAGAACCACCACCCGGGCGTTCTGGAGGGCATTGTCCGCGGACAGGTGCCACCGCTGGAGCAGAAGTGTGATGCCGCCGCCGACGGCGATGCCGACGACGTGGCCGACGGCCAGCCGGGCGACGAACGCCTCGACGACGACCAGCGGCGAGGACTGGCTGGCGATGACGAACTCGAACGTCGCCACCGCGAGGATGGCGGCGGTCACATCGTTGATGATGCCTTCAGTCTCTAGGGCCGCAGCGACCCGGTCCCTGACAGGGACCACCTGCATAATCGGCGTGATGACCGTCGGCCCGGTGGCGATAAGCAGGCTCCCGACGAGGACGGCGACCGGCCACGTCGTCCCGAACACGAGCCTGACAGCGACGGCGGTTCCGACGAGCGAGACGAATGCGCCGACCGTCACCAGTCCCAGCGCCTCTCTGGACGCTTCGCGGACGCGTTCGACAGTGAGGTGGAACGCCCCTTCGAAGACGATGATACCGACGCTGAGACCGACGATAGCCTGTAGCCCGGCCTGTCCGAATATCGCGGGGTCGACAAGGTCGAGCGCCTGCGGGCCGACGAGGACGCCAGCGACCAGCAGGAATGCGACGCTCGGGATCTGGAGCCAGTCGGCGACCAGCTGTGCGGCGACACCGAGACTCACGACCAACACGACGGCGCCGATAAGTGATGCTGCTCCGGACACTGGACTGGCGGCCCTTCGACAGCCAGCAGTATAGACCTATTCACCGAAAGAGACACACTGCCGGCGCGGGAATCGACGGCCAATGTCGACCGCACGCAACCGCGACGTGGCTCTCTATTATGAAGCCGACGGCGACGGCCCGACCGTCGTGTTTATCAACGACGTGGGGTACGGGGCGTGGCTCTGGGGCTGGCACTACGACGCCGTCGCCGGCCCCTACGAGACGGTGGTGTGGGACCTCCGCGGGACCGGTCGGTCGGACGCGCCCGCGGGACCGTACGACGTCGGAACGCTGGCCGCCGACCTCGAAGCTGTGCTGGCTGACCACGGCGTCGGGAGCGCTCACCTCGTCGGGGCCGGCCTCGGTGGGATGGTCGCGCTCAAGTACGCCCACCAGTACAGCCGCGCCCGCTCGCTGACGCTGTACTGTACGGCCGGGTCCGGCGATGCGATTGACCGGGACGCGCTCGACTCGCTCGCGCTGGATGCCCCGTCGTCGCTTGACGGTGCGTTCTCGCCGGCGTTCCGTGACCACGACCCGGACTTGCTCGAACGGATTGCGGACTGGCGGGCCGACGAGGACGCTACTGGCGTGGCTCGCGACGCGCAGGCCGACGCAATGACGGCCTTCGACGCGCCGCCGCTGTACGAGATTACCCAGCCCGCCGAAGTGTACTACGGGGTAGACGACCCTGTCGTCGAACCTGAGGCCGCGGAGTCGCTGGCGGCGGATCTCCCCCGTGGGACTGGGGAGGCCGTCGAGGGCCGCCACTGCTGTTTCGTTGAGCACGCGCCGGCGGTGACCGACCGACTGCTGGCGCTGCTTGACGAGCACGCCGAGTGAGACTGCCCCGGCGCTTCTGTCCGCCGCTGGACGCAATCCACAAATACGCGGCCTGATACGTGTGAAGTATGACTGACCGGACGGCAGCCGTCACGCGGACCACGGCCGAGACGGACATCGAGGTCACGCTCGATGTCGACGGCGACGGGGACAGCACCATCGACACCGGCATCGGCTTCTTCGACCACATGCTTGATTCGTTCTCGACGCATGGATTGTTCGACCTGACCGTGCAGTGTGACGGCGATCTGGAGATCGACGACCACCACACCGTCGAGGACGTGGCCATCACGCTCGGCGAGGCGTTCACCGAAGCGCTGGACGACAAGCGCGGTATCCGCCGGTTCGCCGACCGCAAGGTCCCGCTCGATGAGGCCGTCGCGAGCGTCGTCGTCGACATCTCCGGCCGGCCGTACTTCGCGTTCGACGGTGCGTTCTCACAGGATTCTGTCGGTGGGATGACCAGCCACATGGCCAGGCATTTCTGTCGCTCGCTGTCGATGAACGCCGGGCTGACGCTACACTGTGGCGTCGAGGGCGAGAACGCTCACCACGAGATAGAGGCGCTGTTCAAGGGGCTGGCACGGGCGCTCGACGACGCAACCCGAATCGACGAGCGCCGGTCCGACGTGGCGAGTACGAAAGGCGAGCTATAGTTGACGGCGGTGCGAAACCGTCGCTGTTTCGACTGCTGGCGGCACCGATTAGTGGCCCCGCGTCCACCACTCCGTATGTTCGACGAGATTATGCAGAAATTCGAGGACTCTCCCGGCCAGCAGGATGTCATCCGTTTGCTGCTGGAACGAGGGTTCTCCGTCAATGCGGACGGCCGCGTTGTCTCGGGCGGCATCGAGATCCCGAACACGGGCATCGCCCGCGAGGCCGATGTCGACCGTCGTGTCGTCAACGCCACGACGGACGCGATTCTCGACGACGACGACCTGCGGCGCATCTTCCGCAACATCTCCTCCGTGCCGAGCCTGCTCGACCTCGCACCGGTGCTGGACCTGCACGCGGTGACCGTCACTGTCCGGGCCGCCGACGAGTCCGGCATCGTGTCGACGGTCACGTCGGCTATCGCCAACCGCGGCATTTCCATCCGGCAGGTCCTCAGCGAAGACCCCGAGTTCACCGACGAGCCGAAACTGTACGTCATCACCGACGAGGAACTGCCCGGTGACCTCATCAACGAAATCCGCCGGCTAGCGTTCGTCCGGACTATCGAACTGGCCTGATGCCGGCGACGCTCACCGTCGAGACGCCAACCGGCGAGACCCACGAACTCACCGCAGAAGCCGGCGCGGTCCTCCGGGACGTACTCCTCGACGCCGACCTCTCGCCACATGGCCGCTACGCCGAGCGGGTCAACTGCGGCGGCCGCGGCATCTGTGCCACCTGCGGCGTCCGCCTCGCCGAACCGCCCGACGCCGACCACTGGCACGACGACCTCGCCGACCGGTTTGGCTACCCCCGACTCTCCTGTCAGCTGCAGGTCCGGGACGGGATGCAGGTCAAACTGCTGGACAAGCGGGTCTGGGGGTCACGACAGGCCGGCGACGGCACGGACTGATCCGATGCCGTGCCCACGGACGGCGCAACGACAAATGCTATTCCGCCGCCCGGTGTATTCCGGTCTGTGACGGACAGCTATCGGACCGTTCCGGACCGCGGCGAGGCGCGTTTCGAGGTCCGGGGCTCGGAGTTCATCGGCCACGTCGCCCCCGCGACGACCGTCGACGAGGCCGAAGCGTTTGTCGACGCCGTCGGCGAGGAGTACGCCGACGCGACCCACAACGTCCCCGCCTATCGCGTCCGGTCGGACCCGTTCAGGGAGTACGCCAGCGACGACGGTGAACCGAGCGGCAGCGCCGGCGACCCCGCGCTGAACGTCCTCCAGCAACGCGAGGTCGAGAACGTCGTCGCCGTCGTCACGCGCTACTACGGCGGGACGAACCTCGGCGTGGGCGGCCTCGCCAGCGCCTACTCCAGAGCGGTGAAGGAAGGCGTCGACGACGCGGGCGTCGTCGAGGAAGTACCCCACGAGCGGTTCACCGTGACCGTCGCCTACGACGATTCGGGCAGCGTCCGGAGCCTGCTCGAATCGGCGGGCGTCGAGTTCGAGGCCGCCTACGAAGCCGAAGTCGTCTTCGACGTTCGAGTCCCAACCGCAGAGGGCAGCGCCCTGCGGGACCGGATTCGGAGCGCGACCAGCGGGCGGGCCGCTATCGAACTGGAGTAAGCCTCGCTACTCGTAGGTCGGCAACCGTGCCGACTGTGCCGACCCGTCGATAAAGGGTAGCTCGACCTGCTGTGTGGCGACCGGGTCGCCGTCGACGCGGACGGTCAGCGATGCCTCGGGCCGCTCCCAGCTAAGATTTGCCAGCGCAATCGGGGCTTCCCGCATCGGACTCTGCGCGGCGCGGGTCACGTCGCCGACGTGCTCGTCGCCGGCGAACACTGCCGCTCCGGGGTCCGGCACGGCCTCGACGGCGAGACCGACCAGGCGCTGGGTCGGGTGACCGCGGTTCTCGATACGGGAGACGACCTCCTGACCGACGTAACACCCCTTCTCGAAGTCAAGGGCGTTGCGCAGGCCCAGGTCGTTCGGGAGCGCGCCCTTGACTTCGCTGTCGAACAGCGGCGTCCCGGCCTCCAGTGTGAGCGTCTCCCAGGTCCGGTAGCCGAAGGGGACAGCGTTGAGTCCGCGGTTGACCAGCGTGTCGAAGACGGGTTCGGCGTCGTCGGCGCTACAGACCACATCGTAGCTCTCCTCGCCAGCGAGGTTGTCCGTCCGGACGACGGAGACGCCGGCGTCGCCGAGTTCGCCCCGCTCGAAGGTCAGTACGTCCTCGGGCGTCCCGGTCTGGTGGAGGACACTGGCGATTTTCTCGGTCGCTTTCGGCCCGTGGACGCCGAAGACGGCGAAGTCGTCGGTCGCTACCTCGAACTCGACGTCCTGAATGAAGGTCTTGTCCGCCCACTCCGCGGCCAGATCGTCGGCCTCCTGTGGCGGCGTGAACACGAGCAGGCGCTCGCCGGCGTTGTACACGTACATGTCCGTGTCGACGCGGCCGTCGGGGTCGAGCAAGAGCGCGTAACAGCCCGCGCCGTCCTCGTCCGGGACGCGGTTCGAGACGGCGTTGTCGACGTAGTCGACGCGGTCCTCGCCGGTGACGACGATCACACCGTAGCCGTACTCTATCGCTCCGACGACGTTCCGAACCGCGCGGTGGGTCCGCTCCGGTCGCCCGTAGTTGTCGACAACGCGCCGGCCACCAACCTCCCTGAACGTCGCTCCGTGGGCCTCGTGAACGGACTCGAGAACAGTCATTGCACGGGTATGCGGCCTTCGCGGGGAAAAACGTCCCGTTAGCGTCGCCGGTGTGCGAGGGCGGTCACCACGAGCACCGCGACGAGCGTCAGGGCGACGGTAAAGCCCGGGCCGCTCCCGTCCGACGTTTCGGTCGCCGTGGCCGTCCGTTCCGGCGTCGTGGCCGCCCCGCCCGTCGTCGTCTCCTCGCCCGGCCTGAACGCAGTCACGTTCGTCGTCGTGGTGAGGTCCCCGGCTGTCGCGGTGAACGTGACGGTACCGGCCGTCGGGACGGTCGCGGTTATCTCCCCGTCCGCGTCCGTCTCCCCGACCTCGGTCCCGTTCCGGGTTACGGTCGCGTTCGCCACTGGTGCGTCGTACTCGTCGGTGACTGTGAACCGGACGTTCGCGTCGACGATGACCTGCCTGTTGTCAGGCGTGAGCGTAATCTCCGGGGTGCGCCGGATGTCCACATCGACTGAGGTTTCGTCTTCAGCCACCCTGACGCGTCGCTCGACCGTCTCGTAGCCCTCTTTCGTCACGGTGACGTCGTAGCGGTCGTTGACCGGCACGCTGACCGACGCCGTCCCGTCGGAGAGCGTCGGCACGGTGCCATCGAATCCGTTGTCAGATTCGACCCGAACGGTCGCGTCCCGGATCGGTCTGGAGTCGTTGAAGTGGTCGTCGACGACCTCGGCTTGCAGCAGGACCGACCCCTCGCTAATCCGGACCGTCGCCGTCGTCTCGCCGGAGACTGGCACGGTCGTCAGGTTGCGGTAGAACCCCGGCTTGGTGACGATGACGCTGTATTCGCCTTCCTCGACGGGCTGTGTCGTGATGGCCCCGTCGCTGCCCGCGTTCCTGTCGACCACGTAGTTCCCGTCCCGATACAGCCGGATGCGGGCGTTCTCGGCCGGCTGGCCGTCCGCCGTCACCGCGCTGACTGTGGCTGTCGCCGACTCCGAGACTACTACTTCGACGGACTCCGCCTCGGCATCTTCGACGACGTAAGGGACGTTTCTGACGTACTCGTCGTCATCTATCTGTAGCATGACATCCGCCCCCTCGGGGACATCGATAAGTGCCTGCCCGTTTGCCCGCGTCGTCTCGTTGGCCGGCCCGCCCGCGCCGTCGTCCCACGTCGCCGAGAGGTCGATACCGCTGAGCGGGTCGCCGTCCCCGTCGACGACGGTGACGGTGAGGGTCACCTGTGACTGTCCGGCAGCTGTTCCCGCCACCACACCGGCCCCGACCAGCAGTGCCAGCAATACAGTTGGTAACACGGTACGGTGACAGCGCATACCTGATTAATAAATGGGTGGACGTAAATCAGTACTGCCGGTAGGGACTCCCTACGGCCGTCTCGACTGCTGTGAACCGACGACCCGCTCAACTTCGGACGGCTCGAGCGGCGTCAACGGCCCGGACAGTGTTCGGGAGAGTGCTGCCGCCGCGACGCCGTGGAGCAGCGCCTCGTCCGTGTCAGCACCGGCGGCCAGTTGCTGGAGCGTCGCGCCGATGAAGGCCTCGTGTTGTCCTGATTCGTCTACCGCAGATGTCTCGATGGCATCCTGCTCGTGAATGACGCCGTCGTGGTAGGCCACCGCACCGTACTCGCTCCGTGTGAGAATCACCCGGGTGAGATCGTACTCTGTTGCGAGCGTGTGCACGACTTCGCGCGGACTCCCCGTCGTGTCAAACACCGCAGACACCTGCTCTTCGGCGGCAAAGAGGGTATCGACGGCCGGCAGCAAGTCCGCAAGTGCGTCGCGGGCATCCTCGGCGTCCCATAGCCCGGGATGGAAATCGAGATCGAATGCTCGCATCCCTGCGGCCGCTCTGAGCAACGCCCCCGTCGTGTCGGCGGCTGTGTCGGACAGTGAGAGGGTTGCGCCCGTGGTGAACACTACGTCTGCGTTCTGTATCTCGCCCATCGGCAACTCGCCGGGTGTCAGTGTCGCCATCGCGGTGTCGCCGCGGTCCTGTAGCAGCCGCTCGGCACGGGGCGGGTCGGCGTCCTCGTGGAACGTGAGCCCTTGCCGTCCGGCGTCCGGGTCTGCCCAGACAATGTCTGTCTCCAGACCGAATTCGTGGAGTTCCGCGACGACGCGTCGCCCGAGCGGCGTGTCTGGGACCTTCGAGAGCCAGCGTGCGTCGGCCCCGAGCCGGCCGGCCGTCGCCGCAACCCCGCTTGCTGTCCCGTCGACGCGAATCGACGCCTCGCGGGCCGTTTCGAACCGCTGTCCGTCTGGCGGTGCAAATCTGAGAGCAGTCTCGCCGAACGTTACGAGTGACATACCGCTTGCATCGGGAGACGAAGGTTTAGTTTAATCGGCTGTATCGACTGCTGTGGCGGGGATCAGACCGGAGTCCGTCGCTATCGCCGCCGCCCGCCGTGGCCCGGGTAATCACGCTCGAACCGGTCTTCGAGTTCCTGCCGGTCGATGTGAATGACCGTCGGCCGCCCGTGGGGACACGCATAGGGGTTCTCACAGTCGTCCAGGGCGGCGAGTAGCTCCCTGACCGACCCCTCGGTCAGCGACGTGTTCCCGGTCACCGAGGGGTAACACGCCAGGTCGCCGAGCAGTTCGTCGGCCGCAGCCTCGACCGTCGCCGCCGCTTCGTCGTCGCCGGCGACAAACGCGCCCAGTACATCCCTGACGATGTCCGGACCGGCCGCATCGGCGATGACGCCCGGGAGGGTTCGGACCTCGACGCTCCGTTCACCCGTCCGCGCCGTGTGGAACCCCAGACTCGCAAGCGCGTCGCTGCGCCGGTCGAACACCTCCGCTTCACGGGCGGTCAGTTCGAGTTCGACTGGGGTAGCGAGTGCCTGCGTCGTGGTCTCGCCCTCGAATTTGGCCTTGAGCCGTTCGTAGTTGACCCGCTCGTCTGCCGCGTGCTGGTCGACCAGTACGAGGCCGTCGTCCGTCTCCGCGACGACGTAGGTGTCGGCTAACTGCCCGAGAATCCGCATCGAAGGCAGCGATTCGTGGGTCGCCTCCGGGTCGTCGCCGAGGCGTGCCTGCTCCTGTCCGCCGGTGAACTTCCGGTCCCCGCGCTCCGTCTCCGTCCGACCCGCTGTGGACGATTCGCGGCGCGCACCGGTGCTATCTCCACTCGAAACGCTACCCTCTGCTTGCCGCTTCTCGGAGTTGCCCGACGCATCTTCGTTCGCCTCGGCCACAGAGGGGCGTTTCGTATCGACTGACTGATCTGCTGCGGTCGTGTCGGCGGCCTGCTGACCCCCTGTCTCCGACTGGGCACCGTCAGACTGCTCTGTGGACTCAGCATCCGACACCCGTCCCGTCGTATCAGCACTGCTCTCCGCTGTTGTGCTGTCCGTCCGCGCTGACGGTGCTGTTTCGTCCGCGGTGTCCCGGCCGTCCGGACGCGACGGCTGGCGCTCGCCACTGCTCGCTCCGTCCGACTCCGGCGTTATCTCCGTCTGCTCGGGTGCTGACCGGCCACGCGGCGCTGTCGAGCGCAGCAGTCCTTCTCGTAACAGCGCGTCCTCGACAGCGGTCCGGACCTGCTCGCGGACACCCTCGTCGTCGGCGAATCGGACCTCCATTTTCCGGGGATGGACGTTCACGTCCACGTCACCCGCGGGCACGTCCAGAAAGAGGACGGCGAAGGGGTAGCGGTCCGGCGCGATCTGGGTCCCGTAGGCATCGATGACGGCGTCACGAACGGTGCCGGCCCTGACGTAGCGACCGTTGACGTACGTCGAGAGGTACTCGCGGCCGGCGCGGTTCGTCTCGGGGTGTGACACGAGGCCGTGCACGCCGTCGAGTGGCCCGTTGGGGAAACTGTCCGTCTCGTCGCCACCCCCGTTCGCTCCCGAACCCGCACCGACCGAAATCATCGACTCGGCCACTTCCCGGCCGTAGACAGCCATCACTGTCTCGCGCAAGTTACCTTGGCCGGTCGTCGAGAACGTTTCGCGGTCGCCGTGGGTCAGCGAGACGGCCACGTCCGGGTTCGCCAGCGCGTAACTGGCGACGACGGTGTTGACGTGGGCGAACTCCGTCGACTCCTGTTTGAGGTACTTCCGGCGGGCCGGTACGTTGTAGAAGAGGTCCTCGACCGCTATCGTCGTCCCCTCCGGACAGCCGGCGGGGCCGACTGAGGTAACGTCGCCGCCTTCAAGCACCAGTTCGGTGCCTACGTCGCCCCCGCGTGGCCGGGTCCGGATCGTCAGTCGGGACACTGCGCCGATAGCGTGGAGCGCCTCGCCGCGGAACCCCAGCGTTCCCACGCCGCCCTCCAGATCCGCGATATCGCGGATCTTCGAGGTGGTGTGTTGCTCGACGGCTGTCTCGACAGCCTCGCGGTCCATCCCGACGCCGTCGTCCGTGACGCGAATCCCGTCGGTCCCCCCGGCTTCGACGACCACCTCGACCCGGTTCGCGTCGGCGTCGATGGCGTTCTCGACCAGTTCCTTGACGACGGAGGCCGGCCGCTCGACCACCTCGCCGGCCGCGATGCGTTCGACGGTCTGGTCGTCGAGTCGCTGGATATCGGTCATACGTGCCTCCGCATGTGATTGTCACCGGCTAACGGGCGAAGTGACTTGATACTGTCTGCCTTCGCCGCGCCTATCAGTCCAATCATGAAAATAGTTAACACAAACCAGTCCTGACCGTCGGATGGTGACGACCCATGTGCCACCACACAGAACGCTCCTGGACCGAAGCGACGGCGGACGACGAGGCAACTGATGAGGACGAGGAGGAACTCCCGTCCTTCCTCAACGAGGAGGCATCTGACACCGAGGTGCTGACCGACGGCGGCGACGAGGCATAGCAGGGGTTCTCCTCGGCAGCGGTGTTGGCAAACCAGCCCTTTTTTGCCGTGTCCGAGACCCGCAAACACGCAATTTGGTCATGTGTGGGTATCGCAAACCCGATAGCTAAAGTACGCTCGCCGTCAGTCGCCACTATCCTGTGGATCTCGACATGGAACAATACGACCAACTATACCGCCTCTACAAGAGCGTAGACACGACAACGTTGCGGGGCTATCAGGAGTTCGTCGACCTGTTCCCCCCGCTCAGTTCGACCGTCGCGCTGGAACAGTGGGAGACAGCCAGTGACCGCCTCGACGATCTCAAGGCCGACATCACCGAGGAATTCTCCGGGACCGGCGAGACCTACGCGGAAATCGCGGCCCGGCTGACCCGCGACGAGGCCTTCACCGCGCTCGACCTCTATTCGAAGTACGACCGGTCGGTGAACGTCCTCGTGCTGGACGTCGACGAGACGCTCCGGTCGGCTGGCGACACCGACAACGAAATCCCACGCGACACGCTGTACCTCCTGACACAGTTCCACGAAGCAGGCGTCCCCATCGTCGTCTGCACCGGCCAGACCTTAGAGAACGTCAAGGGGTTCATGATACAGGGCCTTGGCAACGACCTCGTCTCCTCCGGGGGGATGAGCATCGTCTACGAGTCCGGCAACGGCGTGTTCACGCCCAAACACGGCGCGGACACGAAGCGACTCCTGTATGAACGCCTCGACGGCACGGTCGTGGACGTGTTCGAGTCGGTCCGCCGCCGTGTCCTCTCTGAGGCTCCCGAGGCCGTCGGCAAGCGCTGTCACCTCCAGGGCAACGAGTTCAACGTCACGCTCAAGCCCAACGCCGAGGTCGGCAGCGACAACGCCGTGGAAATCATCGACGAGTCCCTGCGGTACCTCTGTGGGCTGGTCGGGGACGCTATCGCGGGGCAGGTCGATGCTGACGTGTCGGACCCGGCAGCGTACGCACGGGCCTACTTCAGCCGTGACCCGGAGATTCTCGACGTCTTGGAGGCGGGCGACCTGTCGACCGATGCCGACATCGACGACGCGCCTGCGGCGTTCCGCGAGGTCCTCGAACGCGTCGACCTCGGCTATTACGAGGGCGATGCGGCCGAACTCGTGAGCCTCGAACTGGACAAGTCCGCCGGCGTCGAGGAGGCCTTCGACGTGCTCGGCATCGACGACCCGTTCGCGCTCGTGATGGGCGACAGCAAGAGCGACCTGCGGGTGATGCGCTGGATCGACGACAACGACGCCGGTATCGCCGCCGCCCCCGCACATTCCTCGCCCGACGTACTCGATCACGTCAGTTCGCGCGACGATCTGGTGTACGAGGCCGGCGACGCCAGCACGGTCCTGCGGACTGTCTACGGGATCAGCCTCATCGAGCAACTGGACGAGCAGGGGGGCTAAGGTGCAGCTTCTTCCTTGCTAACGGCAGCCCCATCGCTGCGGTGCTGGGCCGGCCATTCGCCAGCGCACGGCGATTCCGGGTCGATGTCAGCGACGAACCGCATCGTCGTGATGTTGAGGGTCAGTCCTACAAATCCCCCAGCCAGGATTCCGAAAGGGATGCCGACCGCGGGAACGTTGACCACGACAGCGGTCGTAATCACTGAGGCGAAGAAAACGAACGCCACGTAGCCGATTGTGTAGGAGAGATACGCCCCACCGTCGACGGCCAGTTTGTACGATCCCCTGGCCGCTGCCACCAGCCCAGTCCGGCGCAGGACAATCAAATACGGCGTGGCCCAGAACAGGTACCCGGCGGCGATGAACGCTGGAATCAAAAGGAGTACAGCGCCCTCGTCACCGAGGCTCCCGAAGCCAAACAGCCCCAGTGCCAGTGGGACGAGAACAACGTACGGGAGGGCAGTTATCACCAGAAACGGGACAAAGTAGGTCAGCGCACTCATCGCAAAGCCCTCGTGACGATCGAGGAGTTCTGCGGCGATTGTCCCGAAGTACCCCGCACTCAGCCCGGCACGTAGCAATATCACACCCGGTATGATTATCATCGCAAACGCGGCCGACAGTGGGAGGCCAGTATTTGCCGTGACACCGCTGCCGGGTAGACTCACGAACTGCCAGATAGTCACAACGGACGCAGGGACACCGAACTTGACGCCGATGTGAACCCCGTCGTAGGCGAGTATTTGCCGGATACTGTCCGTCTGCATGACCCCAAGCAGTATTGGAACTAGGATGAGCGACATGTTCTCGCCTGTTCTCTTCCAGCCGTCGGCCAGTCGGGCGGTAAACGTCGGCATCAGTCGCGTGCCCTCGCTGGACACGAATGCTCGTTTGACACTGACCGTGGCACACGTAGTGCTCCCGGGCCGAGCCGTTGCTGTGCAGTAGTCGTGCGACTGGTGGAGGGCATCGGCTCAGATGTCTGCACACGATAGCATATGCGTTCTGGTGGGGCCGCTCTGGTGTCTCGCCCTCTACCCAACAGTTAGGCGTCTCCCGGCCGAACTGCTACCATGAGTCTCGATAACGTGTTCGGGCAGGTCCCGGACCCGGGGTCGTACTCCTTCCCGGACTACTCGCTCCCGCAGGGCGACCCCGTCAAACCGATTGCGCTGACCGCCGACGAGCTGACGGCGCTGCTTGACCTGTACGACGCGTTCAGTGCTGTGGACCCGACGGGTATGGACTCGAACCCGTTCCTGCGGGCGACCAGCGAATTCCTGCAGCAGACACTCGGTGCGCCGCTCACCCGACCGGATGAGCAGTTGCACGATGATATTGCGGCCCTGCTCAACGATTTTTCGGGTGACCTGGGCGAGCAGTCAATGGGTGTTGTGGACGCGACACCGGCTCACCACCGGACGCTGTACTTCTTCTTGACCAGTTGCAAGGCATACCATATGGCCCCGCATCTGCGGTTCGACCCCGACCCGGCCGCCGTCGAGACGCTGTATACCGTGTACGAACGCGTCACTGAGCAGGCGTTCTATCTCAAACGGCCGAAAAGCGTTCTGGAGTGAGTGTGGGTGCGTCTCTGGCGACCGCTCCGGTCCGTTTATCGGGGAGGGAACTGAACTGCCGCCAATGACAGCCGACCAGCCCGAAATCCCGGTCGTGTGCGAGGAGTGCGGGACGCGGACATCGGTCTCGTTCGAGGACGTCGAGGACGCCGTCGCACGCCACAACGAGCAACTCCACGACGGTGAGCCAGTCGCCGAAGTCGACCCCGACGTACTGGAGGAACTCGCCGACCGACTCGCGAAGGACATCGGCCTGCTCGAGTAGTCACTCGTCCAGGGGCAGCCGCTCGTAGGCCTCGCGGTCGGCATCGGCAGCGAGCGTACGCGGCCGCAGCCGGCAGACGTTCTTCACGGTACGCGGACCGAGCACGCGGGGCGAGACGAACCGCGGTCGCTCCGGATCAGTTCCGGGGCCGTCGCCCAGCGCGAGTACTGCGCTGTTAAGATCGACGAGTGGGATACACGCCAGATCGCCGTTCGCCGATTCGAACTGGACGTGGGTTGTATCGCCCGGCATCGCCGCCGCCTCCAGCAGGTCGAACACGGCGACGCCGGTGTACTTCCGTTCGATCCGGTCGCCGGAGGCACACTCGAACGCGACCGGCCCACGGATGACCTCGAACGGGAGCTGTGCGGGTGCCACGTCCCAGGGGACCAGTAGTGGGTCGGCCCCGTCGATGCGGACCGTCGGTCGTTCCTCCGACGTTTGCGCCATGAGTACAGCTTCTGACCGGACGGACTTGAGATGTTCGTCGTCAGACCGGGCAGACCACTCGGAGCCTCACTCCCGATAGTGAAGCGAGTACGCGATAAAGAGCACACCAACGAACTGGAAGGCGCGAGTGACGAGCGTCAGCGGCTGCTGGAACTGGCTGGGAAGCAGGCCCTGGCGAAGGAAGACT
Source organism: Haloarcula rubripromontorii (assembly GCF_001280425.1). Lineage (NCBI taxonomy): Archaea > Methanobacteriati > Methanobacteriota > Halobacteria > Halobacteriales > Haloarculaceae > Haloarcula > Haloarcula rubripromontorii. The sequence continues at coordinate 666,012 of NZ_LIUF01000001.1, read as the reverse complement.
GAGCCGACGAACGCGACGACGAAGGCCACCGCCGTGAGGCAGAACAGCCCGACCGAGAGGTACTGCATCGCGCGGCTGTTGTGCCGTCGATACCCCCGGTAGGCCTGATAGCCGACGTACCCACCCAGTACTGTCGAGCCAAACGCAAGGGCGGTGATGAGCCAGTTCATCAGTGTCTCGATGGCGACCATATCAGAGATTCTCCCACATTTTTGTGAATCGATCTGCGGTGTCCTGTTCGTCCTGTCCCGGGAACGCCGGGGGTTCGGTCCGCTCGATTTCGGTTTCGAAGTCACCGTCAGCAAGCGCCAGTGAGAACTCTGAGAGCGTAGCAGCGAAGACGCTGTAGTCGTTGCCGCCCGTCTCTATCTGGGTCTGTTCCTCGATGAGGCCGTACTCCTGAAGCCACTCGACCCGTCTGTACACGGTCGGTTGTGACATCTCACACTGGTCGGCGAGCTGTTTCGCGGACATGGGTTTGACACTCGTTGCTGCGAGGATGTCCCGGGCATACTCGTCACTGAGCAGGTCGAGGATGTCGCCCACGGCCGGGTCCTCACTCACGTACTGGCCCAACGTCCCGTCCCTGAATAAAAGGTCCCGTCAGTTTCCGAGTCAGAAGTCAGCCGCGTCAGAGAAGGGCACAGCGTCAGCGGAGACCGACGCGACCAGGGCAGTTCCTTCGGGCGAAGGTGGGGCGAGGGAGGGGACCAGTTCACGGGCGGCGTGGCCCACATTCCTCCCCAGGGTGGCACCCCGGGGAACCCTAGGCAGTGTGGTGGACAGACAGCGGCTATCGCCGGAGGGCGTTGGTGGCACGGTGTTGTTAGGGCCGCTGCACTTGTAGTGAGGCGTGGTTCCATAATATAACGTGTAGTCGAACTTCTGACCCAGAAAACGGCGGCTTGATATGACAGCGTGGGTCTTTCACCCACTGCTGGGACAGCCGATTGACTGGCCGACCGTGACGAGTCGGTCGGCGGCCACCCCCTCACCACGAATCGTGTACCGGTAGCGCTCACAGTTCCACGACACCGATGTTGTCAGCCCGTAGCTAATCTGTACCGGTTGCCCGTCGATTGTCACTCCCTTGCTGGCGTTCTCTCCGACAACCGGCCGGTCGTACTTGGCAACAGTGATCAGACTGGTTCGGTTCGCGTAGCGGAGACCGACGCTGTGGATTCGCCCCTGCGTCTGGGTCGCGTAGGTCAGCTCGTAGCCCGCCGGAATGTCGGGCTTTGGAACCCGGATCTCGGTGTCGGCTTCGAGCGCACTGATCGACTCGTATGTCTGTTGGTCCGGTGTCTCTGGGACGGTGACAGTCGTGTTGTCCGGGAAGTCAGGGGTAAACACGTCCGCTGACACACCGGTGTCGTAGGTGACGTTCGTATGCGTCGTCGTCACGACTGTGCGCTCACCGTCGGCTGTCCACGCGGTGCGCTTTTTCACCGGGAAGAACCGCTCCGTGTCTACCCAGATCGTCTGCTCGTAGGCCGCTGTGTCGTCTTTCGGTGCCACGTGGATGACGTACGCGTCACGCCCGTCGATTGATTCAGTACCGCGGTAGCCGACCATCATCGAGCCGGCAGCCACGGTCGGGCGCTGCTCGCCGCGGGGGACAACGGGCAACGGCTCAACTGACTGTGGCTCGCTTGTCGCGTTGGCTGCCGTGGACGTATTGAGATTCGCAACCAGGCGCTGCAGCCGTTCACCTTGGTCTGACTCAGTCCTGCTGAGAGAGATGCGCGTGGCGCTCGCGCGGCGCTGGTCGTACAACCACAGCGCCGACCCGTTCGACACCCGGAGATCGTATCGGTCGACAGTACTGCTGACGACTGCCAGCCGTTTCTTCTGTGTCCCTGGCTGGAGTACGGCGTCGTAGGTCGTCCGACTCGCGACCGTTCCGTTCCGGCTGATAGTCGTCGTCTGTGTCGAATTGACGCCGTCTATCGCCTCGTAGCGTTGTTGCACGTCCGCGCTGATCTGAGGTTGATCGGCGGTCCCGGTACTCGCGAATGCGAGCGACCAGATCGCAACAGTAAGCACACCAATGACGACCACCGTCGCGATGGTGAGCACCAGTCGTTCCGATGTGAGGTGTCGAGTGACCATTTGTGGGGTACAGGGCGGGGACTGCCTGACGCTGTGCGGTCAGTCCGAGTGACAGCGTTACGTATCACATTACCGGCATCATAAGTAAAAGCATCTGTCTACCTCGGTCAGTAGTCGCCGAGGACGCCGAGCCGTCTGGCCCGCCGGGTCGTGTACTGAAACACGACGTATCCGAATAGGACGTAGCCGACCGGGACACCGACGAGAAGGGCCAAGTCGACGGCGGAGAACTGCCAGAGTCGGGTCCCGTCGACCATCGCTCGCTGCAGGAGCGCACTCCCGTGAGCCAGCGGCAGCATTCGCGTCCAGCCGAGTTCAAACACGGGCGCGGAGATGAGGATGATGAACCCGAACTGGAGCAGATTGAGCCAGTTCCCGATGCGCTTGTACAGCACCGCGACGCCACCGGCAGCGAACCCCAGCCCCAGCACCGACGCGATGGTAAGGGACGCGACGACGACGACGGTGAGGACGTTCAACTGGAGCGACGTTCCGGTAATCGCAAGCATCACTGCAAGCACCACTGTCGAGGTGATGAACGTCCGGACGACTTTTGCGACGCCCTTGCAGAACGCGACCGGCGCGAAGCCAAACGGCGTCATGACGTGCCGTTCGAGGGTGCCCCACTGGGCTTCGCTGCCGATATCGTTCGAAATCGACTGGTAGGCCCCGACCGAAAGCGACCACAGGAAGTAGCCGACGATGATTCCCTCGATGGAGTCTGTTATCGCCTGCCCGGCGAGCATCCGGCCGCCGTAAAACAGCAGGCCGAAGAAAAACACCGAGATGACGATGCCACCGATGGCGTTGGCCGGATAGCGAACGAAAATGAGGTATTCGCGGTACAGCACCGCCCGTGCGAGGTCGAGATAGCCCGCCTGCATGCCGGCACGGGCATCCTCACTGCCGTCCGTGTGCGTGTCGGTGCTCGCGGTCATCGGCCCGGCCCGCTCCGTTCCTGTCCCGTAATCTCGACGAACACGTCCTCTAAATCCGGTTCGACCGTGCCGACGCCAGTCAGCGTCACGCTGTGGTCCCGGCACAGGGCCAGCAGGCGGTAGAACCCGTCGCTGTCGGTCGCCACCTCGACGAGCCGGCCCCGCTCGACGCTCGTCACGTCGACCACCTCGAAGCGCTCCCGAATCGTCGCAAGCAGGGCATCGGTGATGTCCGGACTGGTGACGGCGAAGGCGTTCGCGGTGAACTGGTCGAGCACAGCTGCCACGCTGTCGTCTGCGATGATCTCCCCGTTGTTCATGATGATGACCCGGTCACAGACGTCCTCGATGACGTCCATGTCGTGGCTGCTGACGACAGCTGTGAGGTCGCGCTCGTCGACGATGCGGCGCAGTTCCCGCCGCAACGTCAGCGAGCTTTCGACGTCCAGTCCCAGCGTTGGCTCGTCGAGAAACACCAGTTCGGACTCGCTGGCAAGCACACTCGCCAGCGACACCTTCTGTTTCATCCCGCGGGAGAGGTCCCGGACCGGTTCGTCGGCCTTCTCCAGAAGGTCGAGCTTCGCCAGCAGGCGCTCGTGCCGGTCGGCAACAGCAGCCGGCTTGACACCCTTGATGGTCGAGAAATAGCGCAGGTTCTCACGGACAGTCAGCCGCCAGTAGTCGTTTCGCGCCCCTTCGAGCATCCCGTCGACGTGACGGTACGCTGCCCGCGGGTGTTCGCTCATGTCGATACCCTGCACCCGAACACTCCCGGAATCAGGCAACACCAGCCCGAGAATCGATTTTATTGTCGTCGTTTTGCCCGCCCCGTTGGGTCCCAGCAGGCCGACGACCGTGCCCTGTTCGATGCGAAACGACACGTCGTCGACGGCCGTCACCGCGTCCGCACCGCTGCCGAACTGCTTCGACAGCCCCTCGACGACGAGTGCAGGCGTCGATCCGTCTCTCGGCGCAGCCGACTGCTCGGCGGTCCGCGGACTCTGCCGAGGAGGGCGCTGGGATGACATTACCACCACTGAGGGCTTCAGACCCAAAAGGTCAGCCACGTCTCGCGGTGGGTCTGTCGGCGTCGCTGTCTCGCACTCGGGACTGGCTGGTCCGCTCAGGCGGGGTCGAGGCCTGTGACCTCGAACCGCGCGCCGCCGGCCTCGCTCTCGGTAGCTGTGACCGTCCACCCGTGGGCCTCGGCGACCCGCTGGACGATTTTGAGGCCGAACCCGGTCCCGCTCTCGCCAGTCGAATAACCCCCTTCAAACACCTGCTGGCGGTCGTCATCAGGGATGCCCGGCCCGTCGTCGGCGACATAGAAGCCGTGCTGGTCCATGCCGTCGATGACACCGACTCGCACAGTCACGCCCCCGCCGAACTGGTCAGCGTCTCCGTCAGCCGACATCTGAGCGCCTTCGGACCCGTGTTCCACACTGTTGCGGATAAGGTTCGATAACAGTCGCCGGAGCTTTGCCGTATCTGCCCGAATCTGTCGGTTGTCCTCGACGACGAGCGTTGCCCGTTCATCTTCGACGCTCTGCCAGCACTCCTCAACGATGTCGGCGAGCGCGACGGATTCGAGATCCGTCGCCGTTTCGCCGGCACGTGCAAACGCTAAGAGGTCGTCTATCAGCGCTCGCATTCGCTCGTGGGCACGCGATACCTTGTCGAGTGCGTCGCTGTCACATTCTGTTCTGGCCAGTTCCAGATTCCCCTCCGCGATAGTCAGCGGGTTCCGGAGGTCGTGGCTGACGATGCTTGTGAACTCATCCAGGCGCTCGTTCTGGCGTTCCAACTGCTGTTCGTATGCCTTGTGCTGGGAGATATCCCGGCCGATACCCACCGTCCCAGAGACCGCTCCATCGGTGTCTGTCAACCGACTACCCGAAAACTCGTATGGAATCCGCTCTCCATCGGCAGTCAGGATTTCCGCTTCGACAGTTACCCGGCCGCTGGTTCGCGTCTCATGTATCGCCGAGGCGATTGTCTCGTGCTCGTCACCCGGGAAGAACTCAGAGACGGACATCTCGTCGATCTCGTCGTGGCTGTATCCTGTGACTTCGGGGATGCGCTCGTTCCACCGCCGGAGGCTGCCGTCCGTGTCGACGACGTAGAAGAGGTCGTCAAGCGTATCGAGCGCCTGATCGATGAATTCCCGTTCCTCGCGGAGCTGGTGGTCGCGGTCGAGACGGTTAAGCGCCGCTGTCGCGTGGACGGAGAGCGTCTGCGCGAGCGTAACGTCTGTCTCATCGAATGCACCTGTCTCGCACGAGCCGACGAGGAGGACGCCGTGGTCCCCGAGCGGAAGGATGATTTCGCTCCGGATATCGGTCTCCGGATTGTACCCGCCCGGAATCGACGTGATATCGTCGTGGACCTGCGCCTCACCGGTTTCGAAAGCCTGCCACGCGAGTGATTCTCCGGCCTCGAACACCGGCGGCGTGCCGAGGAAGTCCTCGACCCGTTCGGTCCAGGCGACCGGATACAGACTATCGCCGTCGACGAAGTGGACGCCGTTGGCCGGCATGTTGAGGATCGTTCTGGCAGTGTCCACTGTGATCTGCGCAACCGCATCCTCAGTTGTGGCTCGCATGAACGCCCTGGCGGTGGTGTGAAGCTCCTCGATAGCGCGCTCACGACGTGTGCTCTGTGTGTATTCGATGTCATCGGCCGTCCGCTCCACGGCGTCGACGACGGTGTGTGCCAGCCGTGCGTACGGTTCGGCGCCGCCATCGGCCCGGATGTACTCGGTGACGCCGGCGGAAATCGCGTCGCTCGCGGCTGCTTCACTCCCCTCACTGGTGAACAGCACGAACGGCAGGTCGGGCGCTCGCTTGCGGACTGCGTCGAGGAACTCGACGCCGGTCTGCTCTGGCAAGTCGTAACCGGCGACGACGCAGCCGAACGTCCCACTGTCGAGTCGTTCGAGTCCGTCGGCGACGCTCGTCTCCGTCTCGACCGTGATACCACAGTGCGCCTGTTCCAGAGCGCTCGTGGCCGCTTCGACGACAGCCGGGTCGTCGTCGACGTGGAGAACACGAATCCGGTCGGTCATTGGCATCTAGCAGTCAAAAGGCCCGTATACACCTTCCCCCGCGAGTATCGCCGTTGAAAATCGGATACCGCCCGCTACGCGTCGTCCAGTTCAGCCTGCCACTCCTGTACTTTCGCCATCAGTTCGACCGGCGGTGTCTCGTTGACATCCAACTCCGTCAGTTCCGACAGAACAGCCTCGGTTTCCGGGTCGAACGACGGTGTTGCCGCGTCGCCATCGGCGGCTTCAGACGCAGCCTCGCCGGGCGCGTGTTCGGGGTCGCCGTCGGTCGCAATCGGCTCAGCAGCCGAACCAGCCCTCGTGTCCCCTGACTGGGCCGTGCCGTCCCTGAACTGGCCCGACTCCAGGTCGAACACGGCCTGTGTCGTCCCGTCACCGTCGCCGTCGCTGCCCCGAACCTGGATAGCTTTGTCGTCGCGTAGCCGGTCGAGTACCTCCTGTGACCGGTCGACGACCGGCTCGGGAACGCCGGCGAGGTCGGCGACGTGGACACCGTAGGACCGGTCAGTCGGCCCGTCTCGGACTGTTCGGAGGAAGGTCACGTCACCGTCGCCCTCCGCGGAGCGGGGATCGCCGTCGACCGCGACGTGGACGTTCTCGACGGTCGGCAGTTCCTCGCCGAGCGCCGTCAGTTCGTGGTAGTGGGTCGCAAACAGCGTCTTCGACCGGACGGAGTTGACGATGTACTCCGTGGCGGCCCAGGCGATGGAGATGCCGTCGAAGGTCGCCGTTCCGCGACCGACCTCGTCCAGTATCACCAGCGACTCCTCGGTGGCCGAGTGGAGGATGTTCGACAGCTCCTGCATCTCGACCATGAACGTCGAGCGCCCCTGTGCGAGTTCGTCCAGCGCGCCGACGCGGGTGAAGATGCCGTCGACCAGCCCGACCGTCGCCGACCGCGCCGGCACGAAACTGCCCACCTGGGCAAGCAGCGTGATGAGCGCCGCCTGGCGCATGTACGTCGACTTCCCGCTCATGTTGGGGCCGGTGACGATGAGGAACTGCCGGTCGGTGTCCATGTAGAGGTCGTTCGGGACGAACTCCGTGGTCTGCTCGACGACCGGGTGGCGGCCGGCCTCGATGGACAACTCGTTGCCGTCGACGACCGCCGGGCGGGTCCAGTCGTTCTCGACGGCGTGGACCGCGAGCGACGCGAACGCGTCCAGTTCCGCCAGCGTTCGGCCCACGTCCTGCAGCAGCGTCGCACGCTCGGCCACCCGCTCGCGGAGTTCCCGGAAATGCTCGTACTCCATGTCGTGGCGACGCTCCTCCAAGCGCAACACGTCCCGCTCCTTCTCGTCGAGTTCGGGCGTCGTGTAGCGCTTGGAGTTTTTCAGCGTCTTGATGTGCTGGTACGTCTCGGGGACGGCGTCGGTCTCGCTCTTGCCGACCTGGATGTAGTAGCCGTCGGTTTTGTTCCGGTCGACCGAGAGGTGGGTGATGCCGGTCCGTTCTTTCTCGCGGTCTGGCAGCGTCTCCAGCCACTCCAGAGCGGCCTCGTGTTCGTCGATAATCTCGTCGAGGGTGTCGTCGTACCCCCGCTTGAACAGGCCGCCCTGGCGCACCGTCCCCGGCGGGTCTGCGACCAGCGCGTCGTCGAGTTCGGCGGCCAGCGCGTCGGCCGCCTCGCGGTCGGCTCCGTCAAGGGCGTCGGCAAGCGGCGACTCCGCCAGCCGCTCGGTCTCGGCGACGGCGTCGGCGACCCGTCCGAGCAGCGCTAGCGTCTCCTGAACCGCCCGCAGGTCCCGCGCGTCGGCGCTCCCGGAGGTGGCCCGCGCCGCCAGCCGTTCGAGGTCGTAGGCGTCCGACAGCGTCTCCCGAACGCGCTCGCGGGCCATCGCCGCCTCCGACAGCGCCGCCACGCAGGACTGCCGCCGCTCCAGTTCGGCCCGGTTTCGCCGTGGCCGCTGGAGCCACTGCCGGAGCAGTCGCCCGCCGGCGGCCGTGACTGTATGGTCGATGGTGTCGAACAGCGACCCGGAGCTGTCGCCCTGCATCGTCTCGGTGAGTTCGAGGTTGCGCTGGGTCGTCGCGTCGAGGTCGACGTGGTCGCGCTCGCCGTACGCCTGCAGGCGCGTGACCGCCGCCAGCGTCCCGACGCCGGTGTCGTCGACGTAGGACAGCACCGCGCCGGCGGCTCGCAGTGCCACGTCCTGCTCGCCGATACCGACGCTGTCGACCGTCTCGCTCCCGAACTGCTCGCGGACGGTGTGGCTCGCTCGTCCCGGTTCGAACGACGCTGAATCATGAAGCGTCAGCGCCGCGTCCGTCCGTTCGCGGAGGCGGTCCAGGAACGCGTCGTCGTTCCGGAGTTCCGGGCCGGGAAGAATCTCGGCCGGCCCGAACGTGTACAGCTCTGTCAGCGCCTCGCCTGCGTCGGCGTCGTCCAGTTGTGTAACCTGAAACTGGCCCGTAGTCACGTCCGTCGCGGCGATGCCGTATGTGTCACCGCCGTCTCGGCTGGCCTCCCGGACCACCGCGGCGAGGTACTGCGCCGACTCGTCGCCGGTCTCCAAGTGCGTGCCGGGCGTGACGACCCGCGTTATCTCGCGGGCGTGGCCGTTCTCGGTCTCGTGCTGGTCGGCGATGGCGACACGGTAGCCCCGCTCGACCAGCGCGGAGACGTACGGCGTCAGGTCGTCGACCGGGACCCCCGCCATCGGGTACGACGAGCCATGCGAGGACTTCTGGCTCACCTTCAGGTCGAGTTCGTCGGCGACGATTTCGGCGTCCTCGGCGAAGAACTCGTAGAAGTCGCCACACTGCATCGCCAGCAGGTCCGCGTCGGTCCCCTCCTTGAGCGTGAGGAACTCTCCGACGATTCCCGTCGCCTCTGTCATACACGTCCGTGTGGCCGTCCGCGGCGTAAGGATTGCGGGTCGGGGGCGAACGCGCGTGTTCGTGGCAGCCGGGCGGAGCCAGTGAAGGGGCTGCAGGCCCTACAGCGACGCATGAACGCACGCGAGACCATCGAAGCCTACTACGCCGCGCTCCGGGCCGGCGAGCCGCTTGGCCCCTTTGTCGCCGACGACGGGGACCGCTCGGTCGTCAAGTTCGGCATTTCGGAGCGGCTGGTCGGGACCGACGCTGTCAGGGAGGGACTGCAAGCGCAGACCGAGACGACGACGGACTGGACCGTCCAGAGCCACTCGCTCCGGGTGACAGAACGCGAGGGCTACGGCTGGTTCAGCGACGACGTGTGGCTGTGCTGGACCGACACCGAGCGTGGGAGCCGCCACGAGTACGACACGCGCTGGAGCGGGACGCTCGAAGCGACCGACGGGGAGCGCCCCTGGCAGTTCGTCGGCATGCACGTCAGCACCGCTGACGACCTGGGCGAGTGACTCAGTCGCCGCCGAGCGTGGCGAAGACGAACTCGCTGTCGCTCCCGAGCGGGTCCGTCGCAGTGACCGCCTCCGTCTCGGTGAAGCCGGCGTCGGCCAGCTGGTCGAGGGTCGCCCGCCGGCCCGGTGCCGAGAAGAACATCGACCCGCCCATCCAGCCGCGACGGACGGTCTCGAACTGGCCGCTCGGAAGTGTCATCAACACGATACCGCCCGGCCGGAGGACGCGGGCGAACTCCCGGTAGACGGCCGGATGCTGGTCCCGCTGGACGTGAAAGACGGCGTGGTAGGCCGTGACGGCGTCCACACTGTCGGACGCGACTGGGAGCGCCGTCATGTCTCCCTGCACCAGCCGACTGTCCGGCACCGTCTCGGCGGCGAGGTTCAGGCCCGCACGCGAGAAGTCCAGCCCGACGCTGTTCGCCGGCAGGTTCGCGAGCGTCCGCGCGCCGTCGCCACAGCCCACGTCGAGGACGGTCGGCGCGTCGGAGAGCCGTTCGAGCAGGTCATCGAGCAGGGCCGCGTCCGACCCGGTCGGGTCGCGCCGCTCGGCGTAGGTTTCGGAGACGCTGTCCCACGCGCGGCGCACCTCGTTGCGGTCCATACATCCTGTGAGTGCGCCACACAGTTATGCGTTCAGCCACCCCGACTTAGTCCGATGACTCGTCGAGGGCGTCAATCGCCGCGTCGAGTGTGAACTGCCCCTCGTAGAGCGCGCTGCCGACGACGACGGCGGCGGCCCCGGCCGACCGGAGCGCCAGCACGTCGTCGATGGTTGCGACACCGCCGCTGGCGATGACGGGGATGTCGACGCTGTCGACCAGCCGGCGGACCGGGTCGGTACGAACCCCCTCTAACTGGCCTTCCACGTCCACGTCAGTAAACAGGATGCCGCCGGCCCCGAGGTCGGCGTACCGCTCGGCGGCGTCAGCGGGGTCAAGTCCGGTCCCCTCAGTCCAGCCCGACACCACGACTTCGCCGTCCTTCGCGTCGAGGCTCACGAGCACACTGCCGGGGTGTTCGTCGCTGATTTCGCCGACGATTTCCGGCGTCTCGACGGCTGCCGTTCCGAGGATGACGCGGTCCAGCCCGCGGTCAAGCAGCGAGATGGCGTCCTCGGCGGTCCGGATGCCGCCGCCCAGTTGCACGTCCACGTCGTCTCCCACCGCGTCGAGGACGGCGTCGATGGCCGCCGCGTTCTGCCGTTCGCCCTCGAACGCGCCGTCGAGGTCGACGAGGTGGAGCGTCCGCGCGCCGGCGTCGACCCACCGCTGTGCGGCCTCGACCGGGTCGCCATAGGTTTTCTCCGTGCCGCGTTCGCCGCCGACAAGCTGGACCACCTGTCCGTCCTGCATATCGACCGCGGGGATGACCTCGAACTCGGGAAACATGGCCGGTGGTCCGGCGGCAGCCGTCGAAAGCGTGTCGGTCCGATGCGTGCGGACGCCAGTGACCCGCATGCTTTTACGCTGTGATGGGAAAGGTCCGCCATGGGTACTGCTACACTCGTCCTCACACCGCTCGCTCGCCGGCTCGAAGCACTCATGTTCGGGCCGTACGAGCGCGAGTACCAGCTCTTCGAACAGGCCGTGATGGTCGTTGCCGCCGGCCTGGCGCTGGCCTGGGGGCTGGCCGAGTTCGGCGTTCTCCCGCTCGGTGCCGGCACGGTGTCGGTGCTTGCGACCGCTGCCAGCATCGCAATCTCGGCGTTCGTCGTCGTCGGGTTGCTACAGTTTCTCGTCCTCGCGAACGTCCTCGAACGGACGAACGAGGATGTCGCTACCAAAGCCGCTGAACTCGAAGAGGCCGCCGAGCAACTGGAAACGACAGCCGAGGAGCTAGAGACGACTGCCGACGAGGTGGAAAACGCCGCTGAGACGGTCGACGAGGCCGCCGAGGACGTCGAGCAGACGGTGGACGAAGTCGAACAGACGGCCGACGAGGTGGAACAGACCGCAGACGAAGTGGAGGAAACCGTCGACGAGGTCGAAGAGACAGCCGACGAAGTCGAGCAGACGGCCGACGAAGTCGAACAGACTGCGACCGAGGCCGGCGACGAGGACGCGGCGGAGAAGGTCACCGAGGTCAAGGACAAGACAACGGAAGTCAAGGACAAGACAACCGAAGTCAAAGACAAGACAACCGAAGTCAAGGACAAGGCGACAGAAGCGAAAGACAAGACGACCGAACTGAAAGACAAAACGACTGCGGTCAAAGATAAGACCAGCGATGCGAAACAGACCGCTGAATCAGTCACCGACGAGGTCGAAGCGGCCAAGGAAACGGCGAGCGAGGTCGAGGAGACCGCGTCGGAAGTCGAAGAGACGGTGCCGGCTGACAACGGTGATGATGACCGCGACTGAGCGGCTGTGACGGCCGGCTAATCGATTGTACGCGTACGGCTGCTCTGTGGCCCAGCCCGACGAGACGCCAGCCTCGAACCGTGTGTCTCCGGGAACGGCCACGAACGGTATTATTTAGACCCGTCAGAGGTTGCTGTTGGACATGGTCTCGATTCTCTTCGCTATCGGGCTTCTGGTTGCCATTTTCGTCGGTTTCAACATCGGCGGCTCTTCGACCGGTGTCGCCTTTGGTCCGGCAGTGGGGTCGGACACGCTCTCGAAGGAGTGGGCCGCCGTCCTGATGTCGGCGTTCGCACTCCTCGGCGGGGCAACCATCGGAACGGAGGTCATCGATACGATGGGCGGTCGCATCGTCCCGAGCGGACAGTTTACGCTCCTCGCGAGCGTCATTATCCTCTTTTTCGTTGGACTTGCCCTGCTGGTCTCGAACCTCTTCGGGGTGCCGGCATCGACGTCGATGACTGCCGTCGGTGCTATTGCCGGTCTCGGCGTCGCGACCGGGACTATCGACTGGACCGTGATGGGGCGTATCGTCTCGTGGTGGCTCGTCGCGCCTATCACTGCGTTCTGGTTGTCGGCAGTCGTCGGACGCTACCTCTACCCACATCTCGAAGTCAGGATCGCCTTCGAGAGTACGGGACCGGACACGTCGCGGCGTGAGCGGATCGGGCAGTTTCTGGTCGTCGCTATCGGCTGTTATATGGCGTTTTCCGCGGGGGCGTCGAACGTCGCCAACGCCGTCGCTCCCCTCGTCGGCAGCGGCGAGCTGGGCCTCTATCCGGGCGTCGCGCTCGCTGGTGGCGCTATCAGCATCGGTGCGTTTACCATCGCGCGCCGAACGCTCGATACGGTCGGGAACGACCTCACCGAACTCCCGATTCTCGCGGCGCTCATCGTTGAGACCGTGAGTGCGACAATCATCGGGTTGTTGTCCTGGGCTGGAATCCCGGCGAGTCTGGCGGTCTCGGCAACAATGTGTGTCGTCGGTCTGGGGTGGGGTCGGGCCACCCGGACGACAACTCTAGTTGACGCAGCGGGCGCGGCCATCACCGGGGCCGCCGCCAGCGGTGGAGGCGGTAGCGTTACCGTTGACGCGCTGACGACCGACCGCGATGAAGCTGCGTGGTCGCCACCGGAGGAGCGCGAAGTCGAACCCATCGGGCAGGAGGACCCGCAGTCCGTAACCTCGGCGGCAGACCTCTTCGACCCGGCCGCGACTGGTCGGGTTGTCATGCTCTGGATACTGGCACCGTCGATGTCCGCTCTTGCGTCGTTTCTGGTATTCCAGTACGTTCTCGCCTACTGACCCACCCACGTCTGAGATATTCGCTCCCGGCCCGACAGTCGTCGCCGACAGGACGGACCAGCACTGGGTCACGCCACCTCGGTCGCACGACGCGCTGGCGAAGGCGGTACCCTTTACCTGCCGACGACAGTTGGTAGCGTATGGTCGAAGTTCTCTTTGCCCTCGGTGTTCTGGTGGCTATCTTCGTCGGCTTCAACATCGGGGGGTCGTCCACGGGTGTCGCGTTCGGGCCTGCGGTCGGGTCGAACACACTTTCGAAACTCTCGGCAGCGGCCCTGATGACGATATTCGCGATGGCCGGCGGGCTTCTCGTCGGCCCGGCCGTCGTCCAGAGCCTGGGCAGTGACCTCGTCGCCACACAGTTCTCGCCGCTAATTAGCATCGTCGTCCTGTTTTTCATCGGCGTCGCACTGTTCCTCTCGAACGTGGTCGGGGTTCCGGCGTCGACGTCGATGACGGCCGTTGGCGCTATCGCCGGTCTGGGCCTCGCCCGCGGGACGCTGAACGCTGCCCTGATGCTCGAAATCGTCTCGTGGTGGCTCGTCTCGCCGATTATCGCCTTCTGGGTCAGCGGCGTCATCGGCCGGTACTTCTACCCGCGGCTCGTCGAGTGGTTCGCCGTCTCCCAGAGCGAGGGGTCGCTACTGGATTTCGACCGGTCCGGTGCGATTCCGCGGCCGTCACTCGGCGAGAACACGACGCCACGTGAGTTCGTCGGGACCGTCGTCGTCATCGGCATCGGGTGTTACATGGGCTTCTCGGCAGGGGCGTCGAACGTTGCCAATGCTGTTGCACCCCTCGTCGGCAACGGCTCTCTGGAGCTGTACCCGGCCATCCTGCTCGGCGGCGGCGCTATCGGCCTCGGTGCGTTCACCATCGCCCGCCGGACGATGGACACGGTCGGCAACGACCTGACCGACCTCCCACTGGTGGCCGCCATCGTCGTCGCGGCAGTCGCCTCGACTATCGTCACCTTCCTTTCCGCGCTGGGCATCCCCGCCAGTTTCGTCATCATCGCCACGATGAGCATCGTCGGACTCGGATGGGGTCGTGCGACGCGAACGACGAGCCTCTCTGACACTGTGCAGGGCGAAGCGCCCGTCGCGTCCGTCGGTGCGCTGACCACCGACGCGGAAGCCGCAGACGCCCCGACTGTCGGTGGCAAGAAGGGGACGCCGAAGCCGGCCGAGACCGATCCCATCGGCGAGGAGTCGCGCGAGGACATCCCGTCGGCGTCGGACCTGTTCGAACCCGGGACCACTGCGAGAGTGATTTTCCTCCAGAACGTCGTCCCCTCGATTGCGACCCTCGCGGCGTACCTGGTGTTCAGGTTCCTCCCAATCACCTGAGCGGTACTCGGCCCCGAACAGCAGTCCTCGATTCCCGACGAATCCCCGCGTTGTCCCTCATTATTTTGCACGACCTAAAACGGAAGGGCAAAGTCTAACAGGGCGGGGTTCGAACCAATCAGGTGATGCCCACGGTAGAGTACCTTAACTACGAAGTAGTGGACGACAACGGCTGGGACATGTACGACGACGACGTCTTCGCAGAGGCGTCGGACCTCGACCTCGACGACGAGGACCACGGGTCCCTTGACGTGAACGAAGGCGAGTACATCCTGGAAGCCGCCGAGGCGCAGGGCTACGACTGGCCCTTCTCGTGTCGCGCCGGTGCCTGTGCGAACTGTGCCGCCATCGTTCTCGAAGGCGACATCGACATGGATATGCAGCAGATCCTCAGCGACGAGGAAGTCGACGACAAGAACGTCCGACTGACCTGCATCGGCAGCCCGGACGCCGACGAGGTCAAAATCGTCTACAACGCCAAGCACCTCGACTACCTGCAGAACCGCGTCATCTAACGCGGCTCCTGCAGCGCACTACACTTTCTTCTTCCAGCAGCGACTGCCACTGACAGCTGTTGTACCGGAACCATTAGGGGGGCCGCTGTACTGCGTATAGCCGTGCTTGGGTCGATACCGGACCTGCTTCGGCTGGTCGCCGTCCCGGTGTTCGGGTGGGCGGCCTACCGCGATGTGAAAACCCGCCGGGTGCCGAACCGGACCTGGACCCCGCTTGCCGCGCTGGCGGTCGTGCTCCTGCTGTGGGACGCCTACACCGTCTGGACCGGTCCGACAGCGGTCGGCCAGCGGCTGTTTCTCATCAGGGTCGCCATCAGCCTCGGCTTCGTCATCCCGCTGTCGTACGGCTTCTGGCTCATCGGCGGGTTCGGCGGGGCCGACGCGAAGGCGTTCATGCTCGTCGCTGTCCTCTTCCCGGTGTATCCGGTGTACTACCTGCCGACTGTCGCGCTCCCGCTCCAGCAGAGCGCTATCGGCGTCTTCTCGCTGACGATTCTCTCGAACACTGTGCTCGCCGGCGTCGTCTATCCGCTGGCTGTCGCCGCCGGCAACCTCGTCCGTGGACGATTCTCGCTGGCGATGTTCATCGGGCGACCCGTCGCCGCCGCCACCGTCACTGAAGAGTACGGCCGACTGCTCGAATCGCCCGACGGATTCGACCGCGGTGGTCTCGACCTCGATGCGCTCCGGATGTACCTCCAGTGGCGTGGCTGCTCGCTTGCCGATATCCGAGCCGATCCCGAGCAGCATCGACGTCCCTCCTCTCTCCCGGCGGTCCCGAACGACCCCGGCGACGGCTCGCTGGTGACCGATGGTGGTGACCCGGTGGCCGGCGACGTGACCGAGCCAGCCCACGACGCCGGGGCCGGTGGCGCGGACCGCTCTGACGCCGTCGACGATCCGTGGGGTGCCGAGCGGTTCCTTGACGATATCGACCACTCGGCCTACGGCACGTCGCCGGCCCAGCTCCGTGCTGGACTGGACGTGCTCGTCGAACGGGACGAAGTGTGGATCTCGCCCGGGATTCCGTTTCTCGTTCCGATGTTTGCCGGGCTGGTCGTCTCGCTCACCTACGGCGACGTGCTGTTCTCGCTGTTGCAGGCGGTCGGGCTGGCCTGACCCCCGACAGCAGAAGACCTATTTTCCGGACACGCCTCGGCCTGAGTATGACCGACGTCGACCTCGCGTTCGACGAGCAGGAGTACATCCCGGCGGTCGCGCAGGACGCAGACTCTGGTGAGGTGCTCATGCTCGCCTACGTCACCGAGGAAGCGCTTCGGAAGACCCGCGAGACGGGGGAGGCCCACTACTACTCGCGGAGCCGCGACGAACTCTGGCACAAAGGCGGGACGAGCGGGCACACACAGGCCGTTGAGGAGGTGCGGGTCGACTGTGATGGGGACGCGCTGCTGTACATCGTTGACCAGACCGGTGGAGCCTGCCACACTGGCTACGAGTCCTGCTTCCACCGGACCGTCGACGGCGAGACGGTTGGTGAACAAGTGTTCGACCCCGACGACGTGTACTGATGGCGCGATCCGATACTGAGACTGAAATCACCGCGGGAACCCCGGACGTGGTGGAACGTCTCGAACAGGCCGCAGAGGCGTACCATCGGGCACAGGAACGCGTCGAGGCGGTCGGCGCAGACGCGCTCCGTGACTGCCGTGACATCCATAACGAACTGTGGAATCTGCTCGAAAGCTACGACGGGCGGGCGACCGGCGGCGGGGACTTCGAGGCGTTCATGGAGTTTCAGGGGCGGGTCGGGACGCTGACCGACGACCTCCCCGAGGACCTGCCCGAGCGCGATACCTTCGAAGAAATCGACGACTTCCTCCAGCAGCGGCGGCTCACCGAGGGCGACTTCGAACAGGCCCGCGAGATGCTGTCGCCCATCGGCGACCTCGTCGGCCGACTCGACGAACTCGACGACGCGCGTGAGCAGTACAAGAAGGCCCGGACCGAGGCGAACCGTCGACGCGGCGAACTGGGCGACCGCATCGACGAACTGGAACGCCTCCAGCGGCTCGGCGACGCTGACCTCGATGCCCCGGTCGAGCATCTCCGTGACCCCATCGAGCGCTACAACGACGCCGTCACCGAGGCGTTCACCGAGTTTCGGCGCAACACGGCGGCCAGAGACGCCCTTGCAGTCATCGAACAGGCGGACGCGTACCCGCTCGTCGAGTTCCAGTCCCCGCCCGCCGAGTTGCTGACGTACGTCCGCGAGCACGACGCCGGCACGGAGCCGATTCCGAAATTACTGGAGTACGCCGGCTACTCCGCCTCGAAGCTGGACCACTACGTCGACGACGCGGCGGCGCTCCGCAGTGCCGTCGCTACCCGACAGACGTATCTCCGGCGACTCGACGCCGAGCCGGTGCGAGTCGACTGGCCGCCACCGTCAGCCGCCGCCCTGCCGTGGTACTGCCGAGAGTACCGCTCGGTCGTTGCCCGATTCGCCGACGAGCCAGTCGTCGCCGCGCTCCGGGAGGTGCGTGGACTCGCGGAGCGCGACGATTACGGGCGACTGCGGGAGAGCGCTGTCGCTCGGGCAGAACTTACAGAATCCGAGCGCGAACGGCTGGCGAGCGGCGCTGTCGAACAGGAACTGTCGGCGGCCCGCGAGGCCAGCGCGGCTATCGAGGACGCGCTGGACACTTACTCGTCACTGTAGATATCCGTTCGCTGGGTCGCCCGGCTGACCATCGTTTCCGCGAGTTCCTCTGCGCGGTCGAGCGTGCGCGCCTCGGCGTAGACGCGGACGACGGGCTCCGTCCCGGACGGCCGGGCCAGCACCCAGCCGTCGCCGTAGTCCAGCCGGTAGCCGTCCGTCGTATCGAGGTCGGCTGTCGCGTCGTTCGCGTGGGATTCGATGCCTTCGAGCATCGCCTCGCGCTCGTCTTCGGTCTCGTATTCGAGGTTTCGCCGGACGTTGTAGTAGTCGTCGTAGTCCGCAGCGACCTCGCTTGCGGGCCGTTCGGCGACGAGTTCGAGGAACTTCGCGGCGGTGAACGCGCCGTCTCTGGCGATGCGGTAGTCGGGGAAGAGGATGCCGCCGTTGCCTTCACCGGCAATCGCGACGTGTGTCCCCTCGCGTTGCAGTTTGCGGATGCGGCTGACGATGTACGTCGAGCCGATGGGCGTCAGTGAGAGGGTCGCGCCGGCGTCCTCGACCACGTCGACCAGTCGCTGGGAGGCGTTGACCGCCGAGACGACGCCGTCACCGGACTCGATTTTCGCCGCCGCCAGCGCGGCCAGCGCGGCGTCGCCTTCGATGTGGGCTCCGGTCTCGTCGACGAACATCCCGCGGTCAGCGTCGCCGTCGTGGGCGAATCCGAGGTCGGCGTCGGTGGCGCGGACGAACGCTCGCAGGTCTTCGAGGTTCTCGGCGACGGGTTCGGGGTCGCGGCCGGGGAAGTGGCCGTCTGGCTGGCTGTTGATCGTATGGACTTCACAGCCGAGTTCGCGGAACAGGTCGGGGCTCGTGAGCGAGCCGGCGCCGTGGCCGGAGTCGACGACGATAGTGAGGTCAGCGTCGGCGATGCGGTCGCGGTCGACGGCAGACAGTACCTGCTCGCGGTAGCGGCGGCGGGCGCTCTCGATGGCGGTGTCGGACCCGACCGTCTCCCAGTCCGCGTAGACCGGCGTATCGTCCCGGAGGGACTGTTCGACGCGGTCGAGCGTATTCCGCGTCAGTTCGACGCCGTCCGCGCCGATGAGTTTCACGCCGTTGTACGCGGCCGGGTTGTGGCTCGCGGTAATCATCACGCCCGGGACTGCCTCACGCTCGCAGTAGGCCTGCAACCCCGGCGTCGGCACGACGCCGAGGCGGTCGACATCGAACCCGACAGTCGTCAGCCCGCTTGTCGCGGCGTTGATAAACGTCCGCCCGGTCGTCCGCGTGTCCCGGGCGATCGCCACGCGGTCGTGGTCGTCACGCCAGACGTCCCCGGCGGCCTGTGCAACCCGAAGGACGTACCGTGGTGTCAGCTCATCGCCCGCGACACCTCGGACGCCACTCGACCCGAACACTTGCATTCGAGCGACTGTCTGAGGCGGAGGGGCTTAGGAATGTCGCTGTCCGAATTCAACAGTCATTAGCCCCGTGACCGTTCAGTGAGCGTATGGCAACCGACGACCTCATCGCGGCACTGCGGGACGCTGACGCCGTCAAGTTCGGAGAGTTCGAACTCTCCCACGGCGGCACGTCGAGCTACTACGTCGACAAGTACGTCTTTGAGACCAACCCCGACTGTCTGGACCTCATCGCCGAGGCCTTCGCCGAGCGCATCGACGAGTGGGACACGGACGCCACGCTGGCCGGCGTCGCCCTCGGTGCAGTCCCGCTGGTCGCGGTCACCAGCGTCGAGACCGACATTCCCTACGTCATCGCCCGAAAGCAGGCCAAGGAGTACGGCACGGGCAACCGCATCGAAGGCGATCTGACCGACGGTGAGGAGGTCATCATCCTCGAAGACATCGCGACGACCGGCCAGAGCGCGGTCGACGCCGCCGAGGCGCTCCGCGAGGCCGGCGCTGTCGTCAATCGTGTGCTCGTCGTCGTCGACCGCGAGGAAGGGGCCAGCGAGAACCTCGCCGATCACGACCTCGAACTCTCCTCACTCGTGACCGCCTCTGACCTGCTCGCCGACGCGCCCGACGACATCGACGTGTAGCGCAGGCGGAACCGCTGTCGACGGTGCGCGGCCGAGACACAGCACCGATGTGTTCTTGACGCTGGCTCGCCTACAACCGGTGTAATGGCTAATCTCGAACTCTACGAACTTGAGGGCTGTCCGTACTGTGCGAAAGTAATCAAGAAACTCGACGAACTGGGCCTCGACTACGACTCCCACATGGTCCCGCGGTCCCACGGCGAGCGGACCGAAGTGAAGGAGGTTTCGGGACAGACCGGCGTTCCCGTCCTCGTTGACACGGACAACGGCGTCGACGGGATGCCTGAATCCGACGACATCGTCGAATATCTCGAAGAGACGTACGGGCAGTAGCGATATTCTGTCTCGCGGTCGCGCCATGCGCGACCGTTTTTCGCCCACGTTTTTCGAGGAGTGGTTCGCGCGGTTAGCGCGAACCCGACGCTGAAAAAGGTGGATTGTCGAATATCTCGAAGAAACGTACGGGCAGTAGACCCGACACTTGCGGCGGTTTTCGTTTTCACTTGACAGCGAAGACTGAGGGCCCCGCTCAGGCTACTTCTTCGCGGTCCTCGCCGCGTTCCATAATCAGATCCCGCAGATCGACGGCGTCCTCGATGTTCTCCATCTCCTCCTTTTCGATGAGGGCGGTCCCCTCGACGGACTCCCGTCGGAGTTCGTCGACGACGTACACCGACCGGGTTCGGGTCACCTCGCCGACCGAAGACATGATGCGGGCCCGCTTCTCGGCTGTCTCGGTGAACGCGGAGTGTCCGGCAAGGACCTGTCCATGCTGATCGTCGCTCTCGTTGACGCTCTTGAAGGGCGCGCGATCCGTCGGATGGACCTCGAAGCCGATACGGGTGAACACCGTCACAATCGGCTCGTCCTCCGGCGCGACATCGGGGTCGTCCGGCGTTGGCTCGTCGTCTCGGACTTCTTCAGCGCCGTCGAGGACGCTCACCGGCGAGGTCAGCGGCGCGTCGAAGAGGTCTTCGAGTTCGGCGGCTACCTCGACGGACGCGTCCATTCCGTCCTCGTATTTTGAGACTGTCCGCCGGGAGACGCCCAGTTCCTTCGCCAGCCGACCGAGCGACCAGTCGCGGTCCTCGCGCACGTCGGCGAGGATCTCGGAGTCGATGTTGACGTAGAGTCCGCCCGGGGCGGCGTAGATGAGCGGCGGGACCTCCTCGACGAACAGGTCCATCGCGGTGTCGGGCGACAGCACGGGGACACCGTGCCGGAAGTAAACGACACCGGGTTTCAGCTCCTCGTCGCGCGTTCGGAGGCCGATCACGATCGGTGTGGCATTCAGATACGTGCCCAGTCGCCGCATCTCGCCCCCGGTCTGTGCGTCGAAGGCGTCGATGTTGCCCAGTATCTTCAGGAGCAACACGTCCTCGCCGCGACGGGCAGCGATGTCGAAACTCTTCGGACGAATCGCACAGCGGTCGCTGACGAGGAAGCCAGCGTCTTCGAGCATCGCCATGACGTTTTCCACCAGCGCCGACCGTGACATAGTACTCTGTACCTCTACTGAATCTAGCCCGCTCACCCATTATATGTATTGCGCCGTCCGTTGCCCTCTCGGGCCGGAGTGGGGGTCTGTGACGAAAGGTGTTTGACCACTTCGGAGCTATAATCGTCTGTGACTGTCGTCGGTCTCGATGATACAGACTCGCGTGAACGGGGAATGTGTACGACCTACGCCGCCGCCACCCTCGCGGAGTCGATACGGAACGCTGGGGGGACTGTCGAGCGACTGCTCCTCGTCCGGCTGAACCCCGCCGTCGAACACAAGACCCGCGGGAACGCCGCGCTGGCGGTCCATACCGACCTCGACGCCGACGCGGCGCTCAATCTGGTCGAAGACGTGCTCGACATGGCCGAGACCGACGACCCACGGACCAATCCCGGCGCAATCGTCGCCGACTGCGACCCTGAAGATGTCCCGCCGCAGGTCGCAACGTTCGCCCGCGAGGCAATCCAGTCGATACAGGACCCGATGGACGCGACGACGCTAGCTGACGTGGTCGGGTTCGCCCGCTGTCAGCGGGGCAACGGCCGCGGACTGGTCGGCGCGCTCGCGGCGGTCGGGGCCTGGGCCGAACTATCGGACTGGACGTACGAACACATCGCGTACCGCGAGCGGGAGCGATGGGGGACCGAGCGGACGGTCGACCCGGAGAGCGTTCGCGCCGCGGCCGAGGAGCACTACCCCAACGTGTGGGATACCGTCGACCGCGCATCGGGCTATCCGGTCTGTGTGCCGCGGACGCCGTGTCCGATCCTCTACGGGATTCGCGGCGACGACCCCGACGCCTGCCGCGCCGCCGCCGACGCCATCGATAGCGAACCCATCGCTCGTCGGGCGACGTTCGTGACGAACCAAGGAACCGATGTGCATCTACAGGACGCCGCTGTCGACGCGGTCACGGCCGACAGCGCCTACCGCGTCACCGGCGATGTGGTCGAAACTCCGGAGACGCGGGCGGGGGGACACGTGTTTCTCACCCTCGAAGGCGACGGCGCAACCATCGACTGTGCGGCTTTCGAGCCGACGAAGGGCTTTCGCGACCGGGTCCGCTCGCTCAGAGTCGGCGACCGAATCACCGCCTGCGGCGAAGTGACCGATGGGACGCTCAAACTGGAGAAGTTCGCGGTCCGGACCCTCGTCCGGACGGAATCCGTCACACCGGACTGTCCGGACTGTGGTCGGTCGATGAAATCCGCCGGCCGAGACCAGGGCTATCGGTGTCGGGACTGCGGGACCAGCGCTGACGGCAAAACTGAGCAGTCCATCGAGCGAGGACTGGAATGTGGGTGGTACGAAGTGCCACCGGTCGCGCGCCGCCACATCGCGAAACCGCTGGTTCGGGGCGGCCTCGACGCGCCTACTCACCCGTCTCGCTGAGAGGGAGTAGTTCGCTGTCTCCCCGGAGCGTGTCGAACACGGAGCGGAACGATCAGGAGAGAAGTGACAACCTCCGGGTTTCCGATACCGTGTACTCCGCTCGCCGGTGGTCATTCGGCGTTCAGCTTTCGCCTGCTATTCGGTTCGAATTGGCTACTGGCCAGTAAGCATCACGAATATTCCGGTAATACGGGGATATACGCCAATTTAGACTACGGATAACAATGTTGATATACCGTTATGTGGGGCTATGAGACCTGAGAGGTCGGATACCCAGCGGCGAAATACGGCAGACGGCGACGGTGCCGAGAAGCTATTGACTGTCGAACACGAGCCGGCTGCGGGTGGTGGCCAGCGTTCAATTCTGTACCCACCCAGCAGCACTGGCTCCGAGCTGGAGTCGAACTGGCTGGCCGTTTCGTCGGACCTTCTCGTCTCTCTCGACGACGTTCAGTAGTCCTTACGCCCGATAATCGACTGGTAACAATAGTAACACCTGTTGTGAATCGGGACATGGACTCCGATACCCGGTCGACGAGCGAGGTGACGGCGGCGACTGCTGACGACGAGGGAACGCTGCCCGCCGTGGTACGTTCCCGTCCCGACGGCAGCGAGCGGCTCATCTGCTATGCGCCAGATGTCGACACGGCAGACGTAGAGGACCAGTGGCTCTCCGTCGATGCCGACTTTCCGGTCTCGACGCTGCTGATGCGCTAGTCGTTTCGCCCGGTCAACGCGACAACCACGTCGTCACCGTCCTGGAGTTCTCCCCGCTCTCTGAACTCGGGTAGCGCCGCTGTCGCCGTCGCACACGTCGGCTCGACGTGGAACCCTGCTGCACCGAGCCGCTCGCGTTCTCGCGCCGTTGCCGCCGCGGAGACAGCGACGGCGGCCCCATCGGTCTCGTCGATGGCGTGCCGTATTTGCCGGCCACGCGGCGGGTCCCGGATGTGAATCCCGTCGGCGAGTTCGTTGGCAGCAGCACCGTCAGAGCTGCTCCCGTCTTCGTCGGCGATAGGACTGTACCCGACCGCTTGCGTCCCCAGTATGCGCGGGATAGCGTCCGTCCAGCCAGCTTGTTCCAGTGCCCGAAATCCGCGGTAGAGACCGAGATATAGCGTCCCGTGACCGAGCGGCGTGACGACGGCGTCCGGGACGTTCCAGTCCCGTTGGGCGGCAATCTCGTAGGCGGCCGTCGCCGTCCCGGCGAAGAAGGCGGGGTTCCAGGCGTGGCTGGCGTACCACCCCGCCCCGTTCTCTACAGCGTCGATACAGGCCGCGGTTACGGCCTCTCTACTTCCCTCGACTGGGAGCACGTCTGCGCCGGTTCGTTCGATGCGGCGAACCTTCGCTTCCTTCGCGCTCGCCGGGACGTATATCTCCGCGTCCAGACCCGCCCGCGCCGCGTAGGACGCGACTGCCAGTCCAGCGTTGCCCGATGAGTCTTCGAGTACCCGGTCGGCCCCGACGTCGAGCGCTTCGGCGATGACCGTTGCCGCGCCGCGGTCCTTGAAACTCCCCGTCGGGTGGAGATACTCCAGCTTGAACGTGGCGTCCCACCCGGGCGCGTCGACCAGCGGCGTCCAGCCCTCACCGAGGCTGACTCGCTCACTCATCGGGAGGAAGTCGGCGAAGTCCCAGACGCCGCTGGTCCGTGAGAACGGCCCCGGTTGGCTGTCGGTCAGTGGCTGGCTGACGTAATCAAGCGGTGCTCCGCAGGAACACTGCCAGGGTTCCTTACGCGGGTACTCCCGGTCGCAGACGCTACAGGTGCGCATAGGGGTACTGGGGCACTGGCCGTTCAAAAACCGGCGGCATTGTCGTCGGTGTCTGCGCCCGCTGCGGAGCGCACAGACGGCGGGCCGGGCGGCCGCTCCGTCGGCCGCCACGGGGAAAGGCAGGTCTGCGAGCGGGCATACCTGACGCTTTGCCCGGCGTGTTGGCCTAAGCGAGGGCACCCTGCAGTAAAACGTGATCTAGCAGGTATCGATGTTTGTCCCGACGGAACAGACGTATTCGCCGGTCGCGACCTGCGGGAGCCGGCGGGCACGCCAGAATACGCCACTGGAGTCAGCAGTGATTTCGGCCTTCGGGTCGCCGAACACGTCGGTCACCTCGAACAGCGTCTCGCCGCGCGAGACGCGGTCACCGAGGTCGGGCTTGAGGTCGATGAGGCCGCCGACGGGGGAGCCGTACTGCTCGAACCCGGTGGCGCGGGTCTGTGGGCGCGTATCGTGGTGGCCGTCGAGGAAGCCGTAGTAGTGCAGGACGTTGAACACGCCGTCGACGCCCCGCTGGATGGACCGCTCGTCCCAGCCGACACAGCCGCCGAGTTCGGGGTCGATGGTCGGGACACCCTCGTCGGGCGCGGCGCGAGCCAACTGCCCGTCGGGGCCTTTCTGGTCGAGGATGTACCCACAGCCGAACACCTTCGCGAGTTCGAGACACTCCTCGTGGAGTCGATGGCGAGTGCCACACCGGACCCGCACCTCGTCGATCATCTGTGAGGTCGAGCCCTGGTGCAGGTCGAGTACGTAATCGGCGCTGATGGCGGCGTTGAACGTCGCCGCTGCGATACGCTCGCTTGATGTTCCTGTTTTGTCGCCCGGATACGCCCGGTTCATCTTCGTGTCGTCGACCGGATTGCGGTGCTCGGCGACTTGGAACGCGTGGTAGTTGACGACGCCACAGACCAGAATCGTCCCGGACAGTTCCGTCGGGTCGAGTTGCGGGAGCGTCCGCTGGATGACGCCGACGCCGTTCAGTTCGTCGCCGTCGCTGGCCGCCTGAATGTAGAGCGTCCGTCCGTCGTCGACACCGTTGACGACGGCGACCGGCAGCCCGAACGTCGACCCGTCGCGGGTCTCACCGACCTCCAGCCGCCCCGTGTCTTTCTCACCGGGAGCGGCGGTCGCCGTACCGAAAGTAACCATTGTTCCCACGTTTGCCTTGGGAGCCTTTACTGGTTCGGATTTCGCCAACAGTTGCGCCGGATCGACGGCATCTTGGGGACGCCGGCCCTACTAGCCGGTGTGTCCCAGTCCGAGCCACAGAGCGGCAAAGCGGCGATGGTCGCGGCGCTGAACGTGCCACGCAACGCGAAAATCGGGTTCGTGCTCGCTGGTCTGTTTACCGCGGGGCTGTTCGCTCTGTTCGTCCTGCCAGGGGCCCAGCGACCGATTGGATTCTACGTGGCGCTGGCGTTCGTCCTCGCGACGTCGCTGGGCGGGCTGCTGACAGCGCTGTTCACGGCGGTCTCGGCCGTTCGACTCGCCAGACAGTAGCCGAACGCTATGCACCCTTTGTCAGGTCTGTAAGCCGGTCGCCCCCGGTTCGAGTCCCCTTTGCGATGAGCACGTCGCCGGTCCGGATTTCCGTCTCCGGTCCCGGCGAAATAACCCAGTCCCCGCCTTCTCGGCCGGTGCGCTCGCTCTCGCCGGCCGCCCGCCGGACGGCGATGATGCGCATGCCGGTCGCCGTCTTGACTTCCGCGTCGCCGATGGTCGTCCCCGCGAGGTCGCTACCGGGGTACACCGTCGTTCGGACGATAATCTCGTCGGACTCCTGCACGGCCTCGGCGACGACCGGATGCGTCGATAGCCCCCGCAGCACACCTTCGCTCATTTCCAGCGCGGCGTCGGAGATGACCTCTGTCGAGCGAGCCAGGTGGACGAGGCCCCGCAGCGACACGGGGTCGTCGATGTCGGCGGCGGCCCGGAGCGTCCAGGCCTCGAACCGGGACTGCAGCGCGTCGACCTCGGCTTCGAGTTCGACGACCTCCTCGGCGACCTCCGTGCTGTCGAACAGCACCGCGCCGTAGGCCAGGTCGACCGCCAGTTCGCCCATGTCTTTCATCAACACGATGGAGTCGACGGCGCGTTCGAGGTCGCGGACGCCACCCTCGGGCGGTTCCGGCGGCTCGTACGCGTCGCCGGTGGCGTCCCGATAGACCTCGGCGACGCCGGTCTCGGGGCCGCGGAACAGCACCACGTCGCCCGCTTCGAGGCGCGTCTCCCGGTCGGGGTTGAGCAGCCAGTTCCCCTGCCGGCGAATCGCCAGCGCGCGGACGCCGGTCTCGGTTTCGAGGTTGAGCCCCCCGAGCGTCTCGCCGGCCAGCGCCGAGTCCGAACCGATTGTCGCCCGCACGAGCGTCTCGACCGCCTCGGGCAGGGCCGCCCGCATCGTGTCCGGGAGGCCGATGTCCTCCAGTACGACCTTGGCGATGTCGCCGGCGGCGTCGCTTATCTTCTCGGCGGCCCCGACCATCCCCAGCACGGGGGCCAGTGACTCCGCGTCCGCCGTCGACCGGCAGGCCATCAGGAGGCTCATGCGCGCCCGCAACTGGAGGACGTCCATCTTCTCCTCCAGCTCAAGCACCTCCGCGGCCACGTCGTCGCTCCCGAGCAGGACGGCCGAGTACGAGAGGTCGATGAGCAACTCGGCGGTGTCTTTCATCTCGGCCAGCACTTGCTTGACGCTGACCGGTTCGTACTCGACCGTCCCTGTCGGGTCCATAGCCGCCGGTTCGACGGCCCCGAGCAAAAGCGTTCCTCACTGTGTGGAATGGTAGCGCGACTGCCCGATCTGGCGGGCCGAACGGCGGCGACGCACGGCTTGTACCCAATCCACGCCACTTTTCAATCCAGCGAAATATATACTCATATGTCCGAAATAGCTGATACTATCCACGATTTCGGAGAGTCTACGCCCCGTGTCGTCGCTGACCTCCACAGCACCACGTTCGAAATCGAGTACATCCGCGACGACGTGGCGGGCAGTTACTCCGATAGAGACCTCGACGAAGCGTACAAACTCATCATGGCACACACAGTTACGGGAGACGATTTCAAATCGCTCATCGGAGAAGGGCGATTCAATGCACAGACGTTGTTTTTCGACGACATCATCGTGTTTTTGTTCCCATCGAGACGATACGAGGGGGTCTTCGCGTCCTTCGATTACGACGACGGCTTCCCCGTGAACGAACTCGTGAGGGCGGTCTCGGAAACGCGGTCGGAACGGTAGCGGCTGCTCGACGGCGGTGTGCCTGCAGGTCGCCCAGTCACCATCACAGGGCTGAGCCCACTAGAACGGCGGTGGCGGCGACCGACAACTGAACGAACGTCCAGTCTCGCGATCCTGACATTGTGCCACACACGCTCAGAAAGAAAATGTTTTTCCCGGAAGGTAGGGAACTGATTGCGTATGTCCGACGACCTCAAGAAGGGACTCGAGGGTGTCATCGTCGCCGAGTCCGAACTCAGCGTTATCGACGGCGACGCTGGCAAACTCGTGTATCGGGGGTACACCATCGAGGACCTCGCGAAGGGTGCCAGTTACGAAGAGGTGCTGTACCTGCTCTGGCACGGCCACCTGCCGAACCGGGACGAACTCTCCGAGTTCAAGCAGGCGATGGTGGCGGCACGCGACGTGGACGACGACGTCATCTCGACTGTCCGACAGCTCGCCGAGGCGGACGAGGACCCGATGGCAGCGCTCCGGACTGCGGTGTCGATGCTCTCGGCGTTCGACCCTGCGCCCGAGGACGCCGAGCCGACCGACGAGACGGTCAACCTCGAAACTGGGCGGCGGATCACCGCCAAAATCCCGACCATCATCGCGGCGTTTACCCGCATCCGCGACGGCAAGGAGCCCGTCGAACCTCGCGATGACCTCGACCACGCGGCGAATTTCCTCTACATGCTCAACGGCGAGGAGCCCGACGACGTGCTGGCGGACGTGTTCGATCAGGCGCTCGTGCTCCACGCCGACCACGGTCTCAACGCCTCGACGTTCTCGGCCATCACGACGGCGTCGACGTTGTCGGACGTTCACAGCGCGGTCACCTCCGCTATCGGGACGCTGAAGGGACCGCTCCACGGCGGGGCCAATCAGGACGTTATGGAGATGCTAAAGGAGGTCGACGACGCCGAATCCGACCCGCTCGACTGGGTCAAGAACGCCCTCGACGAGGGTCGCCGCGTCTCTGGCTTCGGCCACCGCGTCTACAACGTCAAGGACCCGCGTGCGAAGATTCTCGGCGAGCGGTCGAAGGAACTCGGCGAGGCCGCCGGCACGCTCAAGTGGTACGAGATGTCGACCACCATCGAAGACTACCTCATGGAAGAGAAAGGACTGGCCCCCAATGTCGACTTCTACTCGGCCTCGACGTACTACCAGATGGGTATCCCCATCGACATCTACACCCCCATCTTCGCGATGTCCCGCGTCGGCGGCTGGGTCGCACACGTCTTCGAGTACATCGAGGACAATCGCCTGATTCGCCCGCGCGCCCGCTACGTCGGTGCGAAGCCGGAAGACACGACGTTCGTGCCGCTGGACGAGCGATAGGCCCTACCGTACTTTTCGTCTGAAGAGTGGATTACTGACGGCCGTGAGCGCGTTTCATCGCGCGAACCGGGGGAAGGCAGGGCGGCCAGTATCCGGCGGCGACGCCGCCGGTTCCCCGGAATCAGCACAAGATTCATTTCTTGTCGAGTCTCTCTAAAATCGGGCTCTACGGTAACGGACACGTAGCGACTGTCCGGGAACGAAGTGAGCGGTTCACCGAACGCGAGCATAGCGAGCGTTCGGCCTTTTTCGCCCACGTTTTTCGAGGAGGGTTCCCACAGCGGCGCTTCGCGCCGCGAGGAAACCCGACGCTGAAAAAGGTGGTTAGCCAAACACCGACTTGAACCGCGTCACGCCGTCGTCGGTGCCGGCGATGACGAGCTTATCGCTCGGTTCGATAGTCACGTCGGGACCGAGGTCGGTGACGACGGTGCCGTTGCGCTCGATGGCGACGACCGTACAGCCCGTCCGTGAGCGGACATCGGCCTCGCCGATCGTCGTGTTCCCGAGGCCGTTTGCGGCGACGCGGATCACCTCGACCTGCTGATCCATCGAGATGACGTCTTCGTCTTCGAGAATTGTGGAGGCGAGCATCCGGCCGCTAACCGTCGACAATGCAAGGACGTAGTCAGCGCCCGCACGATACATCTTCTGGACGTTCTCGCTTTCCTCGGCACGGGCGATGATTTCGACGTCCGGATTGAGATCACGGATGACAAGCGTCGCGAACTCGGTGTCGGTATCCGACGACAGGGCGAGAATAACCGTTCTGGCTGTGCCGACGCCAGCGTGCCGAAGTTCCTCTGGCTCCGTGGCGTCCCCGACCACATCGACGCCCGGTGCGTCAGCCTGATCGAGCACCGTATGCGGCACCCCGGCGTTCGTAAGCGCCGACGTGATGGTCTGACCGACCTCGCCGGCCCCGATAATCACTGTCTCCCCTCGGCGGAAGCCACGCACGCTGGAGAGGGTCATTTGCTTGAGTTGCTCCAGTTGTAACTCGGTCCCTGACACCAGTAGGACCGTACTACCGTCGAGTTCAGATTCGGGGTCGGGCGGACTGACGAACTGGCCGCGGAACCACGCGCCGATGACGTTGACGCCGGTCTCCTCGCGGATGCCGCTGTCGGCCAGCGTCGTTCCGACGAGGTCGCTCCCCCGGTGGATCGGCAGTTCGGCGATATCGAAGTCCTCGCCGATCTCGATTGAGTCTCCGAGCGTCGTCGAAATGCCGGTCGTCACCTTGCTTGCGAGGCTCTCGCCGAGTAGGCCCCGCGGTGAGAGGACGGCGTCGGCACCGGCGAGGTCGTGGTACTTCGCGCGATCAGGCTCTTTGACGACGCTGACGGTCTGGACGGATTCGTCGACTTCTCGGGCGGTGAGGATGATACTGGTGTTCACCTGGTCGGATGCGTCGGCGACGAGCGCGCGGGCGGACGACAGGTGGGCTCGCTCAAGCCCGTCGACGGACTGCGGGTCGGCGTGGATGACGTAGTACCCGTCCTCGTAGAGGTCGTTGGCCCGATCCCGGTCCGGTTCGACGATGACGTAGTCGACGTCCCAGGTGTCGAGTTCGGTGACGAGTGTCTCACCGCGGGGGGAGAACTGACAGATAACGACGTGGTCGCTGAGACTGTTTTCGACCGTGTTCGGGGCTGTCGTCTCCATCGCCTCTTCGAACAGCGGAAACAGCAACACCGGCAGCGCGAGAAAGATGAGCACGACGCCGGTGATGTCCATCACGATAACGAGCAGTCGCATCTCCGTGGTACTCCACGGCGCGTCCGAGCCGTATCCGGTCGTGGTGAACGTTTCGACCACGACGCGAAGCGACCGCAGAAACGGTTGCGGGTCGCTTTCGAACGTTGCCATTCCGTAGTCGTATGCGAACGCATACCCCAGAATGATGCCGCCGAGTGCGACGATATACACCAGCGTCCGTCGCAGCCAGGTATCCATCTACTACTTTCTGGGATACCGAGTGTAAAACAGTTCTGTCCGGCTAGCCATATCGACTTCACGGGCTGAGTGGCAAGGCGAGCGGCTCTACCCGTCCGCTGTCCTGCACTTTCACTTTCACCGCGCTACGACCGGATTTAAGTCAATCGCGTTCGTTCTCCCGCGTGCAGTCACACGCTCCCCCTTTCCGTTTCAGGACACTACCCGAGCAGTCGCGGCTGTCCCAACCGCCGATACCGCATGGTCGGCCGACAGTATAACATGGTCCGGCGAATAGCCACTCCCATGCTCTCATTTGAGGATGTCCTCGCGGCACAGGACACTGTTTCTGAGACAGCCAGACACACACCGCTGGATTACTCGCACACGTTTTCGGCGATGACGGGCGCGGATATCCATCTCAAACTCGAACTGTTCCAGCGGACGGGGTCGTTCAAGATACGGGGTGCGACCAACCGCATCGCGTCGCTTTCGGACGCTGAACGGGCGGCTGGCGTCGTCACAGCGAGCGCCGGTAACCACGCCCAGGGGGTCGCACTGGCCGCCACGCGAATCGGCGTTGATTCGAAAATCGTGATGCCGGAACGGGCCCCGGTTTCGAAAGTGAAGGCGACCCGGAGCTACGGCGGCAACGTGGTCCTCCACGGGCGGGACTACGACGCGGCCGCCGAACACGCCCACGAGCTTGAGCGCGAGGAGGGTCGGACCTACGTCCACGCCTTCGACGACGAGAAAGTGATGGCGGGGCAGGGGACCATCGGACTGGAAATCTACGAGGACCTCCCCGGCGTCGATACGGTCGTCGTGCCAATCGGTGGCGGCGGACTCATCAGCGGCATCGCCACGGCGCTGAAGGGCAAGGACGAAGACATTCGCGTTATCGGCGTTCAGGCCGAGGGGGCGTCAAGCGTCGCCGAGTCGCTGGAGAAGGGCCATCGTATCGAGCGTGACAGCGTCGAAACCATCGCCGACGGCATCGCCACCCGTACTGTCGGCGAGCAGACGTTTGCGGTCATCAGCGACCGCGTCGACGAGGTCGTGACGGTGTCGGACTCGGAAATCGCTGTCGCGCTGACGACGCTGTTAGAGCGCTCGAAAACGCTTGCTGAGGGCGCGGGTGCCGTGGCGCTGGCCGCGGTCATGGAGGAGAAGTTCGATTTCGAGGACAACGAGACAATCGTCCCCGCGCTGTGTGGCGGGAACATCGACCTGAATATGCTGACCAACGTCATCATGCGCGGCCTCGTCGAGACCGGCCGCTATCTCAAGATCAGGACCGTCCTCCAGGACCAACCCGGCGCGCTGGAAGAACTCGTCGAGGTCCTGTCACGCGAGCAAGTCAACATCTACGGCATTGAGCACGACCGGACCAGTCGTGACGTGGCGATGAGTTCGGCAGAGGTCGAACTGGATCTTGAGACCCGCGGCCACGACCACGTCGACGAACTCATCGACGCGCTCACCGACGAGGGGTACGAGGTCGACGTGCTGGTCTGACTCGAAGCGTCTGCGTCACGCCCGTCACGACGGCATCTCCTCGCTGCTGGTGCCTGTCACTGGTCTGCGCTGATTTCGGCGGGGTTTTAGCCGCGGCGGCCCCTGCCTCGTGTATGCGACGGCTCGCGCGTACAGTTCCTGCCGACACAACAGCACAGAGCGGAGGGCGTTGATGAACCCGCGAACGAAGGGCAGCCTCCTGTGGGGCGTCGTCGGGGGCCTCGCGTTTCTGGTTCTCGTCCAGGGGTACGAACTGCTGGCCGGGATTCCGGTGTCGATACCGGCCAAAGCTGGTGTCGCCGTCGCCGTCGGCATCGGGGCGACGCTTGCTTCCTACCGTCTGCAGCCACGGCTGGTCAGAAACGAAAGCCCTTAATCGCCCGCCCTCGCACTCTCGAAGTACGTGCCAGGATGGCCGAATCTGGTAAGGCGCACGCCTGGAAAGCGTGTTCCCATTTGGGATTCTGGGTTCAAATCCCAGTCCTGGCGTTTTCTGTGACCGACTGCGAGTGAGGAGCGACCGCTTCTAACAGCGTAGTGCGGCTCTGTAACCACCGCACCGTTTTCCCGCCCCAGTACTGATACCCGGTCGATGGTCGAACAGCGCGACGGTGACGAGATTGACCTGCTGGACTCCTCGATTCGGACGACCAGCGGAGCGCTTGTGTCGACGACGTTGTTCGTTCTCAGCGGCATCGTCTACGCGCTCGTCACGTCGCCCGCGGCGACCGGGACCTATTTTTTCATCGCCCTCTCTGTCTCGCTGGTCCTACGTCCGATTCGGGGCATCAGCCAGGCGTTGAAGAAGGTCGGCAGCGAACGGGGCGAACTCGTCGGTCCGTATCTCGGTCTGGCGGCGCTGTTCGCCCTCGGGTATCTTCTCATCGTCGGTGTGGGCGTGGCTGCGTTGGCTGGCGTAATCGTCCGCACCACGGTGGTTTCGCCGGGACTGCTCGCCCCAATCGGCCTCTACGCGCTGTCGGTCGCGCTGTCGATGATTGTGTCGAGCCTGGTCGGTGCCATCGGCTACCCGAGCGTGGAGACGTGGCTCACCAGCACGCAGAGCGCTATCCAACTCGTCGTCCTGCTGGCGCTGGCTCCGACACTGACGACCGCCGTCGACCTGCTGCTCGTTGTCGCCGCTGTCCGGCTGGCGGTACTCGGTCCGGTCGCCGTCGCGCTTGGGGTCGTCCCGACGCTGCCGGACCGACACGCCATTG
Organism: Haloarcula rubripromontorii; assembly: GCF_001280425.1. Lineage (NCBI taxonomy): Archaea > Methanobacteriati > Methanobacteriota > Halobacteria > Halobacteriales > Haloarculaceae > Haloarcula > Haloarcula rubripromontorii. The sequence goes on along the minus strand of NZ_LIUF01000001.1, from coordinate 632,419 downwards.
AGCGCGCCTGGGACTTCGCCAAGTGGAGCATTCCGGACCAGATTTTCGACCGCCTGTCGTACAACATGCCGGTGTACGTACTGGGCGTCGTCGCGACGCCAGCGGCCGTCGGCATCTACGAGGCCGCCGACCGGTTCGCCGACTTCGGCGCGACGATTTCCTGGCATCTCTCTTCCCCACTGCTCACGAAGGTCAGCGGGGACTCCTCTGTCGGCGACACGCAACTCGCCTACCTTGACGGTGCGGTCACCGGCGGAACGGGCGTCACCTTCGTCGTGTTCGGCTACCTGCTGGCCGCACACGACGTGGTCGCACGGATCGCCTTCACCGGCTCGGAGGGCGTCTTCTCGGCGACGGTCCTGCTCGTCGGGGGCGTGAACATCCTCCGTGGCTTCTGGACGCTCACGTCACACGCCATAGAAGGGGTCGGGAAACCGAGTGTGAGCTTTCGTACAAAGCTCTATGGACTGGCGTTCAGCGTTCCAGTTCCGGCGATATTCGGTGCGGAGTTCGGCGCTGTCGCCGGGGCCGCCGGGTACGGCGTGATGAATCTGGTCATCTTCGGGTACGTCCTCTACTACTCCCGGTCCGTCTTCGGACGGATTCCGCTCGAACCCGGGGTAGCAACAGCCCTCACCGTCGGCCTCGGCGTCTCGTTCGCGCTCACGACCGGTGCAGTCGCTGGCCTCACGCGCGCTGGCCTCTCCCCGATTGTCGTTGCCAGCGTGGCCGCCGTGACGTGTCTCGTCGGCTTCGGCGGCTTCCTCGTCGCCGTGTCCTCACCGGCTCGACTCGTCGCTGCTCGGACGGCAACGCTGTGGCGTCGTCGCGCTCGCTCCCTGTTCAGGTGAGCGCCGCCCGTTTGCCACTGCCGCTGCCGTTCAGAGCCAGCGGTAGAACTCTAGCGTGTACCCCTCGGGGTCTTCGACGAACGCGGCGAAGGCATCGGCGGCGTCGACCTCCGTCGGTTCGAGGACCGGCGCAGCGCCGGCGTCGATCGCCGTCTCGTAGGTCCCCTCGACGTCGTCGACGGTGAACGCGATGTGGTCCACGTCGGCGCGGTTCGGAGCAATCGGTGTGGTCCGCTCCGGGTCGTGGCGCAGTTGCAGGTCACCGTCGCCGTCCCGACCGAGATAGACGTTTTCCACGCCGTCTAACGTGAACCGATTCGTTTCCTCGAAGCCAAGCGCGTCGTAGAACTCCATCGCACGGTCGAGGTCCGAAACGCAGATAGCGGTGTGTGCGAGATCCATGCCGCGGCGTTGTGGACGGGTCGAAATGAGTGTGGCGGTAACGCGGGTGGCGCGGTCGCTTACAGCAGGTCGCCGCGGGCCACGGGGACGACGCTACCGCCGACCCGGACGGTGATATCCTCGCCGCTGCCGTCTGTCGAGAGATGCAACAGCGACGGTCGCCCCATCTCGTAGCCCTGCTCGACACGGGCCTCGATAGCGGGGCTCCCGAGCATCTCGTGACGGGCGAGATACGCGGCGAGGCAGCCGTTCGAGGAACCGGTCGCGGGGTCTTCTGGGACGTTGTAGAACGGCGCGAACACGCGGACGGCGAGGTCGTTGTCGTCGCTCCGCGGGTCCCGACAGACCGCCAGCACGTTCTTGGCTTCGCGGTCGCCGGTCACGGCGTCGTAGGCGTCTCGGTCCAGATCGATGGCTTCCAGCGCCTCGCGGTCGGCCACCGGGACGACAATCGTCGCCAGCCCCGTGGAGACAATTTCGACCGGCCAATCGTGGTCCAATCGGTCAGCCGACAGGCCGAGGACGCCAGCGAGGTCTTCGTGGGCTAGCTGCTCACCGAACTCGGGGGCCTGCTGTGTCATCCACAGGGTCTCGCGGCCGTCGCGCGCTCGCACTTCGACCGGGACCTCGCCGACGGGCAGGTCCAGCGTCACCGTTTCGGGGGTCCCGTCAGCGAGCTGGTCCCGGATGACCTGTACCGTCCCGAGGGTTGGATGGCCGGCGAATGGTATCTCGGCGGCGGGCGTGAAGATGCGGACTGGCCACGCGCCGTCGCCTGGCTCCCCGATGACGAACGTCGTCTCCGAGTAGTCCATCTCGGCGGCGATAGCCTGCATTTCGTCTTCGTGCAGGTCACCGGCGTCGGTCACGACGGCCAACTGGTTCCCGGTGTATCGCTCCTGGGCGAACACGTCGACGATGTGAAACGGGTGGGACATACCTGTTCGCTCGGCGGCGTCCCCAAAGAACACTCCGGCTGCCTGTTGTATGGTACCACGTCAACTGAAGCCACCAGGCTATTTCTCGCTGTCAGCCATCGTGTGGGCATGGACACTGTCGCAATTGCCTGCTTCGACGGGTTCGACGAACTGGACGCCATCGGCCCCTACGAGGTGTTCCAGAACGCGGCGCGCTTTGGTGCGTCGTGGGACGTGACGCTTCGCTCGGTGCGGGACTCGGAGACAGTCACTGCCAGCCACGGACTCCGGGTCGAACCGGACGGCCCGCTCGCCGACGTGACCCCGGACCTGCTTGTCGTTGCTGGCGGTGGGTGGAACGACCGAAGTGAGGCAGGCGTCTGGACGGAGACCGAGCGCGGAGACCTACCCGAGGCCGTCGCGGCGGCACACGACCGCGGCGCGACCGTTGCCGGCGTCTGTACCGGCGGTATGGTCCTCTCCCGAGCCGGCCTGCTCGACGGTCGGCCGGCAGTGACACACGGCGGTGCAATCGACGACCTGCGAGCGACCGACGCGACCGTGGTCGACACCCGGGTCGTCGACGACGGCGACGTGCTGACCTGCGGCGGCGTCACGTCCGGGCTGGACCTCGCGGTCCACCTCGTCGAGCGCGAGTGGGGCGCGGACGTGGCCGCCGCTGTCTGTGAGGAGATGGAGTACGAACAACCAGGCGACGTGTTTCGGGGTGGGCGTTAGGCGTTCGCGCGGGCGTCGTCGAGCAGCGCCTGGACGTCGACGGCCTCGCCGGTCTCGCTGCTCTCGATGGCGGCGAAGACGATGGCCATCGACTGGAGGACGCTGTCGACGTTCGTCGGCATCGGCTCGCCCCCGTCGATCCAGTCACAGAACTGCTCGATGAGCCAGGCGTTCTTCCAGTGGGGGCGTTCGGCCAGCGGCACCGACTCGCCGTCGCCCTTGCCGATACTCTCGAAGTTCCCGGTGTGGTAGTCGTCGGCGTGGAACCGCTCGACGTCGCGGCGGTCGAGGACGACAGTCTGGTCGGTACACTCGGCGCGGAACTGTTCGTGGCCCCAGCCGTTCAGCGTCGTCGCGTTGGCGTAACTGCCCTCGTACTGGGCGCGGGTGCCGTCGGCGAAATGCAGCGTCACGAGCCCGGTGCAGTCACCGTCGTAGTCGGCTTCTTCGGGCGTCCACGTCTCGGCGTACACCCGCTCACACGGCGAGTCGGCCAGCGACGCGAGGATGTCGAGGTGGTGGATAGCACCGTCGAGCAGGAGCATGTTCTCCATCTCGTAGACGTAGTCGGCGTAGAAGCCACGTTCGCGGACGTTCCCCGTGTACCGCGCCGTCAGATAGTCGATGTCGCCGGCGTCCTCGACAGCCCGCTGGAACGTCGCCTTGTCCCGGTCGAACCGGTGGCTCATCGTAACGCCCATTTTTTTGCCGGCCTCGTCGACTTTTTCAGCGACGCGGACCGAAGCCTCCAGCGTATCGGCAATCGGTTTCTCCGAGATGATATGCAGGTCGTGGGCAAGTGCCGTCTCTACGACGGCCTCGTGGGTCGACGGCGGCGTCACGATAGAACAAATGTCGGCCGGCCGCTCAGAGAGCGCGGTTTCGAGATCCGTGTAGCACTCTTCGGGCGACAGCCCGAGTTCGCGCTGGGCCAGTTCGTGTCGTTCGGGGTCGGTGTCGACCGCGGCGACGACCTCGATTCGGTCGTCGCGAACGTTCGGCGGGATCGCGTCCGTCGCCCAGGTGGACCCCTGGCCCCCCAGACCGACGTGGACTAATCGGTATGTCATGGCTCCGCTACTGCTTCAACGAATAAATGCTGCACTATCTCATCAGTACTCGTCTGCGTCCGGGAACTCGACGCGGCGCTCCATCCCGTCTTCGGCGAGCACAACCTCGCCGTCGAATGCGTCGCGGGCCTCGTCGACTAGCTCGTCGGCGTTCGCGGCGTAGCGCGTCGAGATGTGTGTCAGCGCCAGCGTCGACGCGCCGGCCTGTCGCGCTACGTCGGCGGCTTCCCGGGCGGTGGAGTGGGCCGTCGCCTTCGCCCGCTCTTTCCGGTCCTCGGCGAACGTGGCGTCGTGGACCAGCAGGTCCGCGCCCTCGCTCGCTTCGATGACGCTCTCTTTCGGCAGCGTGTCACCGGTGTAGACGAACCGCCGGCCGGGACGGGGCGGCCCGACGACGGCCTCCGGCTGGATGGTCTCGCCCTCGTGTTCGACGGCCTCGCCGCGGTGGAGCTTGGAGTATTTCGGCCCCGGCGGGATGCCGAACTCCTCCTCGGCTTTCTCCCGGTCGAACTTCCCCTTCCGGTCGTCCTCGTCGAGGACGTAGCCGACGCTGGCACACCGGTGTTCCGTCTCGATGGCCCGGACCTCGTACTCCGGGCGGTCGAGGACCACGTCGCCGGCCGACACCTCGTTGATGCGGACGGGAAACGAGGGTGTCGTCCCGTTGGCCTGGATGAGCTGTTTGATGTTTCCGCGCGTGCCTGCCGGCGTGTGGACGGCAATTGGCCGCTCGCGTTCGTTGAAGTCCCACGTCTGGAGCAGCCCCGGAATCCCGAGGACGTGGTCCCCGTGGAGATGCGTGACGAACAGGTGGTCGATAGCGAAGCCGGTCCCAAAGCGCATCATCTGCCGCTGTGTACCCTCGCCACAATCGAAGAGGAGGTAGTCACCGTCGCGGTTGAGGAAGATGCTGCTCGTGTTGCGCTGGGTCGTCGGCACGGCCCCACTCGTCCCGAGAAACGTCACGCGCATAGTCATCGCATCCTCTACTGCCGACGGGTAAACCGGTGTCGAAAGGACGCTATCAGTGGTTGGGTAGCACTTGTTATTTTGTTCGGTCGGGTCGCTGCGGCGGCCGTAAGTGTGTGTGGTTGTGGCATGGCTATTCGTACTATACCAAAATAACGGCTGCTTTCCGCTATCTCTCGCCAACGCACACGCTTCTCTGCCGAGAGCTTAATCACCAGCAAAAATTTTTTAATAGAAAGTACCTGTCGCTCAGTCTCACTTTCCCGATCCAGCAGTAACAGGGGACGGCTTAGCAGGTTACTATGCTCTGCTGAACTGTCTCGCCGGTTTATGTGTCGTTCACCCGTCGAATCGTTCGCATTGCCTGCCGATCACCGCAGAACCGAATCATGATACAAACTCGCACACTCGCCGTTTTCGCTGCGCTCCTCGTCGTCGGCGGCCTCACCGCACAGGTCGGGGCTGTACCGGGCGTGACAGCGCAACAGGAATCGCCGTCAGAGCAAGCCGCGAACACGGGGGTCACTGTCGACTCCCTGACCGCACCACAGAGCGTCGCTCCCAACTCGACTGCTGACGTGGCCGCGACGGTCACGAACAATCAAAACACCGCGGTGACTGAATCCGTGGCGTTCCGGTTCGACGGAGCTGTCGTCGACCGGACGCTCGTCACGCTTGAGCCTAACGAGAGCGCGACCGTCCAGTTCGCCGCGGACACGACCGGCATCGAACCCGGTGACTACCGCCACGGTGTCTTCACCAGCGACGACGGGCAGGTCGCCGCGGTCACAATCTCCGACTCGTTCACGCTGGAGAGCCTCGACGCACCGACGAACGCAACCGCCGGTGACAACGTCACGGTCACCGCGACTGTTGCCAACCCGAACGAGTTCAACACGACCCAGGCCGTCGAGTTCCGACTTGGTGGCCAGCCGCTCGCCTCCAAGTCCGTGAGCCTCGACGCGAACGAATCTGCTGACGTGACGTTTACCGTCGACACGACCGGTGTCGAGCCGGATACGTACATCCATAGCGTCTTCACGCGCGACGACGGTGCGTTCGCCGAGATCACTATCGAGCCGGCAGCTGACGTGCCCGAAGAGCCGCCAGCCAACGAGACTGAAGAGCCACCAGCCAACGAAACTGAGGAGCCGCCAGCGGACGAGACTGAAGAACCGCCCGTCAACGAAACCGAAGAACCGCCCGTCAACGAAACCGAAGAACCGCCCGTCAACGAAACCGAAGAACCGCCAGCCAACGAGACTGAAGAGCCGCCAGCTAACGAAACCGAAGAACCGCCCGTCAACGAAACTGAAGAGCCGCCAGCGGACGAGACCGAGGAGCCACCAGCCAACGAAACCGAAGAACCGCCAGCCAACGAGACTGAAGAGCCGCCCGTCAACGAAACCGAAGAACCGCCAGCTAACGAAACCGAGGAAGCTGACGAAGGCGACGAGACTGACGAAACGGGCAACGCGACCGAAGAAGACGCGGCGACAGAAAGCTAACCCGCGTCACCCTGTCACCCGTTCACATTTTTAATGGTGGCCGTCGTACCGTAGTCCATGAAGTTCGTTATCGTTGGTTATGGCCGCGTCGGCATCCGGACCGCACGGATTCTGCAAAGCGAGGGCCACGAAGTCGTTATCGTCGACAACGACCCTGTGAAGGTCGAACGGGCCAGGGAAACCGGCTTCGAGACCATCCAAGGCGACGGCAACGAGGAGAGTGTCCTCATAGACGCCGGCATCGAAAGCGCGGACGCTATCGGCGGCCTCACGGGCGACCTGAACACGAACTTCACCGCCTGCATGATAGGCAAGGAGTTCGGCTGTCGGACCGTCCTGCGCATCGACGCCGACTACCGCGAGGAAATCTACGAGAAGTACGCCGCCGACGTCGACGAGATAATCTACCCCGAGCGGCTGGGCGCGGCGGGCGCGAAGACGGCACTGCTTGGCGGTGACTTCAACGTTCTCGCCGACCTGACCGAACAGCTATCAGTTGCGAGTATCCGAATCCCCGACGACTCGCCGTTCGTCGGAAAACGAGTCGTTGAGGTGGACCTCCCCGGCGACGCCCGCATCTACGCCCACGGGAAGGACCACAAACCCATGACGATTCCGCTCCCACAGACCGAAATCGAGCCCGGCGATAGCGTTGCCATTATGGCCGACCCCGGCGGGCTGGACGACATCCGGGCGACGCTCCGGGGCGACGCATCGGCCTGAAACTCCCGGGGTCCGCTCTGTCGCAGTCGCTCTCAGACCGACAGTACTCGCTGTATTCGAGGAAATCCGGGGGGAAGTAGGATATGAAAGGGAGGATCGCGGTGTCCGGGCGCGCCTGGGGAGGATAGGATGGCACGCAGTGTCACCGACATCCACTGGAGCCGTGGAAGCGCGCCCGTACCGGGTGGAATGCTACCGGTAGGCATAAATGCCCGTCAGACAGGCGGCCGACAGACGACAGACGGAACGGGTTTTTCATCGTTCGACCACTGCTTTCTCCTATGACATGGGCGACGCTGTTTGAACGTGCGACAGACCACCAGACCACGGTCGACGCTGTCTGTGCGGCCCTCGAAACGCACCGCACGGAGGACAAGGACGATGCATGAGCCGTCGCCAGCGCGTATCGTCGCTGATGCTGATGTTCTCGCCGCCGACCTGCTGTGTGGACCGGACGGCGACGCTCGTGCCGCCCTAGACCACGTCCGCCGCCACTCGTGGGTCACGCTCGTGGCGAGCGACCACCTATTAGACGACGCGACCGCCGTCATCGCTGACCTCGCCGACGACGCCCTGGCGGCCGACTGGCGGGCGCGGATCGAACCCGACTGTGATACCGTTGCCCACCCGGCCAGCGACCATCCCGCGCTGGCCTCGGCCTACCGGGGCGGCGCACAGCATCTCCTCTCCTATGCGAACGACCTGCGTAGCGCCCGGACCAGCGCGTCGCTCAACCGTCATATGTCCCTGAGTATCAGACCGCCGGATGCCTTCGCTCGCCTGTTCGATCCGGAGTCACTGTATCCCGTCGTCGAGAACGGCGAGTATCCGGGCCCAGACCGGGACCCACGCACATAGCGAGTAATCAGTCGTCAGCCGTCGTTACCGTGGGTGCAGCGACGGTCCTCGATGGCTCGGCTGCGTCCTCTGCAACGTCGAACTCCGCAAGCACCTCACGTAATTCGTCGGTCTGTGCTGCCATCTCCTGTACCTCAGTGGTCACTTCGGTAATCGTCGCGGTCTGTTCCTCTGTCGCGGCGGCAACGGCCTCGGACTCCTCGTTTGTCTGCTCGCTCACTTTGGCGACCTCGTCGACCATATCGACGACCTCCTGCGTGGTCTCTGCCTGCTCGGCGGTGGCTCCCGAGATCTCCTGAATCGAGGCGTTGACCTCGCCGAGGACGTCGACGATATCCTCGAAGTCTCGGAGCGCTGACTCGATTGTCGCGGCGCTGTCGGTCACCTGCTGGTTCGTCGCCTCCACGTCGCTGACGGTCTCGCTGGCCTCGTGCTGGACTGCCTGGATCCGGTCCGACACGTCCGTTGCGGCGTCGCGAGTCTCTTCTGCGAGTGTCTTCACCTCGTCGGCGACGACGGCGAACCCGTCCCCGCTTGCGTCCGAGCGGGCCGCCTCGATGGAGGCGTTTAGCGCGAGCATGTTCGTCTGCTCGGCGATATCGGTGATGACCTCGACGATGTCGTCAATCTCGCTGATCTGGTCGACCAGACTTTCGACTGCGACAGCGATATCGTCGATGCGGGCCTCCATCTCGTCGAGTTCGTCGATAGCTTGCTCGGCGTCCGCGCGTCCCTCGCGCCCTCGCTGTGTCGCCTTCTCTGCGGTGTCAGCCGCGTTTTCGGCTGTCGCGGCAATCTCTTCGACGGTGGCAGAGAGCGTGCTCATCTCCGAGGCGACGTCGTCGTGACGCGACGCCTGCTGGCTGGCTCCAGCCGAGATCTCCTGAATCGACCGGGAAATCTCGTCGCTCGCGTCGTCGATTTCTTCGATGCTTCGGGTGACGTGATCGCTTGTCTCGTCGACGTCCTCCGCGAACGCGGCGACGGTTGCCACTGTTCCTCCGAGCGTCGTCACGAGGTCGTTGTAGTTCTCGACAACGGCGTCAAACTGCTCGTCGTCGGCTTCGAAGTCCTCGTCGATAGTGGCCGTCAGGTCCCCGTCTTTCGCCCGTTCGGCGGCGTCACCGAAGGCGACGACGAGGTCGTTAAGCGCCTGAGAGCGCCGTTCGAGGTCGCTGGTCATCGTCTTGAGTTCGGTGGTGTAATCGTCCATACTGGCGGCCATCTTCTCCAGCGACTGCCCGAAGGTCCCGGGCACGTCCTCGTCGAGAACGTCGGCGTCGAACTCCTGCCGGGAGAGCGCGTCGGCCTGTTCAGACACTGTCAGCAGATAGGATTGCATCGAGCGAAACGACGAGAGCAGTTCGGCGACCTCGTCGTCGCGCTCGCTTTCGGGCAGTTCCACGTCGAGTTCGCCAGCCGCGATATGGTCCGCACCCGCGGCCATCGCTGTGATGGGTTCGACGAAGTCCTCGCGGGTAATGAACACCGTGTTGGCGAACGCGACGATAGCGCCAGCCAGCAACACGCCCGTGACGATGAACCGGACGGTCCCGCTGGCGACAAGCGAGACAACTGCCAGTGCGACAGACGCGGCAAACTGCAGCCCGACGGCTGCGAGTACCTTCCGCTCGACTGAACCGGAGACACCGAAAATATCGAGTGATCCACGTATCACCGACTTATACTGTTCGACGGGGGCTGTGAGCATACGCTCCTTTTTCTTACAGTGTATAATAAGGTTCGAGTCCAATTCTCGGAGATTGAAAAGGAATCGGCGGACGAAAATCAGACAGGAGACGAGAAGAACACCGGAATCAACGGCAGTCTCGGAACTGATTCTCTACCTGTCCCGGTTGACCAGCGCTGCAACGCGCCGGACAACCCAGCGCGGTGTCACCCGCACTAATCGGTCGATAAGCCGCATCGACCGCCGCGGAATGACGACAGTCTCGCCAGCGGCGGCCCCTTCGTAGGTAGCCGTTGCGACCGCCTCGGGCGAGTTCGTGGCGACCGACCCGACCGTCGAGTCCGTCATCCCTGCTCGCTCCTGAAACTCTGTGTCGACCGGGCCGGGACAGACGACCGTCACGTCGACCGGCGTTTCCCGGAATTCCTCTGCGAGCGCTTCGCTGAAGCTGTTGATGTACGCTTTGCTCGCGTAGTAGCCGGCGAGGTTCGGCCCCGGCTGGAATCCGGCGACTGAACCCATGTTGATAACCGCGCCGCCCTCATCGAATCCATCGACGAATAGTCGGGTCAGTTCGACCGGGAGCATGACGTTCAGGCGCACCTGCGTCCGCTCCGCGTCGAGGTCGCTTTCGGCGAACGGACCGTAGGTCCCAACACCGACGTTGTTGACGAGGACATCGATGGCCAGACCGCGCTCGGTCACCTCCTCGTACAGGGTTTCGGCGGCCGCCGGGCGGTCGAGATCGATCACAACAGGGGTCGCTGTGACTCCCCTTGTTTCGAGGTCCTCGGCCAGCTGCTCCAGTTTCCGCTCGCTCCGGGCGACCAGCACTACGTCGTGGCCGCGTGCGGCGAACTCACGCGCCAACGCTTCGCCGATGCCCGCCGACGCACCGGTTATCAACGCGGTGCCGCCGGTCCCGACGACCGGCACGTCGCTACCGCTCACCGTCCCACTCCGCGACCGCTGTCGCTTCGGGTTCCAGCGCCATCGGCCCCTCGTCGCTGGAACTTCCGAGGGATGGGACATCCCTCGACGGACGGTTCGCTACCGCTCACCGTACCACTCCGCGAACTTCGCCAGCGCCCGCCCGCGGTGGGAAATGGCGTTCTTCTGCTCGGTGCTCATCTCCGCGAAGGTCGTCCCGTCGTGCTCGAAGATCGGATCGAAGCCGAACCCACCCTCGCCGCGCGGGGCGACGATCTCGCCGTTCACACGCCCCTCGAACAGCTTTACCGGCACTGTCTCGCTACTCTTTGCGCTCCCGTCGTGAACCTGCTCGTCCGTCGTCGCTGCGCCGCGGTCGTCGGCTGCCAGGTCCTGTCCGCGCCGGCCCTCGCGGTTGATGCCGTCCGGGTCCGGCGTCGCCTCGAAGCCTTCGCCGTCACAGTAGGCGATGACCGTCTTGAACGCCGCGCCGCGGTCGTCCTCTGGTTCGGTCATACGCCAGACACGCTCTACGCCGACGGTATCCTCGACGTAAGAGGAGTACGGCCCGGGGAACCCGTCGAAGGCGTCGATGAACAGCCCCGCGTCGTCGACGATGACCGGCCCGTCCGCTGCGTGATAGGCCGCTCGCGCGCCCTCTGCCGCGACCGTTCGCAGGTCGTCGGCCTGAACCTCCGGGTAGTCGAAGTCGAACTGCCGGACATCGTCGTCGAGATACTCGGTCGCCTCCCGGACTTTCCCGGGGTTAGTCGTGACAAAATTGAGCATACCGGCACACGGCGACCGGCGATAAAAGACCCGTCGAAACAGCGGTCAGTCGACGACGACTTCGACCGGTTCGTCCTCGCTCTCGGACTCGAACTCCTCGCTGCTGCCGCCGCGCTCGAGGTACAGCATCACGCCGGCGACCGCGAGCACGACCCACGAGCGCCAGTTCGCCAGGTTCAGCGTGTAGCCGATGCCGAACGGCTTTTCGACCAGCATGTCATCGCCCGGCTTCCAATAGGCCGACACCAACCGCTTGAGGCTCGGTCGTTCGAAGTTGTACGGCACGCCGAACAACGTTCCCGACTGGGGTTTTTCTGCCATACTGTGTTCTACTTGGGCCGAGGTTAAACCATTTGTCCACCACCTTTTTCGACGGGGGCATCGCGCTCGCCACCGGCGAGCGCTCAACCCCCGCGGAAAAACGTGGGCGAAAAAGGCGCGAATCGCTTCGCGATTCGCGTGAAACCGCGGTCTTCGACCGCGGTATGCTTGACCGACTGTGACTCAGCGCCTCAGATACTTCTTGTATTACTGATACCGCCCGCGTCCCTCGATGTCGTCGAGACTGGCGAACACCGCGTCGGCGTGGTCGCTTTCGGTCCGGTAGGCGTCCTCAGCGGCCGACAGCTGCGTCTCAGGGTCGTCCGCGGTCCCGGCGAGCGACTGGGCGAGCACGTGGAGGTCCATCGCGTGGTCCTCAGCCTCCTGCGTGTAGTAGCCCAGCCCGAAGTCGATGAGGAACGTCCGGTCCGCCTGCCCGCTCCGGCTGCCGACCCGGACGTTCCGCGTCGTCGGGTCGCCGTGGACGAAGCCGGCGTCGTGGATGCGGGCGAGCCAGCGGCCAACGTCCGCGGCCCGCGCCTCGGACAGCCCCTCGCGGAGGTCCGACTCGCCCACCCGCTGGAAGACGATGCGGGCCTCGTGTGGGTCCACGTCCCGGACCAGCGGCGTCGGGACGCCGTGCCGGCGCGCCTCGCTGGTGAGCCGGGCCTCCTGTCTGGTGCGCTCGGTCCGCAGGCGCTCGTCGAGTCGCGGGTGGCGGTAGCTCCGGGGGATCCGCTCCTTGACGACCCGGTCGCCCTCGAAGCGGACCGTTGCCTCCGCACCCTGAACTTCGTCGTCCGCCGCCCGATAGCTGTCCACCGATTCTTCGGCCCCGCGCCAGGCGACGGCCACCTCGTCGGGCCGGAAGTTCGAGTCTATCTGTGAGTCCTCTATTTCGATGGTGTCACCGGCCGCGTACATCTTCGCGCCGAGTATGGCTATCATCCCCGCGTTGTCCCGCAGGAAGCGATTTTCGGGGGCGTAAAACGTTGCGCCGCGTTGCTCACACATCTCGCCGAGCATCCGCTGGAGGCGGTCGTTCTGGCCGACGCCACCGCCAAGCACCAGTTCGTCGGCGCCAGTCAGCGACAGCGCCCGCTCGGAGACCTCCGTCAGCATCGCGAAGATAGTCTCTTCCATCCCGCGACAGACATCGTCTACCGGGACGCCACCGTCGGATTCGCCGTGCTCGTCCGACGAGCCTCCGCTCGCATCACTCGCGGAGACGCCGTCGACGGCCTGCTTGGCGGCGCTCATGATGCCCGAGAAGGAGAAGTCCATCCCCTTGACGACGTAGGGTAGCTCGTGGTACTCGCCGTCACGGGCGTGCTGTTCGACCTTTGGTCCGCCCGGGTGGGACCAGCCGATGTGGCGCGTGAACTTGTCGATAGCGTTGCCGACACCGGTGTCCATCGTCTCGCCCAGCACGCGGTAGCGGCCGTTCCGGTACCCCAGAATGTGGGCGTTCGCGCCCGAGGCGTTCAGACACACCGGCGAATCGAAGCCCGAGCGATGGCGGCCCACTTCGAGGTGAGCGACCATGTGGTTCACGCCGACCAGCGGCACGTCGAAGCGTTGAGCGACGGCTCTGGCCGCCGTCGCGACGATACGCAGACAGGGTCCCAGACCCGGGCCGCGGGCGAAGGCGACGGCGTCGATAGGAGCGCTGTCGGTTCCGCGCTCGTCCGTGCCGCCAGCGGTCGCCCGCTCGTGTGCGTGTTCGATGGCCGTCTCGACGACGGTCGGGATGGCCTCGCCCATGTGTTCGGCCGCTTCCCGGGGATGGATGCCGCCGCTGTCCGGCGCGTAGGCGTCAGTCTCGATGAAAACGTGGTCGTCGTCGGTTACCTGCGCTGGGTCCGGCGTCTCGAACACCGCAGCACTGGCTGCCCAGGCGGTACCTTCGATACCCAGAATACGCATCGGGCGGCCTTACTTCCACTCGGTGTAGCCGCACTTCCCGCAGTGCTGGCGGTCCTCGTGCTCGGCGAGGACGGTGTCGCCACACCGGGGACAGGTCTCGCGGTCGAGTTCGCCGTCGTTGTAGTACTCGTTGTGTGGCATCTATGCTTCCTCCGCTTCCTCTTCGCCGTCGGCGACGATCTTGTTGCGTTCGAGCATGTGGTCCTGCTCGACGTCGCGGGCGTACTCGGGGCTGTCGTAGACCTTCGCGTAGCCGACCGTCTTCCGCATGCCGAACTTGGTGTCGAGCTTGTGGATGACGACTTCCTCGGCGTCCTTGTTCAGCGTGGCCGCAAGAGAGTCGCGGACAGAGAGACGGGAGGGAGTGGCTTCGTCGTGGACGACCTCGAACCGGACGTCCGTGCGGTGCAACATGGGATTCTCGTCTTCTTCGATGATGTCGATATCCATGGTTCGTTGTCCGTATCTACCCGCCGAAGCGCGTAAAAGGATTTCGAAGCGGTTGACGCCGTCTCAGTCCGCGATTCCGTGTCACCGCGCCGTGGCCCGGTTCGGCGGTGAGACGGGAACGCGTTACAGCGGTCAGCTATGTCCGGTACAGCGCTTCTGGAGCGATAGCGGCCGGACGCCCTCCCTCACTGCTCGCCAAGCTGTGCGAGGAGATGCGAGAGGTGGATTCGCTCGTTTGCCGCGTCGACGAGTGCCATATCTGTCTCGCCGGCCATCGTATGGATCTCGGCCAAGCGGTCGCCGGAGTAGCGCGACCGGGCCACGTCTAGCACGTCGTCAAGCACGTCGGACGCGCCGTAGCCCTCGTCGACGAGCAAGTCGTCCAGCGTCGACCGCGCGTCGGTAAAGCGCCCCTCTTCGGCCGCGTCGATCATCTGCTCGACCTGGTCGTCGGCTTCGACGGCGTTGAGCGTCTCGAAGGCGGCGTCCATCGTCACCTCACCTTCGGCTTCGGCGGTCGTCTGTGCGGCCAGCACCGCCGTCCGAAGGTCGCCCTCCGCGTAGCCGGCGACGTATTCGATGCCGTCGTCGTCGTGGTCGACGCCCTCCGCGGTGACGATGTCCTCAAGCACCGACGCCGTCTCCTCGTGGGTCGGCTCGCGCATCACGACCGGGAAACACCGCGAGCGGATCGGCGGGATAACAGCCGAGGGCTGGCGCGTCGCGATGACGAACTGCGTCGCCTCGTAGTACTGCTCCATCACCCGGCGTAGCGCCTGCTGGAAGTCCTCGCGCATCCCCTCGGCGTTGTCGAGCAGGATGGTCTTGTAGCTGCCCGACACCGGCGAGTAGCTGGCTGACTCCTTGAGAACGTGGTTGATGAGGTCGGCCTTCGAGGACTCTCGGCGGCGCTTGCTGTCGATGAACGACGAGAAGCGCGGGTCGTTGGCGACCTCCTTTTTTGTCATGTCGAACACGTCAGCCATATTCAGTTCGGTGAAGTCCGCGTCGGGATTCTCGTGGACCTCCCGGGCAAAGGCCCGGACAGCGGCCGTCTTTCCGCTGCCTTTTGGGCCGTGGACCAGCAGATTCATCGGCTCCTCTATGGCCCCCTGCAGGTGCTCGCGGGCCTTCGGCTGGCGGATATCCGACAACTCCGGGGCGTGTGTTTCTGTCCACAGCGGCGCGTCCATCTGTTGGCACTGGATATGCCCGGCCCCGACAAGTATCCCGCGGTCCGCGGGCTTACACTTCCCGTTAGTACCAACGGTGTAGTCACAACGCATTCAGTCCGCGCCCTGACCGACAGCTAACGGTGACCGGCACACCACCCCGAAGATCCTCGATCCCGATTACGAGAGCAGACTGTCCACCGCTGGCCGCCATCCGCATTCCACGCACTCGAACTCCGCGTCGGCTGTCTTGATTACCGGCTCGCCGCATTGCTTACATTCCCGGAGAGGATTGTGTGGTCGAGTGGATGGTCGCGGCATATGTTAACTAGTTACACATCTTTCTCATATAACTATTCACTCTACGTACCTAGAATCACACCGGTGTGACCAGCGATGCTGGAATCGTATCCCGCCCGTGTATCGGTTTGTCACTGCCCCTCTCGCCTCTGGGTGTTCGCAACAACACACGCGGACAGGCGTAAGCGAAACCGGTGGTTCACAGATATCGGGCGGCAAGCGACAGAAGGGAGTGCGCCGGTCGGGAATTGAACACGATGGCGAGACTCACTCCGTTCGCCTCGCGTGATTCAATTCCCTCTGTACCCATTCGCTCCTCACGTTCGTCGCAGAATGCGCCGGCCGGGAATTGAACCCGGGCTATTGCCTTGGGAAGGCAATGTCCTACCACTGGACCACCGGCGCTCGTTGCACTCGCGCCGAGGCTCGCGATTCCTGCGGAATCGCTCACCACCGGCGCGCTGTGGTAGATTGCAGGTCGGGCGGACCCGCGAACTCCGTACCGAACTGTCAACAGCGACTGCACTTGAACGTAGCGTTTTGACTGGACGCGCGTCCGAAAATATCACGCCGATAGATGGGTATTAGTTCGGGCCGTCCAACTAGAGACCATGGCAACGGCCGAATCCATTGTCCGTGCCGATGAGCCGCTGAACCTGACGTTCTCTGCGGCTGAATTGGAGGCGCATCGCGATCATATTACGTCGTTCATCGAGGAGCAGGTCGACGCTGCCGGTGTCGACACCGTCGTGATGGGGCTCTCGGGTGGCATCGATAGCACGCTCGTCTCGCATCTGGCCGTCGAAGCGCTCGGCCGTGACGCCGTTCACGGGCTCGTGATGCCCAGCGAGGTCAATCGTGCCGACAATATGAGCGACGCCGAGCGGGTGGCCAACGACCTGCTCGGCATCGACTACGACGTCATCGAGATCAACCCGCTGGTCGACGCGTTCCTCGATGCCTATCCAGATGCTGAGGGCGACCAGCTCGCCGTCGGCAATCTCCGGGTCCGCTGTCGAGCGGTGCTGAACTATCTCGTCGGCAACCACGAACAGGCGCTGGTACTGGGGACTGGAAACCGGAGCGAGGCATTGGTCGGCTACTACACGAAATACGGCGACGGCGCGGTCGACTGCCATCCTATCGCGCCGCTGTACAAACAGCAGGTCCGGCAGCTTGCGAAACACGTCGGCGTCCCCGATGACCTCGCCGAAAAGACCGCTAGCGCCGAGATGTGGGCCGGGCAAACCGACGCCGACGAGATGGGGATGGACTACGACACGCTCGACTCCATCCTCGCTCTGCACATCGACGGCGGTGTTCCGGCGGCCGCGACAGCCGACCGGCTTGGTGTCTCGCTCGATGTCGTTGAGACTGTCCGTGAGATGCACACCTCGAGCGCCCACAAGCGGGCGATGCCGCCGGGTCCGGACCCGCTGTACTGAGTCGTGTCTCGTTTCAGCCGTTAGCGAACCGGGTTCTCCGGACCGCGACCCAGATACTCAGAGAGGAACGCGTGGGCGGTTTCGGCGTCGTAGCTGTCAAGCAGCAGCTCGTGCCGCCACGCCGTCACGACGTAGGGTGCCCGCGGGTCGTCGCTGGGATTCGGGACGGCGACGACGCTCCGCCAAGTACCGGTGTGTGTGCTGGACAACTCTCGAAGGCTCGCTCTGGCTTCGGGCGAGATTTCGTCGGGGTCGTAGTAGACGATGACCGCGCCGTGTTCGAGCGTGTGGACGAGCGAGCCAAGCAACGGCGTCGCCTCGTAGAAGCCCGCATCCACTGTCGACGCGTAGTGTGTCCCGGAGAGCGGCGGGACCCGCTGGTAGTCGATGGCACTCCCCTCTTCGACGTGGTTGGCCCCCCGATCCGGGAACTGCTCGACGCCGGCCAGACGGTCGCTGTCGCCGGCCTCGTCGAGCGGTGACGCTTCGATTCCGGAGGCTTCGACCGCCGAAAGCGGCTGTGCGCCTGCGGTCCCGACTAGATCCGCGCCACGTCCGCCATCACCGCCACTTAGCTGAGTCACATACACTGTGAGTCCGATAGCGAACACCACGACGACGCCGATAACGATGGGGCCCACCGGAAGGGCGGTCCCGTCCTCGCCGCCGGCCTGTGCCTCGACGCGCCGACGATCGATAGCTCCCAATTCGCCGTCGTGAGCGTCGTCGAGGTGGGTGAGGTAGGCGTCCTCGCCGTCGAACGATTCTGAACAATACTCACAGTCGACCATTGCCGACCTGTACGCGAGGCGGCGTCTTGTACCCTTTCCTACTCCGTCTTCGCGTTGAGATCGGCGAAGGCCTGCTGCTCGCGGCGCTCCTGTGTCTCGGTGTCCGCGTCGTCTCGGATCCGTGTTTTCAGCACCCGAAGCGCGTCCGCGTCGACATCTGCCAACTCCTCGGCGACGGCCCGTGGCTCCGTAGTGAGCCGCGAAACCAGCCCCATCTGCAGCGCCGTCTTTGCGTCGAGCGTTCGGCCGGAGAGTGCGATGTCTAGGGCGTCGCCGGTCCCGACGATGTCTGGGAGCCGCGCCGTCCCACCCCACGCGCCGAACAGGCCGAGTTTGACACCTGTCTCGGCCAGCGTCGCATCGGGTGTCGCTACACGGATATCGCAGGCCAGCGCCAGTTCGACGCCGCCGCCCCGTGCCGCGCCGTCGATACCGGCGACGACCGCCCCGTCGTAGGATTCGAGCGTCCGGGCGACCCGCTGGCCCAGCGCCGCGAACGTCTCGGCGCTCGACGCGGAGAGCGCCTTTACTTCGTTCAGGTCCGCGCCGGCACAGAACGCCTCGCCAGCGCCGTGGAGATACAGCACCGGTTCGCTCGCTGACTCGACCGCCGCTTCGAGGTCACGAAGCGCCGCGCTGGTGAGCGCATTGCGCTGGTCGGGCCGGTCGAGCGTCAGGGTCCGGACACCATCGCTGCTCGTGGTCTGTACCATGTCTGCTGTGACTCTGCGGTTTCCAAAGGTCTTTGCCCTTCCCGTCGCTAGACCCTCATAATGGAGGAAGTGGCGGCAGTTCGCCGAGCGGCGTTGGCGGCAGTCGACGATGTCGAGCCTGACCGGCTTCACGAGCGGATCGACGCTCGCTTGGACGACGCGTCGCTGGCGCCCGGCGTCCTGACGCTCGTCAGCGCGGGCGCGACCAGCGACCCACCGGTCGACCTGGCTGACGGCGTCGCTGACCGAGCCGCCGGCGTCCAGCTCATCTACGAGGGGCTCTCGCTCACTCGGCAACTGGCCCGGGATGACCCCTGGGTCAACGGCGACCGCGACACCGCCGACTTGGACATCCTCATCGCGGATATCCTCGTCTCACGGGGCTTCTACCTGCTCGCCAGAACCGAGGCCGCCGACGCCGCTGTCACTGTCGTCCGCTCGTTCGGCCACGACCAGACGGTCCGTCAGACGACCGACGACGAAAGCCTCGACACTGCGCTCGAAACGGACATTCTGGAACTCGCCGTCGTCGCCGGCGTCACTGCTGCCGGCATCAGACCCACTCCGACGCTTCGCGAGTACGCGACTGAGCTGGCCGTCGACGGCCTCCCGTCGAATGCCGACCTGCTCGCTGAGGAGGTCGCTGACACACTCCGTGCGCGAGCCGGGGCCGAACAGCCAACCGGCGACGGGACCGAGGCCGCCGCCGACCACTGATACTATTCGACACACCGGTCCCGAATCGAAACGACTTTAGACAATTGCCGGATACACATTGATGCGTGCCTGGGTAGCTTAGCGGTAAAGCGCGTCCTTGGTAAGGACGAGACCCCGGATTCAAATTCCGGCCTAGGCTTCAGGCGTTTCAGCGTCTCTCCGTCCATTTTACGCCCTTCTTAGGAGAGAACAAATGGAACTCAGGAACGTTACGTTTCACTACACGTCCACCCCGTCGCCGTCTTGCGATTCGCGTTGTTGTCAGGACACTATAAGATACGGAACCGTGCCGTCCGGCGATTCGGGGGGTGAGCGGTACCGATGAACCGGGCTGACCCGCTCGACAACCTCGGTAGTGGGGACGCGGTATCCGCAGAGATACCACCCGCGCCCGAGGACTACGAGTTCGAGTACCCACTGGTCAGCGAGCGCTCGAAGGGCGACTTGCAAGAGTTTGGACTGAACATGGTAGACGACTACCGCGACTTCAAACACGAACTGCTGTCGTGGCTCGCCACCTATGGGAAGAATCCCGAGAAGCACGAGGGCCTTGCCCGCTCGACGCTCGAATCCACCCACTACAAACTCGAAACGGCCTTCCGGTGGCTGTGGCGGTACGAGAACCAGTACACCACGCAGTTCACGCCCGACCATGCGGACAAGTTCGTTCGCGTCCTCGACCAGTCGGACGGGATGATTGACTCGACCGTCCTGCACCATGCCAAGGACATTAAGCGGTACTTCCGCTTCAGTAACCACGTCCGGGGAACGGACTACGAGTGGGAACTCGACGTGGAACTCTCGCAGGCGAACGGTGACGAACGGGACTACCTTCGGCGGAGTGCGTTCGAGCCGTTGTACCAAGCGGCGCTCGACCACTCGTCGGTAAAGAGTTACCACTCCGTCTCGCCCGACGAGCGTAGCCAACTGAAGTCCTTCGTCGCACAGCGGCTTGGAATCCCGAAGGAGAAGGTCGGCCCGGCGGAGTTCAAAGAAGCGAACTCGTGGAAGTACCCGTCCATGATAGCAGTCACGCTCGACACCGGACTACGCCCTATCGAGGTTGGGCGGGCGAAGGTGTCGTGGGTAAACCTCGAAGACAACGAACTGAACATCCCCAAGGACGAGGCTACGAAGAACGAAGCGCATTGGAACTGTGCTATCAAGGGTCGAACGGCGAAGGCCCTGAAACGCTGGCTCGATGAACGGGCGTCGATGGACAAGTACGACGGCAGAGACGAGTTGTGGCTAACGCAGAAGTCGTCGCCGTACAGTTCCAAGTCGTGCAACGCGCTCCTTCACCGGGTAATCGAGAGCGGTGATGTTCCGATTCCCGAGCATAAGGAAATCTCGTGGTACTCTATCCGGCACGGGGTGGCAACGTATTGGGCGAACCACGTTGGCCCGCACCACGCGAAGGAGCAACTACGGCACAAGAGTCTGAACACGACTATGAAGTACCTACACTCGGACGCAGAAACGCGGAACAGTGCCGTAGAGCAAATCTGGTAGGCGGAATTACCCACCTGAATGTTTTATCCCGCTCGTTCGTACCCGCTCGCATGACCTTCGGCTCTACGTGGCAGAATCTCATTGAGAACGTCGAAGAACTCCCTTCAGACGCGACTCTCGTCACCCCACTCTCGCGCAAGGCGTTTCGCGTGACCGACGTACAGGAACAGCGAGTCTTGATTCAGTACCGTGACGACGACGAGACGATACCCCTACAGCGCGACCAGTTCGAGACGTTGTTTCAGCGGGTTCAGGACTCGCGTGGCGAGTTCGAGTTAGACCGACTCCCACCGGACGCTGAACCCTACGCGACCGTGCTGTCTTTGCACCCGCGCTTCGAGATAGCCGACCGCGAAGGGACGCTAACGGAGTCGGAGACTTCCACAGGCTCGCCGTTGGTCGAAGCACAAGGAGACACCGACGACGGCGACGAAGAGCGAGAAGAGCCGGATGTGGCCGTCTACAGTGACGCTCTGTTGCTTATTGACGCTCTCGAACGCCACGACGTGACTACGCTCGAAGACGTAGAGACGCCCGCTCTCGTCAACCTCTACACCCTGCTATCGGACGTACAGCGCAACGCCAACGACCTGCGCCAAGACGTACGAAGTGTCCTTCTCGACCGATTACATCATGACCAACCAGTGAGCGGCCAGTTCGGGTCAGTCCAACGGACGAGTCGTCGCAACCGGTCGCTCAAGGACGACGGGGTGGTGCTGAACGCCTTCGAGGCCGCTGGTATCGAACGGGAACGACTGACCACTGTCGATTCGAGCAAGGTGGACGAGGCACTTGATGTGACCGAACTCTCCGAGACGGACGTGTACGAAGTCGAAGAGAGCGAGTACGTTCGGAAGGCCGACGTGGACGAAGACAAGAAGGAGACGCGCCTACAGGGCCTCAAAGACCAACTCGCGGCCACCCAAGGCGAGGAAGCCGACGAACTCCGCGAGGAAATCGAAGAACTTGAGAGCCGTATCGAGGAACTGACCGAGTTCCGAAGCGGGCGGTCGTTCCACACGTCTGCTGGTGGGAGTTAGTCGAACTGGTATATGGGCCTCTTCCTACCCGTTATTCGGTGGCGATAGCGTGGCCTCGCACTTCCAACACTCTGAATCGTACTCGCCAACCGCAGTCCCGCAGAACGGACATTGTGCTTCAAAACTCACAGAACTCACCACCCTTCGTGGGGAACACTTCTGCGATACCACTGCGGTACTCTCGGTCGCTTCTCTTCAGGCCGAGTGAAAGAGCCTTCCGCACCGACTGGTCGTATCTATCCACGTCAACCAGAATCCCGTCTTCGGGAGATACGACGATACCTTTCTGATTCTCGGTCACTTCGCATTTGTATCCGCAGGACGGGCAAGTGGCCCGCAGATGACTCCCGCTGTAAGGCCAAACGTAACCCCCACGGGGACAGTTCACCACGGTATCACCGGGCTTCGCGTACTCTGGTATCATACAGACTTCCCGAGGGAGCGGAAGAAGTTAAATTATTCTGACGTTTTATGCAACTCGTTACGTAATTAACCTCAATGCAAGAAACCGCAATACTCCGGACATTCCCGTTCCCGTAATTGTGTAGCCGCAAACTGGTATCGTAGAATTTGCTCGGGTTTGGTCTATTCAGTTATACGTCTACACCGAAAGCCTTCAAAATAAGCACTCGCCCGAATCCGTGTTCATCTTCACTTCACCCGGTGACCCCTCCTTTCACCTTCTTACGATGGCTTTTTGCTTTGAGGTAGAACCATATTGCAAGCGGAATCCCGACTATCGTGATGAATGAAAAGCCAGCCAACACCGAGTGAATCGCCCGCCACTTGTTGTGTGCGGCGGGGTTGAACCCACAGTTCGGACACCGGCTAACTCCTTCTGAAACACCTTGGCCGCACTCGATACAGGATTCCGTCTGGTGTAGGTCCGCAGAGTGAGAACCCGAAGGAGCCGCTCCCGTAGACCGCTGACCGCTCGCTTGTTCCCGCATGAACTCGACCATCATTTCCAACTCGGTATCTTCGGGCTTGTCTGCCCGGAACGAGTAGTCCTTGCCCTGAACGGTGCGGAACTTGACCCGCGTACCAGTCATGCCACTGTTTCCAAGGTCGGCACCAGCGAGTTCATCATACTCGAACGAGTCCACATGGCTACTCATTGCCTTCGGGATTTTCAGAAACACTCGCTGGTCAGTGACAACTAACCACGGACGACCTCGGAGGTATCCCAACTTCTCCGTAGACCCACGGTAACTCTGTTCGACCTTGTTCCCTCGGGCAAGGTACTGTACCTCTTCGTCGGCTCGGAGTTCGTCTTCGACCTTGCTAACCGTCTTGTTCGTTACGTAGTTTCCTTCGGGCATTTCAGGACACCTGTCTTGTTGGCAAATGATAATGAAACGGTAAATAACATTCGGCAACGTCTGATTCGTTGATTCGAGAGTGGTGATTGCATGACCCCGGCTACTGGTATTGTGAACGTCGCCGGTCAGAACCCGGTCGTCACTTCGACTTCGTACTCTTCAATACGGCTCTCTTCCTGCCCGGTGAACATACAGTCGAACTCCCACTCACGCCCACCAGCAAGGTCGCTCACGTTATCGAGTCCTTCGCCTATCTGCGTACCTTCCGAGTCGAGGAACGTCGCGGTCGCCTCGACGTAGCCGATTTCACTGTCGGTATTGTTGACAGCGGTGCCACGAACGCCCGAAGAGAACTCCTCGCTGTAGAACTCGTGGTTCAGGATTTCCACGTCGGGCTGGTCGTTGCCACTACTGTTTCCGCTGTTTCCGCTGTTACTATCGCCACCGTTGCCGTCGCCGCCACTGTTGTCCGAGTTGCCGTTACTGCTGTCTCCGCTGTTGTCGTTCGCGTCTCCGCCACCGGAGTCACCGCTGTCTTCCGTACATCCCGCGAGGGCGAGGCCACCAACAGTTGCTCCGATAGTTGCGAGGTACTTGCGTCGTTGCATTTCGATACTAACGTGACATGGGGCGCACATAATTGTTACTGTAGTCAACGCTAAGTTGTTTGTAGTGTACCATTCGTGGTATGTAACGACGATTAGCGCGACTCTCCGGCAATGCGAAAATCCGCAGATTGGATGACTATCGCGGACGAGCGGATACTTGAGTTTCTACGCGATAACGAATCCGGTACCCCTACTACCATATCAAGAAACGAAGACGTTCGCTTCGGTCGTTCTCACATCCATCAACGTGTCAAAAAGTTAGAATCACATGGACTTGTTCGTTTTCTCGGCAACGGAGTGTACGTCCTTACTGACGAAGGCAAACAGTATCTCGACGGCCAACTCGACGCGGCTGAACTCGAACCCGACGACGACAACTGACTCCGTACATCCCCTAAACCGGAAAGAGAACACTTCTACCCTGACTTCCGAGGGTAGTAGCACCGACAGCGAGCCGTGAGAGCGGCGTGAGTAGTGTGTGAGCGTGGTCGAAGCCCGACCGAGTGGTTTGGGCCGTCGTTTCTGATGTTCGCTATGAGGCGCTGTGCGTCTATGTGAGTGACCCCCGATTCTTCACGCGCATTGTCTATAGAGTTATAATTCCCTACAATTATAATCCCACGGCACCTACTCTATAGTACGGAGTCACTGTCTCTTCGGGGCAATCTCACTACGAGAAAGCCCGGCGCTTGGGACGCCGGACAGTGGCTTTCGGGAGTGAAAGCCAATGCAAACTACGTCTGCCGAGAGGCATGAGAGTACCGACCTCGAACAGCGCGATGTACGCGCCTTGACAGAGTACATGACGACCCTTCCGGTCGGGGGCGACATGTACTCGGTGACGACGCAGAGCGGGTCAGAGTACCGTGTGGACGCCCTCGAAGGGCGCTGTACGTGTCCGGACAAGCAGTACAACCTCAAGGACGGCGAACTCTGTAAGCATGAACGGCGCGTTCGGTTCGCCACCGGTCAGTGGGCTATCCCCGCATGGATTGACGCCGACGAGGTAGACGCCCAACTCGGTCAGCACGTCGAAGGGACGCCGAAGGTTGCCGCGACCGACGGCGGCGTGACTTTGGCCTCGTTCACCACCGGGGACGACGACGAAGACGGGTGCTGGTGCGACGACCACGACTTCCCGTGCTTCGACTGCTACAACGTTGGTCGCCGTGACCTGCCGGGTGAGGGCGAATGACTCGACCGTCCCCGGCGGCGGCTCTGAACGGCGTACAGGTGGGCCACATCTGCGACCGGTGCAACAGGGGAATCAGGACCGGCGACAAGGCGGTCGCCTACGGGACCTACTACGAGCGTGGCGGATGGACGCTCCGACGAGTCTGGTGTGACGAGTGCGCTGATAGGGCTATCAGCAACGAGACGGACGGTGCTGACGAGGTACTTGTGGAAGCGGTGTACTGGCAGGGGAAACTCGTCTCGGTGACGGCGATAGCCCGAAGCCGTCCCTCGAATTGAACAGACGACGGGTTGGACTGAGAACGAGAATATGCCCGTAATATCAGACTTGTTTAATTATGGCGTATTAATCTGATAGCCCTAATAGCGCCCATATGCCTGTTTTCTCTCTCATTATCCCTATTCACATATTATTGCTGTCATGAAATGAGTTAAGTATCTGCTGAACCAGTTGTAGTATGCGATGGAACGAAATGTTCGGCAATCGGTCTGCAATGACTTGAGGGACAAGTACGAGGAATTAGACCTTGAATCAGTTTTCATTAGAGAAGGGCCACAAGGGCGTGAACTGGTTCCGTTAGCCCGGTGGGAAATCAAACGAAAAATCCGACAGCGTGTGTTGTCCGACGAAGAAAAGTACCTGATTGAAGGCAGAACGGGTCACCTGCCGTTAGAACAGACCGTGTATCCAGAATACCACAAGGAAATAGACGTATCTCTTAACGAGTTCATCAATGATTGCCTTCGGTTCGGGATTCTGAAGGAGTCAAGTCGTGGAAAATATGAACTGGTGAGGGCCGACCCCACTGTGTTCGAGTCCGAGCGAGAGGGGGTTCGTATTAGGTGTAGGTGGGAAGGAATCTATACAGTCTACCGCCATCGTATGAACACCTCGGGAGAAATCAACGTGAAGGCCAATGGCGACCCCGCAATTGACGGCAGAACGCTTCAAGACCCGCTTTCATGGTGAGAACATGTCGGACAACACTATCCAAACTGAACTCGATTGCTCGTAACTATCCACAGTCTAATGAAACGAAATCAGAAACATGGCAAGTGTGAGCGGTGCGGTCGTGACTTCGACACCGCTGTCGGATATGCCTATATCAACTATGCACACGTCGCTCGGAACAGCCCTTGTGCTGACTCTGAAGAGTACACGTTTGGCTTGTGTTCCCTGTGTGAGATGGCTTTCAATGATTGGTTGGATTCGGGAGCAAGTAGACGGGTCTAATCGACTGGTCAAGTATGGTCAGAATCCACTTCGTGTGTAATCACACGTCTTCTTCACTGAAAATCAGCCTCGCGCTGTTCTGTTCTAACCACTCGGCCTTTGCCTTGTAGTCAGGGACGTGTTCCCCGACCAACTTCCAGAACTCCCTGCCGTGGTGCTGTTCGGTCAGGTGGGCGAGTTCGTGAACAACGAGATAATCGACAACCTTGGGCGGGGCCAGAATGAGCCGCCAGTTCAGGCTAATCGTCCCGCCGGTCGAACAACTGCCCCACCGGGTTCGCTGGTTCCGGAGTTCGAGTTTCTTGTACTCGACGCCCATGCGTCCGGCGTAGTAGTCGATACGTTCGGTGAGGTGGTCCCGTGCCCGGCTCCGGTAGAAGTTTTCCAGAACTCGCTTCACCGAGGACTGTTCAACGGCGCTCTTTCGGAGACGAATCGAGTCTTCGTCTACCTCGTGCTTTCGGCGTGGCTCTATGACGAGTTCTCGGTCTTGGCCGAGGAATGGAAAGGACTCGCCAGCCTCGAAGGTCCGGTCGGGGACTTGCTCACGGTAGGTGTCGTACTTCCGTTGCTGGTCCACGACCCACGCCGCGTTCTCCTTCAGCAATCTCGATGGACGAGCGTCCTCGGACTCGGGAAGGACGACCGTTACGCCATGAATGTCCACGTCGATACGCGGCTCATTGGCGTCGGCACTGCGGCGTACCTCGTACTCAATGGGATTCCCCAACAGGTCGATTTGTCGGGGTTGTGCTTTAGCCATTGTTCGCTATGAGGTAGTTCCGAATCGCGTCTACGAAATCGTCGTCGTCCTGAATCAAGCGTCCAAGGTCGTACTGCTTGACCAGCACGTCCAGCAGGATACGCTCAATTTCAGCGATTGTTTGTTGGTTCGTCTTCCAGCCGTGGTATCCTCGGTCCACACGGTCGCGGAACTGCGAGACAATTTCCTCGGCCACGGCTTCGGCCTGTTCTTCGGAGTCGATTGTCTCAGTTGTCTCTTCGGTCAGGTGGGTGTAGATAGCGAACTCGGCGGCTTCCATCCCTCTCTCGTTGGCCTCGGCTTCCACTTCCAGAATCTCCTCTTCGACGGCCTTGAGGGCTTCAACGGCTTCGGGGTCGCCTATCTCGTCTCCCTGCCAGCGTTCCACTATGTCCGTCACGCGCTCGCTCAAACGCTTGTAGCGGGGGTTCTGGTTCTCCCGAGGGTGCAAGTGTTCGCGGGTCGCGTGGGCAATTTGCGAGGCCTTCACGCCGGGGTTGTCCAGTCCCTCTACGTCTTCGAGGTATTCCTCACCGAGTTTGTACGTCGGGAAGTCCCGCTTGATTTCCCCGATTTCGACGTTCTCGCTGATTATCTCGCGGGTCTTCTCCTGCATGTCCTCTTCGGGGTCGTCGTCGCCGGACGTGGTTCGCTTGAACGCGACGTGGACCCGACTCAACCACTTGTAGTCGTCTTCGATTCCGCTCTCTATGAGCCGCTTGTCGGGCGCAACGGACTCGTAGAGCGATTGTAGCCGTCGGAAGCCCTGTTTGAACTGGCGGCGTTCGGGATGGGTGCTGACGCGTTCTACGGCCTCGTAGGCCGCCTCTTGGGTGTCGTTCTTCGGTATCCCCTCGAAGATTTCCATGACCGTTTCCAACTGGTCTTTCAGGTCCTCGAAGAGTTCGCTCTTGTCGCGGGCGGCGTAGGCTTTCGTCTCGTCGTCGTAGTCCAGCGCCTCGTCGATGTTCTCGAAGACGCCTTGGAAGTCCACTATCTCGCCGTTCTCCTTGCCCTCGGCGGGTCGGTTCGTCCGGGCGATAGCCTGCATGAGCGTGTGGTTCTTGAGGTTCCGGTCGAGGTAGATGGTCTTCAGAATCGGGGCGTCGAAGCCCGTCAACAGCATGTTGTGGACGACCAGCAGTTTCGGGTCCTCGTCTTCTTTGAACGACTTGATGATACTGTCGCGCTCGTCAGGGTCGGTATGGAACTGCTGAATCAGGTCCGGGTCGTCGTTCGTCGTGGTGTAGAGGACTTCCACTTCGTCCTCGCCGCGACGGTCGGTGAGTCGCTGGCCGTACATGGCCGCTGACCGGCGGCTCGGTGTGACGACCATCCCCTTCCAGCCGTTCGGGGAAACGTGGTCGTCGTAATGCTGGTCGATTTCCTCGACGGCCTTGTCTACGCGGGGTTCGATTTCTGCGAGCGTGGTCGTGTTGACCGCTTCGCGGATGAACTCGCGCTTCTCGTCTTTGGTGAGGCCCCGAAACTCTTGGTCGAACTCGTCGTCCAGCCCGGCCTCGTCTATCTGCCATTCCATCTCGTGCCGGAGCGTGAAGTAGACCGGGAGAATCAGGCCGTCCTCGATACCTTCCTTGACCGTGTACTGGTGTAGGTACCGTTCGCCGGTTCGGTAGTCTTCGCCGTCAGGCGAGAACTCGCGGAAGGTGTTTCGGGCCTTCTGTGTCTCTCCTTCTCTGACCGGGGTGCCGGTGAAACCGAAGTGGTAGCAGTCCGGAAGCGCGTTGTCGAGACGACTGCCAAGGTCGGCTTCCATAAACCGGTGGGCCTCGTCGCTCATGACGATTACCTCGTCGTTGCCCTGCGTGTCCGGCTCTACGTCCTGAAACTTCTGAATGGTCGTAAGGACGAGTTCGCTCTGACCCTCTTCTATGAGTTCTTCGAGGTGGTCGATACCCGTGGCTTCGGTCCACCGTTCGAGGGAGAGGTTCGCCAGTTGGTCCCGCATTTGGGAGTTCAGTTTGTCCGTGTCCACGATAATGAAGACCTGCGGATTGTCGGCCATGTCGCGGGATAGCAGGTTCTCGGCGGCGTAGAGCATGGTGAAGGACTTCCCCGACCCCTGCGTATGCCAGATAAGGCCGGTCTTGTCTTCGCCCTCCCCCACGCGGTCGAGAATCGCGTTCACGGCGTAGTACTGCATGTACCGGGGGACGATTTTCGCGTCCCCGCCAGCGCGGCGCTCGTAGAAGACGAAGTTCCTCAGCAGGTCCAGAAGGGAGCCGGGATTGCACAGCGCCTTCACGGCTTGGCGCATTTCGTTGTCGTCCTCGAACTTCTCCGGGGCGTCGTTCCACGGCTCGTAGAACTCGCGCGGTGCGCCGACCGCACCGTATCGGAGTTCCATCGTGTCGGCGGCGACGTTGAACAGGCCGGGGACGAACAGTCGAGGTACGTCGTCTTCGTAGGCCAGAAGGTCGCTCACGGCGTCGTGCCAGTCGTTGTCCTGCGCCCGGCTCTTCAGTTCCATCGTCACGAGCGGAATCCCGTTGACGAACAGGTTCACGTCCGGACGGATGGTCGTCTCCCGCGACACCGAGAACTGATTCACGGCGTGGAAGGCATTGTTCTCGGGGTTCTCGTAGTCAATCAGGTCTACGTAGACGGTCTTCGTCACGCCGTCGTCGCGCCGGACGGTGAAGGTCTTCCCTTTGGTGAGCAACTGGTGGAACGCGCGGTTGCCGTCCATCAGGTTCTCGGAATCAAGGTCACGTTTCAAGGACGAGATGAATTTCTCGACGTTTTCCTCGGTCACGTCCTTGTTCAGCGCGACGACTTGTTCGGCCAGCAGGTCCCAGTAGACGACTTCGTGGCTCTGCCGGTCATACGCGGCGTCGAGGGCGCTCGCCCCACGGTCGCCGTCCTCTCCGTAGGTATCCCACCCGACGGTATCGAGCCACGACAGAAGCGAGTGTTCTACGCCCTCTTCGGATGGGTGGTCAGCCATGCTGTGCGATTTCCTCCGGTACCTCGATATTCGTGTCGGCCGTTCTGACTGTTCCCGACAGCAGGTCTTGCATGAGGCCTTCTTTCAATCGCTTGAGTTGAGCAGAATGTTCCATATTTGCTTCCACATATTCACGATAGCTACCCAACAAGGCGGCAATTTGCTCTTGCTCGTCAATGGGTGGAACAGGGATTTTCATTCCCTCAACATCTTCCACACGCATATGTTTGGTAGTGGAACCAACTGCTACTCTTCGATACCAACTCTGCATTTTCTCGGAGTATAATAGTTCTAACAGATAGTGCGAATTTAATACTCCGGCTTCCGGACGGAGTTGCATTGTACGTTGACCGAGACACAAGCGTTCTCCCTCAGGGATTTTGAACGCTTCCCCGATTGGTGCTTCACGCGTGAAAACTACGTCGTCCGGTTTTGGCTCAATTCGTCTAATCCGGTCTTCATACACTTCCTCTGAGACATAGGGCGACTCTTCGGGATTGTATCTCCCTTCCTCAATTTCTGAGGTTAGAATCACTCGTATCCCATCATCGGAATATTCTGGCGTGGTATTTAAGCAATCAACTACATCTGAACAAACCTCATCAAGCCGGAGGAAACGCCAACTCGGTGGGATTTTTCCAATCCGAGTTTCTTTTAATTCGCTTCCATCTAAATTTCGGAATCTACCATCAGGCCGGATACCCTGAGAGAACACGTTTTGTCTTAGTCCATCCCTCACCGATTTTGTTTGTTCGATGATTCCCTTGGTCTTCTGAATCGCTTGGTCAACGTTGTGAAGGACGGTGGCGATTCGGCGTTGTTCCTCAAGCGGTGAAAGGTCAAACTCAAAGTTACTGAAGAGGTTCCATGAGGTACGTGGCATACGGGTACCAGCCGAGGTACGTCGGGCGTAATCGTAGGCTGGTTTTGAACTCAATCGGTACAGCAGGTACTTTGCGTTGATACCCTCTTCCGCGACGATTGGGAATATGTCAGTCGAAGCAACGCCCTCGAAATCGGGCTGTGCGGATTTCTCAAGGTTGGGCCGGAGTTTTGCGAACAGAATATCTCCGGCCTCGAAACGTCGTTTAGTGCTTGATAGGCCGCCAACCGGTTCCCACTCCGGGTACGGCGTGTTGGGGTCGATATGTTCGAGTCCAACATGCATATCCAAGTCCACTTCCTGCGGGTCAACGTTCTCCGACCGCTTTCGAGATACATCTTCAAGCCGCACCTCTCGCCACTTCTGTCCCTGTTCGTCCTCTGAATCATCCAGTCTCTCGTCCAGTCCGACTTCCTCACTCATAGTTCAGCGCCCCCATGTGGCTATCCATCCGCGCTTCTATCTCGTCACGCTCGGCCTGTAACTCGCGTAGCATCCGTCTTTAGCTAAGAGAGAAACCGCGTGACAGCAGCGGCTTATCGAGGCTTCTTTTCGAGAGGAATGAGGAGGCGATAGCTGTGTCCAACAGAGCCTCCTCATCGAGAATCATGCGTCGGCTCACTACACTGTTTCCCTCTGAGTTCCTCGAAGAGCACGCCGAGGAACTCGGCGTGGTCGAGCGAGAGGGTAAGCTCCAGATTCCTGTCCTCGTGTGGGCGCTCGTGTTCGGCTTCGCCGCAGGCGAGAGCCGAACACTCGCTGGGTTTAGACGCTGCTACAACGCTACAGCTGACGAACCGATCTCTTCTGGCGGCTTCTATCACCGGTTGACACCGTTACTCGCAGAGTATCTCCGCGACCTCGTCGAGCGCGGCCTCGACGAAGTCGCTGTCCCTGATGCTGTTGATGCTGATATCGACCGGTTCAGGGACGTGATGATCGCTGATGGAACGGTGTTGCGGTTGCACGAGTTTCTTTCTGATGAGTTTCAAGCCCGCCACGAGGAGCAGGCTGGAGCGAAGCTCCACCTGCTCCACAACGCTACCGACCAGACCATAGAACGGATCGATGTGACTGATGAGAAAACGCACGACAGCGCGCTATTCAAGACAGGATCGTGGCTGCAAGGACGACTGGTTCTGTTTGATCGAGCGTACTTCAAATACCGCCGCTTTGCGTTGATCGACGAGAACGACGGCTACTTCGTGAGTCGGCTGAAGCAGAACGCAAATCCGGTGATAACGGCGGAATTACGGGAATGGCGCGGCCGCGCCATTCCCTTGGAGGGCAAACAGATCCACGATGTGGTCGATGATCTCTCGCGGAAGTACATCGACGTAGAGGTGGAAGCGGAGTTCAAGCGTGGCCAGTACGAGGGAACCCGGTCGCTGGACACGAAGCGATTTCGCGTCGTCGGCGTCCGCAACGAGGACGCCGACGACTACCACCTATACATCACGAATCTACCGAGAGAGGAGTTTCTCCCGGCGGATCTAGCGACGCTGTATCGGTGTCGATGGGAAGTAGAAACGTTGTTCCGTGAGTTGAAGACGCAGTACGAACTGGACGAATTCGACACGAACAACCCTGATGTCGTGAAGATTCTACTGTACGCAGCGTTGCTGTCACTGCTGGTGAGTCGTGAGTTGTTGGATCTGGTCACTGAGCAGGCCGACGATGAGATCGTGTTTCCGCCGGAACGCTGGGCGGCGACCTTCCGGTCGCACGCCCAGCTCATCCTTCACGAACTCGGTGAGTACCTCGGTTACTCGCCACCGCCGTTGTTGGAGCGGCTAATCGAAGATGCCCAGAAAATCCACCAACAACGACCGATCTTACAAGAGACGCTCGCTACCGCTACACAACCGAGGTGTGAGTCTTAGCTAAAGACGAATAGCCCCGGTAACTGTGTCCTGGCAATGTAGGGAGTCATGAACCCCAAAGCGTAGCCGAGGAAGTGCTCATACAGATTTAGCACACCGCTATCGACCTGTGGGCTAGCGGGGAACGCGATAATTGGGATAAGGAAAAGTAACAAAACAGTGAGTAAGAGCAGGTCGGTGTACCCGGTTGCCCGCATTGCAGATTTAATCTTCGTTCGTGCATTGTCGGTCTGATCGTACACTGAGAGGCCATACAATACTGTACTGAGCACCGTCGCTAAAACCAGACCGGCGGTGCCCAGCAGTACTGTCGGGTTCTGAAGGAGCACGGACTGGAGGCTCAACACTGAGATAAACCCCAAACTTGCAAAGAATAAAGCTGGCGCGAACACGCTGACTGGACCGATATCGAAGTTCGTATCGAGGGACTCACTCAGTGCCAGTGGGAGGTAGCCGACAAAGACCATGACGACTCCCGAGGCACCGAATGTTACAGACGACCTGGCAATCGCGAGATTCAGATACGAAAGAACGGGAGGACACGCAACGAAGGTCGTGAAGGCAAACACTCGGAACTGCTGCTGACGGCCGCTCAGGACGCTTAGGACATACAGTAGTGGGACTACGAGGACGTACAACCCGACGTTCGTAATCAGATGTCCGAACTCGAAATGAATGAACGTAGATGTAAACGCTGCGAGCAGTGTAGGGTTTCTATAATTAAAAACGAGCGATTCACCGACGCTTAGTGGAAGGCTGTATCCGAGCCACAGGAGTAATGGAAATGAAAGAAGGAGGGCAATATCGAATAGCCGTATCTGCTCAGAAACGGCTTGTCGTACCGATCTTCTCGTCCGCTCGTCGGTGGTTTTGCTGATATAAACGTGTACCCGTGTTATTTAAATAAGCGCTCGGCTACAGATATCAGACCTGATTCTGTGGTGGGATCAGACACATCCACCAGCTCTGTTCGCTTACATGAAGGGTTGTAGAGTCACAGATGCGCTGCTGATTTGGTATCAACTCTTATTTGTCGGCACCAGTATTACAGTTGCAATGGGGTTGTTGGGACGGGAAACACGGCGAACAGTCGTCGACAACTACGAACTGGTACTGATTTGTCTGGTTGCCATCGCTGCGACTGGGGGATATCTCACGTATACGGGGCATGTTGCTCCGGGAACGGACACAACCACGCGACAGGTGTCGTCGTGGCAATCGTCTGGGTCGTTTTCCCACAATGCGACAGTTCGCAACGGTACCTCAGCGTTTCCTGAGGGTGAAGTGCTTGAAGACCAGCCCGTATATCTCCGAAAGGTCGCTCCCGTACTGGACGGCGCGTTCGCATACACGTACAGCGCTAGCAACGAAAGCGACGTCACCGCCTCGGCTGACGTATTCGTCCAGTATCGATCCGTCGAATCGACGCAAAACGGAGAGCTCGTTTACTGGGAGGTAGAACGCCCACTGACACAAGACACTGAGCGCTCGCTGGCTGCGGACGAGCGTATGTCCGTTCCGTTCTCGCTGAATGTTAGTCGCGCAGCTGAAACTGTTCGGCGTATCGATTTGGAGCACGGCCAGACATCCGGCCGACTGGAGATAGCGGTGATCTCTCAGGTTGCTCTCTCGGGAACACGGAACGGGCAGTCGGTCGACACAGTTCGCACGTACCGCCTCCCGATTATTCCGAGCCAGAACAGTTATCGTGTCGAAAACGCCGGCCCGGTGACGAACAGTGGTGAGCAAACTGTCGAAACACAGGTAGAGAAGAGCTACGGACCGCTCTGGACGCTCGGTGGCCCAGCACTTCTCCTTGGTGGCCTTGGTTGTGCTGCTGCCCTCGTCTACGGGCGCACGACCGACTATCTCACACTAACTGACGCCGAGCGCCGGTGGCTCGTATACAGGTCTGCCCGCGAGGAGTACGACGAGTGGATAACCGTCGGCCGGGCTGATCCAGTCGACGACGATATCTGGACGACTTCCGTCGATTCGCTTGTCGGTCTCGTGGATATTGCAATCGACACGGATGAGCGTATCATCGAGTCCGATAGTGATTCTGCTCTCATCGTGTACACAGGCGACCGACTGTTCCAGTACGAACCTCCGCCAGAGCCCGGGGCTGCTGTCACTGCTGGAGATAGTGACGCTGAATCGTCGGACTGAGTGAGCTGTTTTACTGCTTTTCCGCGCTGCCGTCAGTGGCGTTCGGCTCGGGCGGTGCATCGAGCTTTGGGAGCAATCGATACCCGGTCACCGTGCCGGCTGCAGCGGAGAACGCGAGCGCGGCAACCAGTTGCGGGGCTGGGCCGAAGCCAGCGCTCGAAACCGCTGAGACGACAAGCACCGTGAGTACGATTCCGGCAAAACCGATTGCCGCTTCGCGGACAGCGACGCGGCGGAACCGGTGCCGGCGGTCACTCGGTTGTGTCTGGAGTACCGGGAGGACATCATGATATCGCGTCTGCACGAGGTAGTTCGTCACTACAGCGAGCAGGCCAGCGATGAACGCCCACGAGCCCCAGTTAATTCCGAACGCCGGGTCGAAGTCGGGCGCGAATCCGCTCGGCTCGGCTGGCTGTTGGTCTTCGGGTCTCGACGGCGCGGGCCCAGCGCCACCGCCGGCCACGGTTCCGGTCTCTCCGTCGCTTTCGGTGGGTGTCTCGGTCGGTGTCCCGACGCCAGTACCGCTGCCATCGCTTCCCCCGTCAGCGGGCGTTCCAGTCTCGTTCCCGTCCTCGCCTGCGGTCCCGTTCGTCGAGCTATCGTCTCCCGGCGTTGGCGTCGGCGTTGCGGGATTGCTCCCGGCCTGCGTCCCGCCGCCTCCATCGCCACCGGGTGATACACCGCCGCCACCGCCGCCCCCTCCGGCGCTCTCGTCGCCTTCGGTTGACTGCTGTTCGGGAACAGGGACGGTGATGGATACTGTTCCGGTGAAGTTGCGTTCCGCTGGCGTCACTGCCAGCCCAAAGCGCACTGATTCGTCTGGCTGTATCGAGACGGTATCACCGGCGACCCGTGCGCCAGTGTCCATCCGGTATATGCGAACTGTTTCCGGCTCGCTGTCCAGCTTGACGGCAGCAGCACTACTATTTCCCTCGTAGCCCGCAAAGCCAACGACAAACAGGTCGTCGACACGGGTTTGGCCGTTTGGGAGTACCGGCGAGAGACTGATGCGTAGCTGCCCTGTCTCGTCGTATTCGGCGTACTGGTCCCCGTTTGTGGTGTCGGCAGGGGTCAGATAGATGCCGGAGTTCCGGTCGGGTGCCACTTCGTCGCCGGTAATGAAGGCACCTGTCGCCATAGCGGTCCCTGCTAGGAGGACGACCGCTGCCATGACGGCGACGAGAGTACGATTCATAGGTGTTTGTGTTGCCCCGGCTACGTTGTGTCTTCGTGTGAGCCTGTATCTGGACCTGTTGGTCGACAGTCAGTGTCGGAATCGGGTTTCACTTACTGCTGGACCGCCTCGACGATGAAAGTCACATCGCTGATACTACTGAGGGTACTGCCATCAACACCGTCATCTCGGAGGTCGACGACGATGTCTATCTCCACGGTGTCGCTGTAGCCCCCGTCCGAACTCCCACCGTCGGGGTCGAGCGTGATAGCCTGAGCTGAACCGACAATCGATGCATCAGCGCTGCCCGCGCGAAAGTCCAGAACCTCACTGTTTGTGGGGTCGTCCCCAACGCCAGTGGTGCTATCATCGATGTAGAGGGTGACCTTCGACGCACTGTTGTTGTCGACCTCCAAGGCGTTCTCGAAGCTGGTCTTCGCTCGTTCGTTGAGGTCCGTCTGTTCAAACTTGATGATGTCAACCGATTCGTTCGAGTCTGTTCCAATGATGCCTGTGGCACCGGTCCCCGGGCTAAACCCCACCTGTGCTGACCCGGTATCGCCGGTGACTTGCAGATTGACGTTCCGGTCTGCTTCGATAGAAGTGAACGCACCGGAGCCAAACACTGCACCAGTCCCCACACTGGCTGCACCAATACTAAACAGAAAGCCACGCCGATTCATTGAAGGGTAGTTCACGGCATAGTGGCTTAGTACTGAACAGCGTTAGCGGCTTCAATGAGTGCTTTAGCCGGGTTAATGCAACAAAATAGTAAGTGGTAACCTCTCGATGAGTAAATCGAATATGAAACTAAATCGTCGAAGCGTACTCGGTCTCATTGGGACAGTCGGTATCGGCTCTGGGGCGGCGTTTGGCTCTGGGGCATTCAGCTCCGTCAGCGCAACGCGTGAGGTTGAAGTCAACGTCGTCGGCGCTGACGGCAACGGCTCTGAGATTGCAACCGAGTTTACTGACGTGCTTGTTGACGCATCCGCCGACGAGGTCGCACTCCGCGACACCGATGGTAATCTCATCACAGATCCGTCAACGCTGTTCCCGACAAGCAGTGACTCTCTCACCCCCGATGACAGCACAACTCTCTCGACGAACTACGTAAGCCTCATCGCGAACGATGTGTCTGTCGTCTTTGGCTACGACACCTCTGATAGCGGCGGGAGTGACGAACGGCTGATGCCAAACAGCACGTACGACTATTCGAGTGGGTTCTTCAAACTGGTCAACAACGACGGAAACGGGACGAATTTCAACGTCGATCTGGATACTACCAGCGGTCTCCTTACTGGAATTGGCGGTAGTACGAATTCCTACAGCGAAGATGTGTCTGCTGGCTCCGTTTCTGATCTCTCTGCAACCCTCGAAACGGGCGATAGTGCCCGGGAAACTGAAGATCTGACGATCACAATCACTGAAGTATAACGGGTTGGACCTGTCGTTCGGCTCCCTCACCATACCCCGCTGCCGGCAGACGCCTGTCCCTGGCGGTGGATGTCTAGCGTAAAAAACACAGTTACTTACCATTTAGAATCAAATACGAACAAAAAATCTATCAAGTAGTACAGTCTAAACAGAAACATGGGACAGGTGGGGGTTAGCCGGACGGAAAAGCGACAGCTATCGCGTGATGACGTATACGACATATTAAGCAATCAACGACGTCGGTACGCTTTGCACGCAATAAAGCAAGAGAACGAGCGTGCTGAACTCTCTGACCTTGCCGAGCAGGTCGCTGCGTGGGAAAACGACAAGTGTATTCAGGATATCACGTCCACGGAGCGACACCGCGTGTACACGTCGATGCAACAGACACATCTCCCGACGCTTGAACGCGCAGGAGTCATCACGCACGACAACGGCACGGTGACGCTGACCGATACTGCTGATAGCCTCGACGTGTACCTCGATGTTGTGCCGGGGGATTCGATACCGTGGGCGGAGTACTATCTCGGACTCGCTGCTGTCTCGCTGGCGCTTGTCGTCGCTATCTGGGTCGGTGTCTTCCCACCGTCTATTCCGTCGCTCGTGTGGCCGACAGTGATTACGTTGCTATTCCTGGTCTCTGCGGCGTACCACGTCAAGGAGACTCGCCGGCTCCAACTCGGGGCAGCCGATAAGCCACCGGAGCTGCTGGAATGAGCAAAAAGTGGACCCGGCGCAGCGCACTCGCGTTCATCGCCAGCGGTGCAGGCCTGCTTGCTGCCGACACAGCAGGTGTCACTACAATTGACGCAAAGCGGTCCAGTAACCTGGGGACGGCCAGTGACAGTGATGCGCTGCTTGGCGTCGACATCGGCTCGGTCAGTGGTGTGGACGGCCAGCAGGTGACACTGGCAACGCTCACCAACAATTTCGACCAGCAACTCACGAGTATTAGCGTCAGTTCAGGTTCCGCTCCCCCGTTCGAGGCTATCCAGACACCGAACAGGCTTCTGCCGGGCGAGAGCGGCGATGTCACAGCGACGCTTTCCTGTGATTCAGAAGGGACGACCACTGCCGCTCTTGACATCACTGCGACCGGTCCCGACAAGCGTGTCGAGTTGAGCCGGCCGCTCTCAGTCGAGTGCCGCGACCCACGAGTGTCATGGTGGCACTTTGAGGACGTTAGCAGCACAGATATTCCGGATGCATGGGCTGCTGGCAACGACGGTGAGCGTGAGTTTCGTCCTGGCGGAGGCTCGGACCTCTTTTTTGAACCCGACGTAGCGACATCACAGCAGGGCCGCGGCGAAGTGCTGAACTTCGATGGCGACGATGTTGTTACCGTTCCCGACGACGAGACGCTCGACCTGACCGACGACTTCTCGCTCTCTGCCTGGGTATTCCCCCGAACCCAGGGCGGCCTCACACGACTGTTCAGCAAATGGAACTCCCGTGGCGACGATAGCTACCAATTCGGGTTCGGTGGCGGTTGGCAGGGCTCTGATGACAGGGAACTGCTCATCGAGACCACCGACGAATACAAGCTCACGGGTGTCTCACTGACGGAGAACCAGTGGGTACACGTTGTCTGGACCCACGGTTCACAGGACAAGGTGTACGTCAATGGGACTCAGAAGGGGCCGACGTTTTCACTCCCCGACGCGCAGGCGTCCACGCAACCGCTTCGACTCGGCTCAGGACTCAATCCTGGCGGGAACGCTATCTATGGATTCAACGGTGGCATGGACGAACCCAAAATATACGACGCCGCACTCACTGCCGACCAGGTGAGCAATCTCTACAGTTCAAGCACAGCAGGTGCAGGCGGTGGTGGCGGCAATATCACCGGCTAAACTCGCCATCACTCACGCCCGAGCAGGCGACGTATCTGCCGCTTCAGTGGGACCGATCGGTTCCGGCTTCGCTTGCGCGCCGTTCCGAACCCGAAGGTCGCCCCGACTGCTGCTGCAAGGCTGCCCAGAACTAGGAAATTGAACGCTCCGATGGCCACCAGCGGGTGAATTCGGTGCAGTCCCGCGATGACGCCCGGCGGTGCTAACAGAAAGTACCGATGCTCTTCGACGGTCACGGTCGCCTGTTCGCCGGGCGGTGGGGCGGTCACCGACAGCGTTGCCGTTGCGGACCCACCGCGCTGGACAACAAGCCGGTTACGGTCCATCGCCGCGTCCGGGTCTGCGGATTCGAGGACGATGAGCATCGTCACCAGCCCGCCGTTTTCGGCAGTGAATTCGCTCTCGACAGGTTCGCCCGGTGTGACATCTTCGCTCGTACTATCGATGGTGACGCTGTGTGTGCCGCTCGGAGCGATCATCGCGGCGTTTGCCGGAACGAGAATCAACACTGCCAGTGCGAGTATGATCGTCCAGCCGTTGATCGCGTCCCCATCGCGCGACCGGGTCCGGTCTCTGGTTCGTTCCTCACTGGCCCGGACGCTGTCGACGAAGACGAGTAGAAACAGCCCGAGGCCGACAGAGATGAACAGACCACTGAGCCCCTGCCCGCTCGTCAGGTCGCTGTTGCTTGCGCCGCCAACCAATACCAATCCACTTTCAGCCGCCGTTCGAGCAGAGCTGATTGCGGTCCCGAGGCCGGGGAGGCGGACGACCTGTCCGTTGACCTGCAGTGCTGTCGCGACGACGCGGTCGTCAGTGACGACCGGTTCGCCGCCGCTCTGGTCTCTGAACGGGTTGTTGTCTCCTTTCGTGATGTACCCCTCTTCGGTCTCTGCGACAACCCGGTGTGTGGTCAGTCCGCCGCCCTGTAGCTCAACCGCTTCGAACACAATGACGTCCCCCGGCTCAACTTCGCCAGCGACGGGGGCAGGAACGGCGACAAACGCGTCACCCGTATTCAGCGTCGGCGACATACTTCCGGATGTCACGTACCCAAGCAAGATCGGCTGTCCGAGGAGTTGTCCGATAACGAGAGAGAGGACGACGAGGACAGCAAGCAGGGTGAACGCGTCCTCGACGGACTGCCGCAGCATACCTGCAGTAGCCGGCCACAGGTTTTCAACCCTCCGAACAGCGGAGCGTGGGTCGCTCAGTTATCGGCACGGTGCGAAAACGGCGCGTGCTGTCTCTGGGCGCGACGCGCTGTCGTCTGTCGACCGCGCGGCAGGGTTAGACTACTGACCGTCTCGATTACTCTGTTTCGACAGGGATCGTGTGGACTTGCCGGAGTGGCTCGATGTGTGCTTTCGCCGCCTTATCCAGTGGAAAGGTGCCGTGGATATCGGCCGGGACCTGGCCGTGGACGAGACGCCCGAACGGCGCGGCGGCGGTGGGGTACACCTGCTCGGCCAACCGAGCGACGGGGGCCGCGACATCGAGTCCTTCCAGCGCTTCCTTCACAGCCGCTTCACCGACGTGGACGGACTCGCCTTCGATCAGAATGAACGCGAACGGTGGGTCGTCGAACTGCGCCCGGAGGAACGCCTGAATCGCGTCGGATTCCCAGGGGACCGGCGTGATGTCCGTGGCACAGCGGGTTACCGTCTCGGCAGCGCGCCGGAACAGGTCGGTACTGCCGTCGTAGACGAGAAGCGACTGAGTCACACCTACTGTACGGGTCTGGGCCGTTTGAACGTTGTGTCGTGTCACAACGGCTTATACTTCTCCACCTCGACGGTCCTGTATGGACGCGCGGGACGAACCGATGGCCAGACTCGCCCGACGACTCGAAACGGCGCTGGAGCGCACACTCGATGATGGGGTGTCGTGGACGGTCACGACTGACAGCCCAATCACCGCTCGACTGCCCGACCGCGAGTTCGTGTTCGAACAGCGCGATGGGCCGGACGGATGCCGATGGACAGTCGTGTTACGCGCGGACGGTGCGGTCGTGAGCAAGTTGGGGCAGTTCGAGACCGTCGATAGCGCAGCCGAGCGAGTTGAATCGCTTGTCCGGACCGACGTTCGCTACACGGTCTGCTGTGACGGCTAACTGTCACAATGCTGGACCCAGTCCATGTGGCTAACTCGGTGACTCCGTATCAGTCAGCAAACACCGCTCTGGGGGCAATCTCTATACGAATCCCACACCAACAGTGGGCCGTATGAGTCTGCTCAAGAGCAAGCACCTCCTCAACGGAATCGTCTCGCTGGTGGTCAGCGTCGCCATCACTGTCTGGCTGGCTGATGACGAAGACGCGCCCTGGAGCCTGACTGATATGGCCATGGCCGTCGCTGTTTCGTCGTTCCTCTCCGGCTTTTTCACCAGCTACTTCGCCGACTGACCGGGAAAACGGGGGAACACCGATGCCATTCCGGCCCGTCTGACCGGTATGGATGAACCAGAACCCGTCGACGGCTGGCCCCACCGCCCGTTCTCACCGGCGGAGGCCAGCGCCCTGCTGGACGACATCGACGGCGCTGTCGCAGTCTGGGTGATGCACCACGACAACGACGTTCGGTCGGCTGTCGTTCTCGATGATGCCCCCGAGGACGCAGTCATAGACATCGTCGTCGAGACCGACGCTGGCTTCGAGATGTACAGCTACACGAGCGGCGTGTGGCTGAACTACGGTACGCAGCGGAAAGACGACCCGGATGCCCCGTCGATGGCAGGGACGCTCGACAGCTACGACGTTCTCGCTGGCGAGTCTGAGACAGCCTAACCGGTGCGATACATCGGCACCGTCGTTCCGGAGCGAGCGGGTCGTGTCACCTGCGTACCAATGCGCTCGAAAAGTAATCATTAAACGGCGCGGCAACTGACCGTCCTGATATGCAACGACGAGCCGCGGCGGCGTACTTCGCGTTCTTCCTCGTTATCAGTGTTGCTGCGTACGCCTACATCGGCGTCGCGGAGAGTCAGCGGCCGACGGTGTCGCTCGACGCTGACGCCGAACTGACCAACGAGAGTACGTTCACTGTCGACGGAACGGAATACACAGCCACGAACATCCACATGTCTGGCGGCGGCGGTGGCGGCCACGGCGGCGGTGGCGGGGGCAGTATGGCAGCTGACCTCTCGTGGACCAACGAGTCGTCACAGTACACTGCGACGTTAGAGCACAATGCCACGACGACGTATCAGAACGACACCTACCGCGTACACACTGACAGCAACGAGAGTACGGTGACTCTCGAAGAAGAACTCAACGTCAGTGCGCTCCTCGCCGAGGACGACTCGGTCAAGAACACGCTGGCAACCCAGAACGGGACTGAGTACGTGGTCTACCGGTCGAACAATACGCAGGTCCCACTGAGCGAGTGGCTCCCTGAGCCGGAGACAGTGACGTTCTCCCCCGGCGATACCTACCCGTATGCGACCGACAGCGGCACTCAGGAGACCACCATCTCCGAAGTGACCGCCGACGGCGCGACGCTCGAATGGTTCGCCCCGCGTGAAAACACAGTCGAACTTTCGGAGGGTGGAAACGTCACGCTGAACGAGCAGCAGTTCTTCACCCACTTCCCCGACCACCACACCGTCCAAATCGTCCCGATTCAGCAGTACGACCAGTACCAGGCGACGCTCGACCAGCAGGACTACTTCCACGAGCGCAAGAACGGTTTCTGGGGCGTCTCGATACTCTCGGGCATCGCGGCCGTGCTGATGCTCGGGATGGCGTATATGCCCGTCCGCGGATAACAACGACGTCTGTTTTCGGTTTTTAACGACTGACTTACGCGTCGGCTGCCCAGGTGATGTACGCCAGACCGATCCCGAGTACACCCATCAGGACCGCCGCGACCATCTGTACAATCGCCGCTGCCATCGAGGCGTGCGTCTGCCACGGTGTGCTGGCAACCGCCGCGAGCGTGGCGACGACGAGCAATACACCGACAGTGACACCTAGCAGGCGCAACGGTTGCGTGAGTACGCGCTGAACCGTACCGGTCGTTCCGTCCATGCTGGTGACATTCGCTGTCTCGGTGGTAAATGAACCGGTCTCGAACTAGACACTGCCGCGCCGCTTGTCCAGAGAAAGCATGCCGGGCGGGAGGTGGACCACCGCCACTTCACTCACTGCGTTCGCTCGTGGCGTAATCCAACACCCTTGGTAGCCGCTTCACTCCGCACGCCCGTTCGTCGTAGAAGCGGGCCGGGAGGGAGTTGAACCGAAGGAAGACATGCTCGCTCACGTTCGTTCGCTGTGCGTGCCTTCCAGGATTCGACTCTTTCCTGCCGGTTCACTCACTGACTCGCAGCGCTCGTCAGTTCGTTGCACGGGCCGGGAGGGAGTTGAACCGAAGGAAGACATGCTCGCTCACGTTCGTTCGCTGTGCGTGCCT
Organism: Haloarcula rubripromontorii; assembly: GCF_001280425.1. NCBI lineage: Archaea > Methanobacteriati > Methanobacteriota > Halobacteria > Halobacteriales > Haloarculaceae > Haloarcula > Haloarcula rubripromontorii. The sequence continues at coordinate 588,689 of NZ_LIUF01000001.1, read as the reverse complement.
TCCAGGATTCGACTCTTTCCTGCCGGTTCACTCACTGACTCGCAGCGCTCGTCAGTTCGTTGCACGGGCCGGGAGGGAGTTGAACCGAAGGAAGACATGCTCGCTCACGTTCGTTCGCTGTGCGTGCCTTCCAGGATTCGACTCTTTCCTGCCGGTTCACTCACTGACTCGCGGCGCTCGTCAGTTCGTTGCACGGGCCGGGAGGGAGTTGAACCGGAGGGAGACATGCTCGCTCACATCCGTTCGCTGCGCGTGCCTTCCAGGGTTCAACGCCTCCGTGGCCGCTTCACTCCTCACATCCGTTCGTCGTAGAAGCGGGCCGGGAGGGAGTTGAACCCCCGACCATCTGGTTAAAAGCCAGACGCTCTGCCTAACTGAGCTACCGGCCCTCGCTATTCGCTCGGGGGAGCGGCGATTAAGACCTTACGGTCCGTCGTGGAAGTACGATTCGATAGCCTCACTGATGACCTCCCCTGGGGATGCCCCGTCGAGTGCGGCCTGCCGGCGGAGTCGACAGTAGGCGTCGCGGCCGAGTTGTGTCCGCATCTCACCCAGCGCGTATCCGTTTCTGGCGAGTGCCGCGTCTACGGACGCGCCGTCGTTGACGCTGCTGGCAACGGATCGAATCTGGCGGACAGTGAGGTCGTGATCGAGGGCGGCCCACGCCAGTAGGAGGCGGGATTCGCCGGAGACTCTGGCGATGTGCTTGGCCGCCGTCGGCGCAATCTCTCCCTTGGCGACGTGAATGCGCACGGACCGGGGGAGGTCGTGCACGCGGGACCACTTGCGGATGAACGAGACCGACGCCTCGCCGCCGGCCCGCTCGGCAGCGGCCTTGTAGGACCCCTCACCACGGACTAGGGCTGCACACGCGGCCGCGCCCCGCAGAATGAACACGTTGTCGTCGGCGCCGGCGGTGTTCTCGGAGAACTTCTCGACTGTTCTGGCCGCGAGTTCGAGACTCTCGGGATCGTCGGGATTGAACTCGATGGCCTCCTCGGGTCGCTGGCCAGTGAGTGCCGGATCCCCGCGGATGACCGGTTTACCGACCGGTGATTCGCGGTCGGTCGATGGAACGTCGTTGTCGGGCCCCTCAGGCATCGATACGTGCTTGGGGAGCGCCGCACAAAAGTATCCCGTACAGGGGTGTCATACAGGCTATTGTAAGTAATTCTCGGCTGTCACCGACCCGGTGTCGGCGCAATCAGTCCCCAGTCTGTCTCAGTCGTCAGATGCGCTCTCGCGCTCTTTGCTCATGTGCTCCCAGATTTCTGTGCAACCGCAGCCGTCCTCGACGTTATCGAGGTGGTCTGTGGTCGGCTCTTCGCGTTCGGCGTCATCGTCGTGGGTCTGTTGTGCGTTCGTCATCGTTTCAGTCACAGCAGCGACCTGCGTGGCCGCCACGTAGTGTCGTACTCCTCTGTAACGCCCCCATTATCTTAAACACAGACTCTCCTGTAAGCTTGACCCGCACTGCGACTTACAGGCAACATTTGGTCCCATCTCGTACAGAACCCAGGAAATAGTGGGTCATTATATCTGATGCAGTCACCGCACGACTGCGACGGATTCGACCCGACCGCGGTGATACTTGCGACCGCCGATGGCCTCAGGTGTCTCGGGAATCTAATGAGATGTAATGACGACTGACGTTCACCAGCTCGACGACGGGGCCTGGATCTCCGTCAACGACTCGCGGGAAGTGAACGTCTCGGACCTGTGGCTGCTGGCCCGAAGCGGCTTCTGTGGGTGTGAGACGACGGATTTCCTCGCCGAGGGGTTCGTGAAAGTGGGCGTGGATTATCCGGATATTCAGGCACGAATAGCCGGACAGTGCATCGCCTGTGGCGAGAGCGGCGTCACCGACTGGTTGACCGTCGGTCGCGTCGTAGACCCCGATTCCGGCGAGTTCTACGGTGTTGTACACGAGAGCGTTCATTTTCCGGAGAAACGAACCCGGCTTGCTCACCCCGTAGAATAGGCAATAATATCTTGTTTCGGGGAGTGGGGGAGACGGTTGACGGCAAAGTGTGTTGTATAAGTCTGTGAGACTTGTGAGAGAACACATTAGCTATGCCCAGTAAAGTCGAGAAATGGAAAGACGAGGTTTACGGCAACGAGATACGGGAGCATTTGATGGAGTTCGCGGAGAAGGGCTGGGACGCCATTCCGGAGGACGAACACGACGCGTGGTTCGAGCGCTTCAAGTGGTGGGGCCTGTACCACCAGCGCTCCGGGCAGGAGTCGTACTTCATGATGCGTATCGGGACGCCAAACGGCGTCATCAAGCCGGGCCAGCTTGAGGTCATCGGCGAAATCGCGAAAGAGTACGCGACCGGTCCCGTCGACAACCCCGAGTTCGGCGAGGCCTACTGTGACTGGACGACCCGCCAGTCCATCCAACTGCACTGGATAAAGCTGGAGGACATCCCGGAGATATTCGAGAAGCTCGAAGCCGTCGGCCTCGGCACCCAGCAGGCCTGCGGTGACTCCTGGCGCAACATCGTCGGCTGCCCGGTCGCCGGCAAGGACAAGCACGAACACGTCGACGCCTGGCCCGTCGCCGAGGACCTCCACGAGACGTTCAAAGGCAACGACGACTACTCGAACCTCCCGCGCAAGTGGAAAGTCGCCATCGCCGGCTGTGACGAGGGCTGTGGCCAGGGCGACATCAACGACCTCGCCTTCGAGCCCGCCGAAAAGGACGGCGAACTCGGCTTCAACGTCCGCATCGGCGGCGGCCTCTCCCGCAAGGAGCCACGTCTCGCCCGCGAACTCGACGTGTGGGTTCCGCCGGAGCAGGCCGCCGACGTGGCACACGGCATGTCCGCGCTCTTCCGCGACTACGGCGACCGCGAGGACCGCTTCAACGCCCGCATCAAGTTCCTCATGGACGAGTGGGGTCCGGAAAAGATGCGCTCGGTCCTGCAGGAGGAGTACGTCGACTTCGAACTCCCGACTGCGGGCGAGGACATGCGCGACCAGTACAGCTACAACACCGGGTCCCAGGACGGACACAACGACCACGTCGGGATTCACGAGCAGAAGGACGGCAACTACTACGTCGGCCTGAACGTGCTGGTCGGCCGCATGGGTGCCGACGACGTGCTCGAACTCGCCGAACTCGCCGACGAGTACGGCTCCGGCGAGGTCCGCCTGACCCAGCGCCAGAACATCATCGTCACCGACGTGCCCGAGGAGAACCTCGACGAGTTCACCAGCGAGCCTCTGCTGGAGAACTACTCCCCGGACCCGTCGCCGTTCATGCGCGGCTCCATCGCCTGTACGGGCACGGAGTACTGCTCGCTCTCCATCGTCGAGACGAAGAACCGCCAAGTCCGGTACGCCCGCTGGCTCAAGGACAACGTCGAACTGCCCGAGGACCACAAGGACTTCCACATCCACCTCTCGGGCTGTACGGCCTCCTGTGCCCAGCCCCAGATTGCCGACGTGTCCCTGCGCGGCATGAAGACCCGCAAGGACGGCGAGCCGGTCGAGGCACTCGACATCGGCCTCGGCGGCGGCCTCGGCGACGACCCGCGCTTCGCCGACTGGGTGGAGATGCGCGTCCCCGCCGACGAAGTGCCCGGCGCTATCAAGAACCTCGTCAACAACTTCAAGAACGCCCGCGAGGGCGGCGAAACCTTCCGTGACTTCGTCGCGGACCGCGACGAGGAGACGCTGGCCGAGATGGTCGAACCCGAAGAGACGGACTACGACGACCCGTACATGCACAACACGAAGATGACGTGGTACCCCTACGCGGAAGACGACGACATGCAGGCCTCGCCCGCGCCGACCGACGGCTCCGGCGAACCGCTCCCGTCCGACGACTGAGTCCTCGCTCGCTTCTCCAATTTTCACTTGTCCCGGCGAGTCGCGTCGCCGACCTGCAGGCGCTCGACGACGAAGGCGGTTGCTTCGGGGACCGCGCTGGCTAACAGCTCCGCCTGCCGGAACTCCGCGAGTAGGTCGGGGGCGTTGGGGTCGTACCGGGAGACGCTCCGGACTGCGCTGCGGTGCGTGAACAGCGCCGGCTCACAGAGCCGAACTGCGAGGCCCCGCGGCTCGGTATCGAGGGCCGACTCGATGGCCGCGGCGGACGCCTTTGCGCCCGACCGGACCGTCGACAGCGACACATCGCCTTGGTACTCGCCCTCCTGGATACCTGTGACGACGGCCGTCAGCACCTCCAGCGCGACGAGTCCCCGAGCGGCGTTGAGGACGGCGGCTGCGAAGTCCGCGTCGTCGACCGCTGCTTCCGTCTCCTCGGTCCGGATGCGGAGGTCGCGGGCCGCGTCAGTGTACAGTTGCCGCGCGGTCGTCCCTTCGAGGTCCCGCTCGAACACCTCTGCATCGGGTTCTCGGTACCCCTCGACCCGATCCTGCGAGAACCGGAGCGTTCGCTCCAGAGACTCGGCGGCGACTGCGACCTGGTCCCACTGTGGCGTGGGGTCGGACGCCGCGCGCAGGTAGCGCTCGTGTAGCCGCCGCGCGTCGGCGAGTGCCGCCGCGCTCCGCTCGACGGTCCCGACGGCGTCGCCGGCCCGGAAGGGCTCGGCTCGCGGGTCGTCTGGATACGGCGGCATCGGCTGGAGTTCCTCGCGGCACTCGGCGAGCAGTCCTTCCAGCGGCTCGTGAGCCAGCACCGCTGCAACCGGGCCGTTCGCGCGGTAGGCCAGTTCTCCCGCGAACGTCGAGCGGGTCGTGGCGACCGTGCGCCGGTACTCGCGAAGGCGGTCGCCGTCGTCTTTGCCTGTGGCGGCGCGGTACGCCGACCGCACGCTCGCGGCCTTGCTCCGGTCGTACCGGTAGCTGTCGAGACGGTCCAGCGGCCACGCCTCGCGGTCGCTGTCCGCTTCCAGCGAGTCCCCGGCCCGGTCGCGCTCCTCCCGGAGTTTCTGCGCCACAGCGGCGTTGGGAATCGATGGCGAGTCGGGCACGCCGTCGAGCAGTTCGCGGCCCCGCTTGCGGTGTCGCTCTCCGAGCGAGGCCGGGACTGAAATCGGGTACGGCGACCCCGGCAGCGCGACCGTCGCGAGGTCGCCGTCCAGCCGTCCGGTGTCGACGCGCTCCTCGCGCTCGCCGAAGGGTGACAACCCCGAACAGCCGGTCAGGCCGACCAGCCCCGCGCCGCAGGTGGCCAGCAGGCCGCGGCGGGTCGTCTCTCTCATTCCTCCTCACTCCCGTGTGGCGTCAGCTTGGCGTCGAAGGCGACCTGTGACGGGGCCCGGCGGCAGGAACTCGACATCCCGCCGCCGTGGCCGCTCGTCCGTTCGCGGGTCACCGGAAGCCGGATCGCGTAGCCGACGGTATCGTACTCGCCGTCATCGCAGGCCACATCCGCAGGCCGGAGCGTCCGACAGAAGTCGCCGTGCGGGTCGTCGTCGGGGTCGAGCGTGATAGCCTCGATATGCACGTCGTAACACGCACCGACCGGCGTAGTAAAGAGATACACAGACTCTGTCTCGAAGTCGGTGTCGGCGGCGAACGACCGGAGGCGCTGAGCCTCGGACACTGCCGCAAAGGTGAGGTCGTCCAGATACGCTTCCGAGACCACGTACGCGTAGTCGTAGCTCCCGGCTGGTCGACCCGTGCCCTCGCCATCGCTCGTCGCCGTGGGGAACGACTCCCGGGTGAACAGTGGGACTGCGTCGGTGTTTCTGACCTGTTCGACCTCGTAGCCGTTGACGGGGCGGCGGTCGAGCCCCGGCGACGGCGGTGGGTCGTCGGTCGTGGTGCAGCCGGCGACGGCGGCCAGTCCGGCCGCCGCCGCTGTGAGGAGGCGTCTACGGCACCAATCGGTCATAGTGGCTGTGCCGTGGCTTCGATAAAACGTCTTGTGGAGGCGGACTCCGCGACTGTCTCCCGTCACCACAGTGCGGCCGCGCCAGCGGCTCGTCGCTGGCGTCGGGGAAAGGCAGGCCCGCGCCGTGCATACTGCGCCGACGGCGCAGTTGCCCGCGAACTGCGAGGCGATTCGCGCTTTTTCTCCACCGAAAGACTCGCCTTGCCCGTCTTTCGAGCCTTGCTTCGCGCCGCTCAACGAGACCACGGTTCCGCAAGCGGGGTGCCCACAGGCCGGTCCACGGCCGAGGACGCCCCCCGCAGCAAAAGGTCGTTGGTAAGCCTTATCGGCGACACTGGCGTACCTATCGGTGGCAGCGGGAGGCCGGCTCCCGTGGCGCAAGCCATGAGGAAAGTCCCCCCACCTGTCGGACAGGTGACCGGGCGCAAGTCCGGGGCGGGAGACCGTCGGCTCTGGAACAGCAACGACACGTCGTCGCCGGACCGATGAGGTGTGCGAATCCCGAGCGAGGCCGGTCGTGGCCCACCTGATGGTGGGGCACGCGGCCAAAGCGAGGGAGAGGTAACCCACCGAGGGCAGTCGCGACCCGGTGACTCCGGGGCGCACAGCTGTGGACCACATTCGTGCTCCACACGTGGGCCGCAGATGCCCCACGCATTCCGTGGGCCGCTGACGCGCCCCACGCTCCCGGCGACGGACCGATGGAACGGCGAAACCTCACCGGTGCAAGGCCGCGTCGACAGGTAGTCCGACGCCGCGCGCAAGCGCTGGACGTGGCCGCTCAGCCGAATGCTGGCCCGAACAGAAGGGGGCTTACTCCCCGCAGCCACGTTAGCCTTTGAGCGACGGGTTCGATGGTTACAAGCCCGCGCCGGCCACAGGCCAGAGTATGACTGCAGCCGACCTCATCGACGCCGTCCGTGACGACCAGCAGACGGAACTCTCCCGACTTGGCTCCTCGAAGACGCTGTACGCCGATACCCGCGGCGAGATGGAACCGGACGTGGTACTGGCGGCGGCGGCCGCCCGCGAGCAGGCGGCGCACGCAACCTTCGACGCCTGGAGCGACGACGCAACCGACGACGCGGCGGCGCTGTTTGCCGACGCGGCGGCCGAGACGGCCGAGCGGCGCGACGCCATCGACGCCGACCCGGCCGACCGGACACCGGCGATGCACGACGTGCTCGACGGCCTCGATGGGACCGTCGAGCGCCTCGGCGGCTTCGTCGGCTGGTCGCTCGTCGACAAGAAGGTCAAAGAGCAGTACACCGGCTTCTTCACCGGGCAGGCGGACCCACAGACCGCGAGTACGTTCCGCAGTGCCGGCGGCGACGTGGAGGCCCTGCGCGAGGACGCGGCCGGCCTGCTCGACGCCGTCTGTGACACCGACGACGACTGGGACGCCGCGGAGGCGGCCGCCGTCGAGGTCATCTCGACGGCCTACGACGAATACTTCGAGACGCTTGAGGACCTCGGCGTGAACCCGAAGCCGGTCTGCTAACCGGAACCACGCGGCTCAAGTCCGTCCAGCCCGATGTGTGGGTAATGAGCGATTCCGGTGGCCCCCTCTCTATCGACCGTCCCGACGCCGACCGCGAGTTCCGTGTCGACGCCCCGTTCGAGCCGGCGGGCGACCAGCCCGAGGCCATCGAACAACTTGCGTCGGGCTTCCGGCAGGGAATAGATCGACAGACCCTGCTCGGCGTGACCGGCTCCGGGAAGACCAACACCGTCTCCTGGGTCGTTGAGGAGATTCAAAAGCCGACGCTGGTCATCGCCCACAACAAGACCCTCGCGGCCCAACTGTACGAGGAGTTCCGCGAGCTGTTCCCGGACAACGCCGTCGAGTACTTCGTCTCCTACTACGACTACTACCAGCCCGAGGCCTACGTCGAGCAGACGGACACGTTCATCGACAAGGACGCCTCTATCAACGACGAGATCGACCGGCTGCGCCACTCGGCGACGCGCTCGCTGCTCACCCGGGACGACGTCATCGTCGTCGCGTCGGTGTCGGCCATCTACGGCCTCGGTGACCCGCGAAACTACATCGACATGTCCCTCTCGCTGGAAGTCGGGCAGAAAATCGAGCGTGACGACCTCCTCGGTCGCCTGGTCGACCTGAACTACGAGCGCAACGACGTGGACTTCACGCAGGGGACCTTCCGCGTGCGCGGGGACACGCTTGAAATTTACCCGATGTACGGCCGCTACGCCCTCCGCGTGGAGTTCTGGGGCGACGAGATTGACCGGATGCTGAAGGTCGACCCGCTGGAAGGCGAGGTCAAAAGCGAGGAGCCGGCCGCCCTGATACACCCGGCGGAACACTACTCGATTCCCGAACAGCGCCTCCAGCGCGCCATCGACGAAATCGAGGAGCTACTGGACCAGCGCATCCGCTACTTCGAGCGCCAGGGGAACCACGTCGCCGCCCAGCGCATCGAGGAGCGGACCACCTTCGACATCGAGATGATGCAGGAGACGGGCTACTGCTCGGGCATCGAGAACTACTCGGTCCACCTCTCTGACCGTGAAACCGGCGAGGCCCCCTACACGCTGCTGGACTACTTCCCCGACGACTTCCTCACCGTCGTCGACGAGTCCCACCAGACGCTCCCACAGATTCGCGGCCAGTTCGAGGGCGACAAGAGCCGCAAGGAGAGCCTCGTCGAGAACGGCTTCCGCCTGCCGACGGCGTTCGACAACCGCCCGCTCACCTTCAACGAGTTCGAGGAGAAGACCGACCAGACGCTGTACGTCAGCGCCACGCCCGGCGACTACGAGCGCGACCACAGCGACCAGGTCGTCGAGCAGATCGTCCGCCCGACCCACCTCGTCGACCCGGCCGTCGAAATCGCCTCCGCGACGGGGCAGGTCGAGGACCTGCTTGAACGCATCGACGGCCGCGTCGAGCGCGACGAGCGCGTGCTGGTCACGACGCTGACAAAGCGGATGGCCGAGGACCTCACGGAGTACTTGGAGGAGTCCGGCGTCGACGTGGCCTACATGCACGACGAGACGGACACGCTGGAGCGGCACGAACTCATCCGGTCGCTCCGCCTGGGTGACATCGATGTGCTGGTCGGCATCAATCTGCTCCGGGAAGGGCTGGACATCCCGGAGGTGTCTCTCGTGGCGATTCTGGACGCCGACCAGGAGGGGTTCCTGCGTTCGGAGACGACGCTCGTCCAGACGATGGGGCGGGCCGCCCGGAATGTTAACGGCGAAGTGGTGCTGTACGCCGACGAGCAGAGCAACGCCATGCAGTCGGCCATCGAGGAGACCCAGCGACGCCGCCGCATCCAGCAGCAGTACAACGAGGAACACGGCTTCGAGCCGACGACAATCGAGAAGGAGGTCGGCGAGACGAACCTGCCGGGGAGCAAGACTGACACCGGCGGCATCTCGGGCGAGGGGGCGAGCGACGCCGACGAGGCCGCCCGCCAGATCGAACAACTGGAGGAGCGAATGCAGGAAGCCGCGGACAACCTGGAGTTCGAACTCGCCGCGGACATCCGCGACCGCATCCGCGAACTGCGTGAGGAGTTCGACCTCGACGGCGGCGACGACAGCGACGGCGTGCCGGCACCCGGGCCGGAGTTCTGACGGGTCGGTTCGGACCGCTCATCCGGGGAACCGATTTGTACCCTGAAGTGAAATGGTATGTATCTTGCTGACAGTCCCGTCGGAAGAGACCGTGTTCGACTTTGCCCGTTCTCTGGGCAGCGGCATCTCGCCGTCTGGACTCGTCGTCGCCAGCCTCGGTTTTTTTCTGACCCGGTTTACCGTCACGCTGGCGGTCAGCGACGGCCCGATGGCGTTCGTCTTCGGCGGCGTATTGCCGCTAGTGCTCGGTCTGGGGCTGTCTGCGTTCGGTGTCGCCCTTGCCGTCGGCGAGTTTGAACGCGCCTTCGTGCGGACGGTCACGCTGTGGTGTCTCGCCGGCACTGGCGCGATGTTCGTCCTCGTTCTGGTGACGCTGGTCGGAAACGGCGGCATGGGCCCGCTCTCAACCGCTGGGAGTCGGACGTACTTGTCGAACTTCCTCATCGGTGGCGGCGTCGGCGGGGCGCTCACCGGCGTCTACGCCGGTCGGTCGAACCGACAGCAACACGAACTGGAACAGCAGGCCGCCCGGCTCGACCTGGTCAACCGCATCCTGCGCGACCGGGTGTTGAACGCGCTGACGGTCATCCGTGGCCGGGTGGAACTCGCGGAGTCGCGCGACGACGCCGGAGCGGCCGAGGCCCTGTCGGTCATCGACAACCGTTCGGCCGGCGTCCAGCAGGTCGTCGAGAACATGAAACACATCGCCCACGACGGGACCGATCTGTCGCTGGATGCTGTCCCCGTCGTCCCGTGCGTGGAGTCGGGCCTCGACGCTGTCCGTGAGTCACACCCGTCGGCCGACTACGACCTTCGAGCCGACGTGCCGCCGGACCTTCGAGTGCAGGCCAACACGATGCTCGACAGCCTCGTCGCGCATCTGGTCGAGAACGCGGTTGTCTACAATGACAGCGATACGCCCCACGTCGAGGTTTCGGTCACCGCTGCCGAGGACACTGTCAGTATCAACGTCAGCGACAACGGTCCGGGACTGCCCGAGCGGCAACTTGACCTGATTGCCCGCGGTGAGATCGGCTCATACGAGGACCGCTCGACCGGTTTCGGGCTAGATCTCGTTCGCTTGCTCGTCCGGAGCTACGGCGGGCGGACGGCGGCTACCGTTACGGACGGCGGAACGACAGTCACGCTGACGCTGCCGCGGGTTTCGGCCGACGGTGGCGTCGTGACTTCCCGGACCGACGCCGCGTTCGGGCTCCCGCCGCGCCGCCTGGGCCTGGCCATCGGTGCGTCGCTCGTCGCCGCCGTCGTCATGGGCGTCCCGATGCAGGCCCTCTCCGGTGGTGTTCCCGTCATCGGGGCGCTGTACGGTGTCCAGAACCCACTGGTCGGGTGGCTCACCCACGGCTTCCACAGCGTCGTCTTCGGGCTGGTGTACGCCGCACTGGTCCGGAGTGTGCCGGGCCACCGCTCCGACCGGTTCCAGTATTATGGGGTCGCCCTCGCCTGGTCGGTCGCGCTCTGGCTCGTCGCGGCCGGGCTCGTCATGCCGGTGTGGCTCTCGCTCGTGGGCATCGAGGCGAGCCTGCCCAACCTCACCCTGGCGACGCTGGTCGGGCACCTCCTCTGGGGCGGTTCCCTGGCCGCGCTGTATCGCTACGGCTGTCGGTCGCTCTGACGCACCCGTGGGACGCCGTCGTTCGCCGAACCCTGCTATCATCCGCAGTTGGATTAATACAACCAAAATTGTTTTACGCGCTACTGCAGTTGTATAGCGTGATGTCCCGCGTCTCGCTCCCACACGATGCGAAGGCCGGTCCCACCAAGCCGGAGGTCCGGGCCGTCCTCGCCAGCAAACTCGCTCTCACCGAGGCTGACCACTTCGTGGAGGTCGGTTCCTGTACCGGTGCCGTCACCATCACGGCGGCGCGCCGGGCCGGGCGAGTCACTGCACTCGAACGCAAGGGGAATCGACTCGACGTGACTCGCAAGAACCTCGCCGCCAACGACGTCGACGCCAACGTCGAACTCCGCGAGGCCGAGGCCCCGGAGGGCCTGCCCGACGACGCCGACGCCCTCTTCCTCGGCGGGTCGCGCAACTACGAGGCCGTTCTCGATCACGCGGTCGAGACCGGCGTCGACCGAATCGTGATGAACGTCTCGCGGCTCGAAGTCGCCGGCGCGGCGACGGAGGCCTTCCGCGAACGCGATATTCTGGAGGAAGTCGTCCAGTTTCAGGTGAGCCACGGCTACGAACTCGCCGGCGCGACGAGCTTCAATTCGGAGAATCCAGTGTACATGCTCGTCGGCAGCGCCAGCGAGGACGTTGCCGCTGACGGCGGATCGCCGGCAGAAGCTGGGGCGACGAACGGAGGCGACCGATGACGCTCTACGGCATCGGCCTCGGTCCCGGCCAGCCCGACTTAGTTACCGTCCGCGGGAAGCGCGCGCTGGAATCCGCCGACGTAGTGTACTCGCCGGGGCGGCTCTCGCGGTCGGTCGCGACCGAACACGTTCCCGAGGACCGCATCGGCGACCTCGACTTCCCGATGACGCGCGACGAGGAGAAACTGCGCGAGGCGTGGAAGGCGGCCGCCGCCGAAATCGCGCCGACCGCCCGCGACGGCGACGCCGCCTTCGTCACGCTCGGGGACCCGAACGTCTACTCGACGTTCGGTCACCTCCGGCGGACGCTGGCCGCGTTCCACCCCGAGGTCGACCTCGAAGTGGTGCCCGGCGTCAGCGCCATGTCGGCCTTTGCGACGGCGCTGGGCGTGGAAATCACCGCCGGGTCGAGCCTCGCACTCCGAGAGGCCGACCGCGGCGCGTCGCCGACCGGCCCCGACCGGATGATTCTGTTCAAGGTGACCGACGCGCCGGCCACCCACGAGGGGCTGGTCGAGGCCGGTTACGACGTGGTGTACGGCCGCCGGCTGTTCATGGAGCAGGGCGAGACCATCGTCACCGACGACCCGACCGAGATCGACGAGCGAGACTACTACACGCTGGCCTACGCCGAGAAACCCGAGACGCGCGTCGAGCAGGCGACCGACGCCTTCCTCGAAGCCGCCGACGAGAGCGGTGTCGTGACCGACGGCGGCGAGAACGGTTCCGGAGCAGTCGCGCGACAGGAACGCTCTGAAGCCGCCCTTTGCGGTGACGAGGTGCAGCATGACTGACGAGGCTGGCGAGACGGACCCGCAGACGGCCATCGACTCCGTCGCCGGGAACCGCGACGACCGCGTGTACGAGTACAGTGCCGGCGACGAGCAGGAGGGCATCCCCTTCGTCGGGGCCGGCCCCGGAAATCCCCGTCTGCTGACCGTCGCTGGCCGCGACCTGCTGGCCGACGCCGACCTCGTGGTCCACGCCGGCTCGCTCGTCAACAGCGAACTGCTGGAGGAGTACTGTGAGGACGCGGAGACAGTGTCCTCCATCGGCAAGGACCTCGAAGAGCTGATTCCGCTGATGCGGGACGCCTACGAGGCCGGCGACACCGTGGTCCGGCTTCACAGCGGCGACCCCGCCATCTACGGCGCGGCGCTGGAGCAGATGGACGCGCTTGAACACGAGGGCGTGCCGACCTACATCGTCCCCGGCGTCACCTCCGCCTTCGCCGCCAGCGCGACGATGCGAACCCAGTTGACGCTGAACGAGGTCGCCAACCACGTCGCCTTCACCCGCCCGCAGGGCAAGACGCTGGACGAAGACGAGGACCACATCTCCGAGTTCGTCGGCATGGGCGACGTGACGACCTGTATCTATCTGGGGACCCACGCCGTGGGCGAGACGATGGACAGGCTACTCGAAGACGGCCACGACCCCGACACGCCCGTCGCCGCGGTGTACCACGCGTCCTGGCCCGACGAGGACGTCATCGAGGGGACCATCGAGACCATCGGCGAAAAAGTCGAGGACGCCGGCTACCGCGCCTCCGCGATGGTCGTCATCGGCGACGCCGTCGGCGGCGAGGACTACGAGCGGTCGTTCCTCTATGGCGACTGGGCGAACCGGGGAAGCGACGCGGATTCACAGGAGGCTGACGACTGATGAGCACTGACACAGACAACGAATCCAGTTCGAACAGTTGCAAAGCGCCCGACTCCGACGGCGAGGTGGCAGAGGACATCGCCATCGTCGCCTTCGAGCGGAAGATGGACACCGCCGAAGACATCGTCGACGGCATCGGCGACCGCTACGAGTCCATCGACATCCTCGAATACCACGGCGACGTGTTCGAGGAGTACTGGGGCGAATACGACTGTTTCATCGGTCTGATGGCCAGCGGTATCGCAATGCGCAAGACCGCGCACCTGCTCGACGACAAGTGGGACGACCCCGCCATCTGTGTCGTCGACGAGGAACTCACGTGGGCCATCCCCATCACCGGCGGCCACCACGGCGCGAACCAGGTCGCCGACGACCTGGCGAGCATGGGCGCGGTCCCAGCGATGACCACCGCCAGCGAGGCCGCGGACAAGCAGGGCGTCGAGAAGCAGGCGAAGGCGCTGGACGCCCACGTGGTCAACGGCGACTCGACGGTCGCGACGAACCTCGCCGTGCTCGACGACGAACTCGGCCCCATCGAGCGCCTCGACGGGCCGAAAGCAGTGCTGGTCGACGACGATGTGACCGTGCTCAAACGTAACAAAGACGACGGCGTCGTCCTCGGAACCGGTAGCGTTGCCGGCGCGGATGTCGAGCAGTTCCACGCGGCCTGGGAGCAGGCGCTGGACGAGGCTGACCTCGACCGCGGCGACGTGGAGTTCGTCGCAACAGGCACCCGGAAAGCCGATGAGGACGGCATGCTCGCCGCGGCTGAGGAGTGGGGCCTGGGCGTCGTCGCATTCGAGAAGGAGACCCTAGAGGAGTTCGAGGGTCCCACGCCCTCGCGCTCGAAGGAACTCATCGGCTGGCCGGGCATCGCCGAGGCCTCGGCTATTGCCGCCGGTCGCGAACACGACCTGCTGGCCGAGAAGACGCGCTACGACGAGGCCGTTACCGTCGCCATCGGGCGCTAACTTCCTGTTTCTCACACACTGCGTTTTCAGCTCCGCTTTTCGGCCACCGAGCAACTGCGTGACTATCCCGGGCGGCGACTCGACAATTGTTCCGCGTCTCTGTCACTGTACAACTCTAAACTTATTTATTATATGCGGCTGTGGTGATAGCTGTCGCATGACAACACTACTCGAAGACAAGACGGCGGTCGTCACGGGCGGCGCGAGCGGGTTCGGCCGGGCCATCTGCCGACGGTACGCGGAGCACGGTGCTGACGTGATTGTCGCAGACCAGCAGGAGGAGCCCCGCGAGGGCGGTCAACCGACCCACGAACTAGTCGAAGCCGAGACCGACCGAGACGCACACTTTGTCGAATGTGACGTGACCAGTCCCGACGATCTGGAAGTGGCCGTCGCCGCGGCCGAAGAACTGGGCGGTATCGATATCATGGTCAACAACGCCGGGATCTCCGAGATAGCGGACTTCTACGAGACCACAGAGGCGGACTACGACCGGCTGATGGACGTGAACACGAAGGGTGTGTTCTTCGGCGCGCAGGTCGCGACCGAGGCGATGCGGGAGAACGGCGGCGGGACCGTCATCAATATGTCCAGTTCGGGCGGTATCCGCGGTACCGGGCTGCTGGTCAACTACTGCACGTCCAAGGGCGCGGTTCGACTGTTCACCTACGCGCTCGCGGACCGCCTGAGCAACTACGACATCCGGGTCAACGCCATCCATCCGGGCTACAGCAAGACGCAGATGTTCGAGGACGAGCGGATCGACGACACGACGAAGATGATGCTGAAGGAACTCATCCCCTCGGGCCGCTTCGGCGAACCCGAGGAGATCGCCGACGTGGCGACGTTCCTCGCCAGCGATATGGCCTCCTACGTCAACGGCGAGAGTGTCGTCGTCGATGGGGGACTGAGCAACACCTGATCAGTTGTCGCGGTATTCGAGCGCGACTGCGGACACAACCGGTCGAAGCTCTGTGTTTTCTCGATCAGACTCCGACCCTCGTGACAACCTGACTTTCTCTGCTAACGCCTCTGCTTGAACTAATACAAGCACAATTGTTTTATGCGAAAGCGGCGTTGTACTCACCATGCGCCACAGTATCGAGATTCGACCGGCGGCTCTCGGAGACACAGGATGAGCAGCGACGGGCGCCAGTCGACAGCGGCCGCGGCCGAGGCGACGCGTCCAGCCGACTACGGGACGCTGTACGTGGTTGGCATCGGGCCGGGCCTCCCCCACGACATGACCCAGCGGGCGAAAGACGTCATCCAGACCGCCGACTGCATCATCGCCTCGAACCTCTATCAGGAGTTCCTGCGGAAAGACGGGACGCTTCCGCCCCAGTCCGCCGAACTCGACGGCGAAACCGACGACGGCGAAATCGCCGATGAGGAAGGGACCGTGCTGGAGCGACCCGACGGCAGCCGCCAGACGCTCATCCGGTCGTCGATGGGCAAGCAGGTCGAACTCGCCCGCGAGGCCTTCGAGCGGGTCCGTGCCGGCGAGGACATCGCCCACGTCTCCGGCGGCGACCCGAACGTCTACGGGAAGTCCGACCTCCTCTTTACGATGGCCGACGCCGACGACGCCGACGACGTGCCAATCGAAATCGTCCCCGGCGTGACCGCAGCGCTGTCGGGGGCGGCGAACCTCGGAGCGCCGCTGTCGAACGATTTCTGTACCATCTCGCTGTCCGACAAGTGGCGCGGCTGGGACGAAATCGAGGAAAAGCTCCGGGCGGCCGCGATTAGCGGCTTCGTCGTCGTCCTCTACAACTGCTGGCGCGACTACGAGCGGGCCGTCGACGTGTTGCGGGAGGAACGAGCCGACGACGTGCCTGCCGCTATCGTCAACGACTCCGGTCGCGGCGAGGCCGGCCGCAACCTCGACGACGAAACGGAGACCATCACGACGCTTGGCGACCTGCCCGACCACGACGACAAGGTCGGCGGCATGGGTTCGTCCATCGTCGTCGGCACTCACGAGACCGAAGTGTGGCGCAACGACTACCAGGAGTTCCTCGTCACCCCGCGCGGCGGGCGTGACGTCGACGATTTCTGACAATGAGTACTGACAACACCACAGACGCGAGTACAGAGACGGAATCGAAATGCGGCGCAAGCGAGACGCGAAGCCCCTCGGAAAGCGCGAGCGGCAACGCCGCGAGCGAAGCGGAAGCAGAGCCCGACACCGGCTCCAAGTGCGGCGCGAGCTCGGCAAGCTCGTCCACAGAAACGACGCCGGACGCGGGCGACGACACGACTTCCAAGTGCGGGGCGTCGTCCTCCTCCGATTCGTCGTCGAGCGGTAGCTCCTGTGGCGCGTCCGCCTCCAGCGACTCGGAGGAAGAGGAGGAAGTCGGTGCGACGGTCGACGACTTCGACGCCGAGCCGGGCCAGCTCATCGCCGTCGGTCTCGGTCCCGGCCAGCCTGAAGGGATGACCGCCCGCGCTCGCTCCGCACTGCTCGACGCCGAACACATCGTCGGCTACACCACCTACGTCGAACTCCTGCCCGACGAAGTAACTGAACAGGCCGAGGACATCTACAACACGCCGATGTGCGGCGAGGTGTCCCGAACGGAGGAGGCTATCGACCGCGCGCTGGCGGGCAACGACGTGGCCATTATCGGCAGCGGCGACCCGAACGTGTACGCGCTGGCCGGCCTCGCGCTGGAGATCATCGAATCGAAGGGCGCGACGGCGACGATGCTCGATTTCGACGTGGTGCCCGGCGTCCCGGCGGCTCAGTCCTGTGCGGCCCGCGTGGGCGCGCCGCTGGTCAACGACACCGTCTCCATCTCGCTGTCGGACCACCTCACCGACATGCCGACCATCGAGTCGCGGCTCCACGCCGCCGCCAAGGAGGGCTTTACCATCACCATCTACAACCCCTGGAGCCGCAAGCGCCGGGACAACTACGAGAAGTGCTGTGAAATCCTGCTGGAGCACCGCGACCCCGAGACGCCCGTCGGCGTCGTCCACGCCGCCGGCCGCGAGGACGAGCAGGTCGAAATCGTCGAACTCGGCGACCTGCCTGACCTGGGCGAGACCGACCTCGTGGACATGACTACGACCCTGCTGGTGGGCAACGAGGACACCTACGTCTGGGACGACCGGATGGTGACCCCGCGGGGCTACGAGACCAAGTACGACTACTGATGTACCGCATCACAATCGACCGCGACGCCTGCGACGGCGTGTTCGCCTGCCTCGTCCGGGACGACCGCTTCGTCGAGGACAGCGAGGGGCTGGCTGCCATCGAGACGGACGACGAGCACGCGGTGACGGCCACCTTCGACGACGACCGGCGAGACGACGCCGAGCAGGCCGCCGCGGCCTGTCCGCTGGACGCGATTCACGTGGAGTCCGTCGAGGAGGACGCAGGGGCAGTCGACGCGCCGGCGACTGACACCGAGGAGGTCCAGCCATGAGCGTCGAAACCGGTGCGCCGAACGATATGCTCGCGGCCCACCCCGAGACGGCGTACTTCTGGGGGCGGGTCGCCGGTGACGGCGAGTGCGAGGACGGCTGTGTCACGGTTCGAACGAACGACGAGACGGCCGCCCGGCGACTGGCCTCCATTGCCGGCGCGGAGCGGGCCGACCGCCGAATCGTCGAGCGTGCGTACGCTCACGACACCTCGATAACACGCACAGAAGAGGAGTTCACGGTGCAGGTCGTCGGCGGCCTCGCGGACCGCGCCAGCGCCGCACTCGGACTCCCCTTCGACGGCGATTCGGGCGGCTACCGCTTCGACGCGCTGGCCGACTACGACCGCCAGCTCCTCCGGGGGTTGCTGGAGGGCTGTGGCACGGTGTGTTTCAAGTCCGACGACGACGCCGTCGGCATCTCCTTCGTCCACAGCGACGAGCGCCTGCTCCGGACGATTCAGACGTTGCTGGACCGCTGTCCGGTCGACGCGCCCTACGACGACCTCTCGGAAACCTCGTCGGGCTACTGGTTCGGCGTCGACGACGACGCGGCACCTGCCCTCGGCGACTGGCTGTACGAGGGCAGCGAGGAAACGGGGCTGTTCGCGCCCAGCCGGCGGCGCAAGCTCCGGAAGAGCATCGAACGAGTCCGATAATGAGCGAGGCTATCAGCGCACCCGAGACGCTGGACGACGAGGCAGTGTTGCTCGTCGGCCACGGCTCCCGCCGCGAGAAGTCCAATGAACAGGTCCGCGACCTCGCGGTCGAACTGGAGGGACGGCTCGGCATCCCGGTCGACGCGGCCTTCCTCGAACTCGCGGAGCCGGCCATCGACGACGCCATCGCGGGACTGGCCGGTGCAGTCTCGCAGGTGTCGGTGGTCCACCTCTCCCTGTTCGCCGCCAGCCACGTCAAAAACGACGTGCCCCTGGCCGTCGAGCAGGCCCGCGAGGCCCACCCCGAACTGACCATCAACAACGGCGCACATCTGGGCGTCCACCCGGCGTTGCTGGACCTGCTGGACGACCGCGCGGCCGCTGTCGAGGCCGAACTGGGCGTCGACCGCGAGGCCGACGAGGTAGCCGCCGTCGTCTGTGCCCGCGGCTCCAGCGACCCGGACGCCAACGCCGACGTGCACAAACTCGCCCGCCTGCTGTACGAGGGTCGCGAGTTCTCGCGGGTCGAGGCCTCCTTTATCGGCGTCACCGAGCCGCTGCTCGACGAGACGCTGCACGACATCGCCAAGACCCGCCCCGACGCCGTCGTCGTCATCCCGTACATGCTCGGCGACGGCGTGCTGACCGGCCGCATCAAGGACGGCGCACGCGAGTTCGACGACGAGTACCCCTACGTCGACGCCGCGCCGGGCGAACCGCTCGGGACCGATACGCGCCTGCTGGACGTGCTCGGCGACCGCTGGCAGGAGGCGCGAACGGGGAGCGTCGAGATGTCCTGTGACACCTGCAAGTACAAGGTCGAACTCGACGGCTACGAGGAGGATCAGGGCGGCGCGCGGGCGATGCTCCGGGCGCTGACCCACCAGGCCGAACACGCCGACCGCGAGAACGTCGACGACGACCCGCACGTCCACGACGCCCCGGAAAAGCACGTTGCCGTCTGCACGAACCAGACCTGCGCGCAGGACGGCGCGCCGGCGGTCCTCGAACGACTGCGTCAGGCCGCCCGCGACAGCGACCAGTGCGACGCCCGCATCACGCGGTCGTCGTGTCTCGGCCGCTGTGGCGAGGGGCCGATGGTCGCCGTCTACCCCGACGGCGTCTGGTACGGCGGCGTCGAAGATGAGGACGCCGCCGACATCGTCTCCTCACATCTGGACCGTGACCGCATCGTAAGCGAACTTGTCGACCAGACGCTTTGAGACTTCCACCACTACTACACCCATGAGCTGCTACGAAATCGAGGCCCTCCGACTGGGCCTCATGAACGTTCTCGGTACCGAAGACGACCACGCCCGCCAGCACGCCGAACAGGAGCTGGAGGGCCACATGACCGGCCCTATTGAGGCGCTGGCCGGCGCGGAGACGCTGGCCGCCATTGAGCGCCACCTCGACGCGGCGCTCGTGGACCTCGAAGAAGAGATCGCCGCGACTGACGAGGATGACCCCGAATACGACTACCTCCGGGGCCGACTCGTTGCCGTCCGCGACGCCGAGCGGGCGGTGTCACGCATCACCATGCAGGGCGAGGATGTCCTCGCCGGGCTCGGTGAGGCCCACGACGTGCTCCATGAGGCCTTCCCGGTCGATGAGTAGCCAGCGCACCCCGACCGTCGACCTCGGTGACGTGGCCCCGGCTCGTTCGCGCCACCAGGGTCGCCGTTCGGCGGTCACGCTGACCGACGGGCTGGCGGTTGTTGGGACTTCTGACGGGGACTTGCAGGCGTTCGACGTGTCAGCGGATTCCGGCCCGCCACACCGGCGCTGGCAGTACGAGACGGATGGCGAACCGAGTGTCGTCGCGGCGGTGCCCTTCGACGGCGGTGTCGTCGTCGGCGAGCGTAGCGCCCGCGGCGAGATCCGCTGTCACGACGCCGACGGAGACCTGCAATGGCGGTACGAAACCCGGACGGACCTCGGTGAAGCCCAGCAGGAGACGCGCTTCCTGCTGCCGTTCGTCGCCAGCCTCGCCACCGACAGTGACCGGCTCTACGCCGCCGCCCGGCGGTACGAACGCCGAACCGACGACGACGGAAACGACCTGCGCCACTTCGAGAGTGTCGTCTACGCCTTCGGACCTGACGGAACCATCGACTGGACGTACCGAACCGACGGCTCCCCCATCTCGCTCGACGCCGACGAGAACCGCGTCGCTGTCGCGTACAACCGCTGTCCCGGCGACCACCAGCACGGCCTCGTCGTCCTCGACGCCGACGACGGCGACCCGCGCTGGATGTGGGACCCCGGAACCGACGGCCAGCGCCGCGTCGGCGATGTGTCGCTGCTCGACGGGGGCGCTGTCGTCTCCAGCCACGGCGACTACTGTGGCTACCGACTCGACAGCGGCGGTCGGGAACGCTGGCGCGTTCCGCTGGCGACGCCGACCGACGTGGCCGGCGACACCGTCTACGCGTACCCGAACCACGTCCACACGTCGGGCGAGGGAGCGGTGTTCGTTACCGGCAACACCTACCCCGAGGACGGCCGCGAGACGGACGCCCGCCATCCGAACGAACACACCGCCGCTGGTCTCTCACTCGATGGCGACCGTCGCTGGGACGCGCCCGTCGGCGGCTTCGCCAGCGGTCTGGGGACCGACGGCTCGGTGCTGGCCGTTCCCGGCGCGCAGAACTTCCGGGACCGCGACGCCGACGACCACGCACTTCGGCTGTTCGATGTCGCAGACGGCCCCGTCGACACGCTGGACACCGACGGCGTTGTGACGGCGGCCGCAGTCTCCGACGGGACCGCCGTCGCTGTCGAAGAGCCGGTCGTCTACCATGACGAGGGTCGGGAGCGCGGCGCGTATCGGCTGCATCGAGTCGGGACAGCGAAGCCCTGTCGCTGACGCACTGACGTGCCAATCTGGACCGGCAGCGGTCCGGAAAATGCTTTTTGAGGTAGACGCGCTCTCCCCGGTTTGGCTCCGATTACTGTGTTATGTGGTGTCAAACTAACCATCCACCAGTCGTAGCGTCTCGGTATGGGAGCCCAGTATGGCCGATAACACAGATCCTGACCACGAGGAGGCACAGTCGGAGGCGGACGCCGAAGCCGACGACGACAGCGCCGCCGATCACCCTACAGAGCGCGAGCGGGAGTTCGCACAGATGCAGCGACGGCTCAACGAGCGGGAGATGGGTCTCGACCAGCGAAGTGCGGAACTCGACCGGCGCGAAGAGAAAATTGACGCCCGCGAGGACGAACTCGACCGACGAGAGACGGAACTGGACGAGCGGGAGTACCAGCTCGATGAACGCGAAGCCGCGATTGAGGACCGCGAGACCGACCTCGACGAGCGTGAGGCCGAACTGACAGAGTACGACGCGCAGCTTTCCGAGCGCGCCGCGGACCTCGACGAGCACGAGGAGACGCTGCACACCTACCTTTCGGGGCAGATGGCGGATGTCGAGGCGGCGGTCACCGAGACGATGCACGACGCGCTGGACCGGTACGAGGCGGACCGGGCGGCTGGTCGGTTCGGCCAGACCGGCACGATGCTCGTCGGGCTGGCCGGCGTGGCGCTCGTCGTCGCCGGTATCGGGTTCGGCGCACTGGCATCGGCCGGCACGGCCCCGTTCAGCGTCGGCGGGACGACGGCGGACCTCGCTATCGCCGCCGTCGTCGCTATCGTCGGGCTGGCGCTGAACCTCGGGACGGTTGCGGGAAAAATCTGAGCCGCGTCGTTGTCAGTCTGCTGTCGCGGGATAGTCCAAGTCGTCCGTGACCGGGGTCTCACTGTCTCCGAGCCAGGTGTGAACACCAGCGATGGTGGCCCACAGCACTAGCTGGCCGAACACGACTGTCCAGCGGTAGGCCGCGACGAGCGCGGCAGGAACGTCGCCGTGGACCGGGTTCGCGGGCGCGAGTGCGACCGGAACCGCGAGCAGCGCGAGCGGCAGCGCCGTGGCTCCGAGTCGAACAGCGGTGTGGCGGTGTTCTGTCCGCTGATACGCAAGCCCGGCAAGCACTGCGACCAGCGCCCCCAGCGTCATCAGGCCGGCGTACCAGGCCAGGCGCGTCTCCGTTCCGAGCGCCTGCTCGACGCCCGGCGGCTGTGGCGGCAAGACGAGCCACGGCGCGCCGGAGACGGTGAGAAAGCCGGCTCCCGCGAGCGCGAGCCGTTTCGTCGCCCCGGAACCGGGGATCGCCGGCTCGAGGAAGAAGTACGCCATGCCGAAGACGGCGATGCCGAACAGCAGGCCCCAGAGGACGCCGCCGCCGATGCTGGCGACGGTCGTCGTGAGTCCGGAGACGACGGGGCCACCCCCGCCGTGGCTGTGTTCGAACGTCTCCAGCCCGGCGGTGAAGGCGTTCCCGACCGTCGCGACGAACAGGCCGTAGACCAGCCCACCCGCCACGCCGGCCGCCGCGCCGCGTTCGAGGTAGTTAGTCGCCATCAGTGACAGGTGATGCCGGCGCTGTGTCGGAAGTTGTGCAGTGAGTCGTGCAGCATCGGGTCCTGCACGAACAGCAGCGTGAAGCCGAGCGCCGCCACCAGCGCAACGGCGATGGCGACCTGTGGGCCGGTCAGCGACGCTCTGGCGCGTTCGATACGGTCGTGCACGCTGTCCGTTGCGCGTGCAGTGTCAGTGTCGTCCTGCATTGAAATCTCATTTGTCTTAAGAACAAGTAAGATTGTAAAACTTCCGCCTGACACTGTTTCGGGGGACTATCGTTCGCTGGCGGCGGCGTCGACGCGCTCGGCGGTCAGCGCGTCCAGCGGGACGACCGCTGCGTCTGTTTCCTCTGCAACGAGGTCGAGCAATCCAGCACGCCCCTCTTCACCAGCATTCACGACAACGGTCCGGTCGGCTGCTTCACCAAGCGTCCGCGCCGCGGTTCTGGTCGCTTCGACCGGGCTCCCGTCGGCGGTGTTCGCCCGGCCGTCAGTCACGACAACGACGACGCCGGCGTCCGGGTCCGCCCGGTCGAGGACCTCGCGAGTGGCTGTCAGTCCGTCCGGCAGCGGCGTCCGGTCACCGGTCGGGAGGTCCTTCAGATGTCGGGCCGCCAGCGAGACGCTGTCGGTCGGCGGCAGGACCACGTCCGCGCCCTTGCCGGCGAACGTCACGAACGCCACGCCGTCGCGTGCCTGATAGGCGTCTTTCAGCAGTTCGAGAACAGTGCCCTTCGCCGCGCGCATCGCCGGCCGCATCGACGCGCTCGCGTCGACGGCGAACACGACCAGCGTCTCGGCGTCGCCTGCGCGAACTGACTTTCGGAGGTCTCGCGACTCGACGCGGTCGCTCCCGCGGCTGGCTGCTGCTCGGACCGACGCTGCAGCGTCGACCTCGTCGTCGCGGCCGGCGCGCTCGGTGCGGACCGTTGCGCCGCGCTTCGTTCCCGTCGCGCTCGCACGGCCGCTTGCACTCCCGCCGTCCGTGTCCACTGTCGGGGCGTCCACGTCGGGTGCGCCGCTGTCGCCGACTGCGGCCCGGGACTGGCCCGGCACCAGCGGGGTGGCGTTTTCGGGCTCGTCGGACTGGTCGGAGTCTCCTTCCTCACCGTCGCCTCCAGCCTCCCCTTCGCTGTCGCCGGCCTCTCTTTCCTGTCGCTCGCCGTCGCTGTCGGCCGAGGCGGGCGTCGGCTGCTCGCCGCGCTCGCCCGACTCACTCTCGCCGTCCTCCCCGGAGTCTCCGCTGTCGTCCGGCCGCTGTTCCTGCTGTTCGGTTTCGTCGTCGGCCTCGCCGTCACTGCCGTCATCCGCTGACTCGCCGCCTGCCTCCTCGCCGTCTGTCTCGTCTCCTTCCTGTCCGCTCTCTGTAGATTCTTCCCCGTTTTCGCCCTCGTCGTCATCGAAGTGGTCGTCGAGCACGTCGTCCACGTCCGGCGCGTCCTCGAACGGCCGGGAGGTGAGCCGATGGGGCAGCGCGAACTCGGCGGCGCGCTCGATGTCTGATTCGAGTACCGTCGTCCGACCGTCGAGCGCGGCAAAGGTCCGGGCCGCCCGCGCGGTGGCGATGTCGCCGCGGTGACCGTCGAGGCCCGCGTCCCGGCAGAGCTCGGCGATCTCCTCGCGGAACTCGCGGGCGAGGTCGACCTCCGGGAGAAGCTCGCGGGCGGTCCGCAGTCGCTCGCCGGGTGCGCGGTCGGCGTTGGTCTGTGCCTCCTCGTCACCGCCCTCGCTGAGCGCCCGGTCGATGATGGCGACCCGGTCGTCGAGGTCGTCGCACGCGCTGACCTCGGTCTGGAGCGCGAAGCGGTCCCGCAGCTGCGGGCGGAGGTCGCCCTCCTCGGGGTTCATCGTCCCGACGAGCGTGAACTCGGCGGGGTGCGTGACGGTGACGCCGTCGCGCTCGACGCGGTTCACTCCGCTCGCAGCGGCATCGAGCAGCACGTCCACGAGGTGGTCGTCGAGCAGGTTCACCTCGTCGACGTAGAGGATGCCGCGGTTCGCGCGGGCCAGCAGGCCGGGGTCGAACTCGTGGTCGCCGTCCAGCGCGTCCGCCACCGAGAGCGTGCCGACGACGCGGTCCCGCGTCGCGCCCAGCGGGAGCGTAACCAGCGGGACCGGCCGCGTCTCGACTGGCGGGTCCGCCCGCGACCGGCAGTCCTCGCACTGTGCGTCGGGGCGGTCGGGCGGACAGCCGTAGGGGCAGTCCGCGACCGCCCGCTGCTTGGGGAGCAAGTCAGCGAGGGCGCGCACCGCCGTCGACTTCGCCGTGCCCTTCTCGCCGCGGACCAGCAGGCCGTCGAGGTCGTTGTCCGTCGCGACCGCGAGCAGCCCCTCTTTCAGGTCTCGCTGGCCCACCACGGACGCGAAGGAGACCCCCTGCGAAGCTTTTTTGCCCGCGCCGAATACAACCATACTTGTATTAGTACAAACGGAGATTTAATAACGTTATGCCACAGCTAGGACTCTACACCGCGACGGAGAACGAACTCGGGACCGTCCAGCGGGCCGCGGGCGAGGTCGAGGCCGACCTCGTCGTGCGCTCGGAGAGCGACCTCGACGACGAGCCGGCGGTCGAGGCGTTCGTCGACGAACTGACCGACGCCGACGCCGTCGTCCTCTGGCTCCACGGGGCCGAGGACAGCATGCCCGGCTACGAGATGGCCGTCGAGCGCCTGCGCGAGGCCGGCGTCCCGCTCGTGGTGAAAGCGACGGGCGACGCCTTCGCCTTCGAGGACACGTCGGTCCCCGACGAGCACCGCGAGACCGTCTACGAGTACTTGGAGAAAGGCGGCGCGAAAAACGTCGCCAACTGCGCCCGCTACCTCGTCGCGCAGTACGGCGACGCCGACCCATCCTACGACGACCCGGTGACGCTCCCGACGGAGGGGGTGTACCATCCCGACCATCCGGGCGCGAACATCGAGGACCTGCGGGCGACGTTCGACCCCGCGAAGCCGACCGTCGCCGTGTGGTTCTACGAGTCTCACTGGACCCACGAGAACACCCGGTACGTCGACGCGCAGGTCCGGGCCATCGAGGCCCAGGGCGCGAACGCGCTCCCGATATTCTGCGAGCCGGCGACCGACGCCGAGGGCCAGTGGAACGCCGAGCAGGTCACCGAGGAGTGGCTGCTGGACGAGGACGGCAATCCACTCGTCGACGCCGTCTGCTCGTCGTTCATGTTCTCGCTGTCGATGGACGAGCGCGGCCGCAGCGCGGACGACGAGGGCCAGAGCGCAGAGGACGTGTTCCTCGACAAGCTCGGCGTCCCCGTCATCCAGACGGTGACGACGATGCGCTCCCGCTCGCGGTACGACGCCAGCGACACGGGCGTGATGGGCTTCGAACTCGCGCTCTCGGTCGCGCTCCCGGAGTTCGACGGCAACGTCATCACCCACCCCATCTCGGGCAAGGAGCGCACCGAGGACGACGCCGACATCGGGAGCGCGCCGAAACAGCACTTCCCCATCGAGGACCGCGTCGACCACGTCGCCCGCCTCGTGGTCAACTGGGCCGAACTGCGCCACACCCCGAACGACGAGAAGAACGTGGCCGTCGTCCTCCACAACTACCCGCCCAGCGACGACGGCATCGGGACGGCCTTCGGGCTGGACTCGCCCGAGAGCACGGTGAACCTGCTGGAGGAACTGGACGCTCGCGGCTACGACCTCGGGAACACGATGCCCGACAGCGGCCAGTCGCTCGTCGAACGCCTCACCGCCCAACTGACACTCGACGACCGCTGGGTCGCTCCGGAGGATGTGCGCGAACTGAGCGTCGACACCGTCTCACCCGCCCAGTACGGTGAGTGGTTCGAGGGACTCGACGCCGACTTCCGCGAGAACGTCGTCGAGGAGTGGGGCGACCCGCCCGAGCGCCCGTTCGCCATCCCCGGCGTCGAGTTCGGCAACGTCCTCGTCACGGTCCAGCCCCCGCGCGGGTTCGGCATGGACCCCTCGAAGGTGTACCACGACTCGGACCTCCAGCCACCCCACGACTACGTCGCGTTCTACCGCTGGCTCCGAAACAGCTACGAGACCGACGCCGTCGTCCACCTCGGGACTCACGGCAGTCTGGAGTGGCTCCCCGGCAAGACCGTCGGACTCGACGGCGAGAGCGCGCCCGACCAGCTCGTCGACGACATCCCGAACGTCTACCCCTACATCGTCAACAACCCCGGCGAGGGGACCCAGGCCAAGCGCCGGTCCTACGCCGCCATCGTCGACTACCTGACGCCGGTGATGGCCAACGCCGGCACCTATGACGACCTGGCCGACCTGGAGGAACTGGCCGACCGCTACCGCGAGGCGGGCATGGAGGACGCCCGCACCGACGACGGCGAGCACCTCGCAGAACAGATCCGCGCGACCGTGGACGAACTGGACCTCGCCGTGGAACTCGGGATTGCGGGCGAGATCGACGAGAAGGCCGACGTGCGCGGTCCCGATGAAGCCGGGTCGACCCTTGCGGAAGGTGCTGTGGAAGGCGAGGACCTCGACATCGATGCCCTCGTCGAGCGCGTCCACGAGTACTTGACCGACGTGAAGACGACCCAGATACGCAAAGGCTTGCACACGATGGGTGAGCCGCCGGCCGACGACCGGCTCGTCGACTATCTGGTCGCGCTCACGCGCCTGGAGAACCCCGGCGCGCCGTCGCTTCGCGAGAGCGTCGCAGGCGTTCTCGGCGTCGACTACGACAAACTGCGCAACGCCCCCGGCGAGTACGACGAGGCGCTGGGGATGACCTACGCCGAGGCCGCCGACCGCGTCCACGAGACGAGCAAAGACCTCGTCCGAACGCTCGCCGAGCACGACTTCGACGTGCCCGAGAGTGAACTCGAAGACAGCGACTCCGAGGTGAACATGAACCTCCTCGTGGTCGACATCGAACCGCTCGGCGACGCCCGCGTGCGGTCGGGTGCACACGACGACCTGCGCGAGGCGCTCGCGTACATCTGCGAGGAGGCCGCCCCGCGGGTGGCCGGCGCGGCCGACGAAATTCCCCGCACCGCCGACGCGCTGGCCGGCGAGTACGTCCCGCCCGGCGGCTCCGGCGCGCCGACCCGCGGCGGCGTCGACCTGCTCCCCACCGCCCGGAACTTCTACACGCTCGACCCGCGGAAGGTCCCGGCCAAGACGGCCTGGGACGTGGGCCGCGAGGTCGCATCCGGCGTGGTCGACCGCCACGAGAGCGACGAGGGCGAGTATCCCGAGGAGATCGGGGTCGTGGTCTGGGGGACGCCAACCGTCCGCACGCGCGGCGAGACCATCGCGCAGGTACTCGCGCTGATGGGCGTCGAACCGGTCTGGTCCGACGCCGGCCGCGTCGAGGACGTGGAGCCGATTCCTCTCGACGAACTGGGCCGCCCGCGCATCGACGTGACGACGCGCGTCTCCGGCCTGTTCCGGGACGCCTTCCCGGCGGCGGCGGGGGTCGTCCACGACGCCGTCGACGCCGTCGTCGACCTCGACGAGCCACACGAGATGAACTACGTCAAGAAGCACGTCGAAGCGGAGACCGACGACCTCGTGGCCGACGGCATGGACGAGGGCGACGCCCGCAGCGCCGCGACACAGCGCGTGTTCACGACGCGACCCGGCGGCTACGGCGCGGGCACGAACAAGGCCGTCGACGAGGGCAACTGGGACGACCGCTCGGACCTCGCCGACGTGTACGTCCAGTGGGGCGGCTACGCGATGGGGTCGCGCGGCCGCGTCAGCGAGGCCCACGAGTCCTTCGAACGCCGACTCTCGTCGGTCGACGCGACGGTCAAGATCGAGGACACCGCCGAACAGGACGAGTTCGACTCCTCGGACTGGTACGCCTTCCACGGCGGATTCATCTCCGCCGTGACGGAGATCGCCGGCGAGGAACCGAACTCCTACGTCGGCGATTCGTCGGACCCCGACAACGTCGACGTGTACACCAACGGGGAGAAGGTGCGCAAGGCGATGCGCGCCCGCGTGCTCAACCCCTCGTGGCTCGACTCGATGGAGGAACACGGCT
Organism: Haloarcula rubripromontorii; assembly: GCF_001280425.1. Lineage (NCBI taxonomy): Archaea > Methanobacteriati > Methanobacteriota > Halobacteria > Halobacteriales > Haloarculaceae > Haloarcula > Haloarcula rubripromontorii. The sequence continues at coordinate 559,776 of NZ_LIUF01000001.1, read as the reverse complement.
ACAAGGGCGCTGGCGACCTCTCGACGACGGTCGACGTGGTGCTGGGCTGGGACGCCACCACCGGCGTCGTCAGCGACACGCTGTGGGACGACGTGGCCGAGCGCTACGCCTTCGACGAAGAGCGGCAAGACTGGCTCCGCGACGTGAACCCTTGGGCGCTGGACTCCATCACCGATACGCTGTTGGAGGCTATCGACCGCGGCCTCTGGGATGCCGACGACGAGACCCGCGACCAGCTCAGGGACTTGAACCTGGAAGTGGATGGCGACCTCGAAGCGCGCAACAGCGGTCCAGAACGGACGGAGGTGACCTCGGATGACGACTGATGGCGCGACGCCGGAGGGGTCGCGAGACGGAGGCGGTGAAACCGCCGACGCAGACGACGCGACAGACGGCACGAACAGCGAGGACGACTTCGAGGAGTACGCCGACCTCGGCGCGACGACGGAGAACGCGATGGACATCGCCGAGACCTCGATGGACCGCGTGCGCGAACTCGTCCCTGACGAGACGCTCGCCGACCGCATCCGCCAGAAGTCGGTCCACGCGACCGGGGACCCCGAGTTCCAGCACCTCGTCCGCTTCACCGGCGCGGACGACGACGAACCGGTCCGCGCGGGTGCGCGCGCCGTGCTGGACGAACAGCCAATCGTCACCGACATCACGATGGTGAAAGCGGGTATCACCGGCCGCGGCCACGACTGCCCGGTTCGGAAGGCCATCGGCAACGGCGCGGAACTGGCCGCCGAGACGGGCATGACCCGGACGGCCGCGTCCGTGCTGGAACTCGACAGGGAAGGCGTCTACGACGGCGCTATCGCCGTCGTGGGCAATGCGCCGACCGCGGCGCTCGCGCTGGCGGACTGCATCGAGGACGGCACGCGCCCGGCGGTCGTCGTCGCCACGCCGGTCGGCTTCGTGAAGGCCGCCGAGAGCCGACAGCGGCTCCGCGAAGTCGCGGCCGAGTACGGCGTTCCGGCCATCACGAACGTCGGCCGCCGCGGCGGGAGCGGGCTGGCCGCCGGCCTGACGAACGAACTGGTGCACGTCGCAAGTGACGTACGCGAGGGGGAGGTTGATCTATGACCACTCCCTCGGGAAGAGTGAGCGGGGAGGAACGACCCGCGAGCCGCGAGGGCGAGGTCGCTCTGGATGACTGAGGACGATTACGACCTCGACAGCGGGCCGGACCCCGCCGCTCTCGCGGCGAGCGCGCCCGAGAACCCCGACGCCGACCGGCCGGTCCGCGCCGTCGGCATCGGCCCCGGGAACCTCGACTTCCTCACGCCGCGCGGCGAGGACGCGATTCGGGAGGCCGACGTGGTCGTCGGCTTCGAGACCGTCGTCGACTTCGTCGCCGACCGCACCGACGCGGACCTGCTGACCTGTGGCTACCGCGACGAACTGGACACGCTCGACGCCTTCGCCGAGCGCGTGGCCGCCGGCGAGCGCGGCACGGCCGTGCTGATGGGCGACCCGAACCACTCGGGCTACCAGTTCGTCGGGAAGGTCCAGCGGGCCGTCGACCGCCCCGTCCGCGTCGTGCCGGGCATCTCCTCACTCCAGATTGCGGCCAGCCGCGCCCGGACGCCGATGGAGGACACGACCTTCGTCACGCTGCACAAGAGCGGCGACCTCTCGGCGGACCGCGACCGCCTCCGCCGCGACGTGGGCGACCGGCACTTGCTCGTCCTCCCGCGGCCGTTCGACCTGATGCCCGAGGACATCGCCGCCGACCTGCTCGATTCGGGGGCCGACCCCGAACTGCCGGCGCTGGTGTACGAGCGGCTCACCCACGACGACGAGGCCCGCACCGCGACGACGCTTGGCGACCTCGCTACTGGGGCCGGCGGTGACGGTCGGGAGGACACGCAGTTTTCCGATCTCTCGGTGCTGGTCGTGCGCCGGAACTGACCGCGCCAGTGTGCGGGCCTTCTCGATTGTTCACCTGCCGCTTTGCTTCACACGTTCAATCAGCCGTGGCCGGGCGGCCGCTCCGTCGGCCGCCCCGGGGAAGGGCAGGCTGTCGACTCGGACGGACGCTCCTGGCGGACTGAACGGGCGAGACCGACGAGGCGCGCCGCGCCTCGTTCGCGAACGGCGAGGGACGAGCCGTGAGCGACTCGCGCCAGCGGGGAGTCGCCTGGGCGGCCGCTATCCGAGCGAGCGACGCGAGCGAGGATATGCCGGCCGGCGACCGCGAGCGGTCGAGGGCGTTCGAGGCGGTCCGAAAAGCGCTGTCCGTGCTATTTTCTACTTCAAAACGGCCCGCTGACTTAGCAAGAACCGAGCAAACCGGTCCTAGTCGCCCTCGCCGTCGGTCGCCATCGGCCGGTTTGTCGCGGCCAGCGTCGTCTCGAACGTCTGTGGCGTGCGTGAGTCGGCCATCGTCCGTGCCGTTTCGACGGCGGTCGCGACGGCCTCGGTGACAAGCGGGTGGTCGTCCAGCGTGTCGGTGTAGGCGAGTCCGCCCCTGTCGAGATCGAGTTTGGCGGGAATCTGCGTCTCTGTCGCGTCAGTCGGCGCGAGAAAGAGCGGCACGGCGACGGCGTGGTCGTGGGTGAGATTGTACCGGACACATTCGACAGCGGGGTTTTGCAGCAGATAGCAGGGCTCGACCTCGCCGAAGGCCGAGCGCTCGCGCAGGCGCTCGGCGTGATACTCCGTCACCTGACGTTGATACGGCTTGCCGCTGGAGCCGAAGGCGACGAGCGCGACGGAGGAGTCAGCGGCCTCCGGGACCGCAGCAGTGGCGCGGTCACGGAGCGCTTCGGTCAGCAGCGGGCTTCGCCCGACTGGTTCACAGTAGTGTGTCTCGGCGTCGATTTCGTCGAGTGCTGCCGGGACGTCCGTGACTGTCGTGTGGTCGTGAGCGACGGTCATCGGCAGCGCGAACACGCGGTCGGCATCGATGGCTACCAGTTCGTCGCGTAACTCCCGACGGGGTTCGTGGTCGTAGGTCAGCACCGTCACGTCGGTAGCTACCCCGCGCTCGCGAAGCCGGCGAGCGTGTGTCTCGTAGGGCGTAGCGCGTGACGTGTCCCGACCGATGAGCAGGAGTGTGTCGTGTGGCATTGGTAGCGTCCGACGCTAAAACAATCTGAGTTGTTTTAGCGAAAGTTGGCTTGCCTGAACGTTAGCAGGAATCCACTAATACCTTTGGGTCCCGCCGCTCGGCTGTCGGCGACCCGCTATCTGGGCCCGGGCATAGGGGCTTATACGCGGTCGAACGCAATTCCGGGCTATGGACGTGACAGAGACCGACCTGCCTGGTGTGGGAAAAAAACACGAGGTGGACATCGGCGGCGGGCAGCAACTGGTAGTCGTGACCCACAACACGGGCACGCGCGAACTGTACCTCAAAGAGGACGACGACGCCGACTCGGAGAAACTCCTCGAACTCTCCGACCGGCTGGCGCGGATGGTCGGCACGATACTCGAAGGCGCGTACTTCCAGCCGGTCGAATCCAGCCACGTCGAGACGATGCTGTCGGAGGGGACGCTGCTGGAGTGGTACGCGGTCGAGAACGACTCGCCGCTGGTCGGCAAGACGCTGGCCGGTGCTAACGTCGGGCAGCGGACAGGCGTCACTGTCGTCGCGATGCAGCGCGATGGCAACGTCATCGCCGGCCCGTCGCCCGACATGCAGATCGAAGCCTCGGATACCCTCGTGGTTATCGGCGAACGCGAGAACTGTGAGCAGTTCGAGAGGCTCCTCACCGGAGACCTGTAGATGGCTGGGACCGAAGCGCCGGAGGCCCGCCGTGGCTGACCTGCTCGGCATCGGTGTCCTGTTCGCCGCTGTCGCCGCCGCCACGCTCGTCGCTGTGTGGCTGAACAAGTCGGTAATCCCGTTCTACATCCTCATCGGGATGCTGCTGTCGCCGTCTGTCGCGGGGCAGTTCTCAGTCGCCGGCTACGGCCTCCCCGTCGTCGAGTCCTCGGAGTTCGTCGAACTCGGCGCGGAGCTGGGTATCGTCTTTCTGCTGTTTTTCCTCGGACTGGAGTTCAACCTCGACCGACTGCTGGAGAGCTGGGAGCGCATCACCAGAGCGGGGACTATCGACCTCGGCATCAACTTCGGGGCCGGTCTCGTGCTCGGATTCGCGCTGTTCCGGGACCCGCTCGCGGCCTTCCTTATCGCCGGTATCGTCTACATCTCCTCGTCGGCCATCATCACGAAGTCGCTCATCGACCTCGGCTGGATCGCCAACGACGAGGCCGACCCGATGCTCGGGACGCTCGTGTTCGAGGACCTGTTCATCGCGGTGTACCTCACAGTCGCAGCCGCGCTCGTCACCGGCGGGTCCGATGTCGGGGCCGCCGCGATGTCCGTCGGCGTCGCGCTCTCGTTCATCGTCGCGCTCCTGCTCTTAGCCCGCTACGGGACGCCGTGGTTCGAGCGGGCCTTACAGACGACCTCGAACGAGTTCACGGTGGTGCGGGCCGTCGGCATCACGGTCTTGATCTCCGGTTTCGCCCTCGCTATCGGCGTCAGCGAGGCCGTCGCCGCGTTCTTCGTCGGCATGGCCTTCGCCCCGACCACCCACACGCACAAACTGGAGAGCCTGCTGGAACCGCTCCGCGACACGTTCGCGGCGGTGTTTTTCTTCTGGATCGGCGTCGAGACCGATCCGCGGCTGTTCGCCGGCGTCGCGGGACTCGTCGCCGCCGCTATCGTCGTTACGACACCGACGAAAATCCTATCCGGCTATCTGAGCGGGCGCGCCTACGATCTCAACCCGCGCCGGTCGATGCGTGTCGGCCTCGGGATGGTTACCCGCGGCGAGTTCTCCCTGATCATCGCCGCCGTTGCGCTGACCGGCGCAGGCACGTCACTGTCGACAGCACTGGCCAACGCGGTCTACTCGTTTACCGTCGCCTACGTCCTTCTGATGAGTATTCTCGGAACGATGCTGATGCAGTACTCGGCCCCTTTCGAGCAGTTCGCGACAGCTCGGTTCGGAACAGAGTAGCGAGAAAAACGCGGATCGGTCCTACAGCTCGCTGTCGGGAACGACGACGACCTTTCCGAAGCCCTCGCGGTCCTCGATTATCTCGTGGGCTCTGGCGATCTCGCTCATGGGGAGCGTCTCGCGGACCCGCGGTTCCATTTCTCCTTGCCAGACCAGCTCCAGCACTTCGTCGGCCTGCCCCGGGGTGGCCATCGTCGACCCGATGACCTGCAACTGGTTCCAGAAGATGCGGTTGATGTCGGTCTCGGGGTTGCCGCCCGTCGTCGCGCCGCAGGTGACCACGCGGCCGCCCTTGACGAGACTTTTGAGCGAGTCCTGCCAGGTCTGTGCGCCGATGTGGTCGACAACCATGTCGACGCCGCGCCCGTCGGTCAGGTCCCGGATTTCGCTCGCGAAGTCCGCCTCCTCGTAGTTGATGGTGTGATCCGCACCCAGTTCTTCTGCGTAGTCGAGTTTCTCTTGGGTGCTGGCGGTCGCGAACACCTCAGCGCCAGCGTGGTCCGCGACCTGGACGGCCGCGTGACCCACGCCGCCGGACGCGCCGAGGACCAGTACCGACTCGCCGGCTTTCAGGTCGCCGCGGTCGCGCAGCATCCGCCAGGCGGTCTGGAACACGAGCGGCGACGCGGCGGCTGTCTCCCAGTCGACGCCTTCGGGGACTGGCGTGAGGTTTTCGGCGGGCACAGCGGCGTACTCGCTGTGGACGCCCCGGACGTGTTCGCCGATGATGTGGAAATCCGGCGCGAGTGTCGGGTCACCCTTTCGCGTGAACTCGTCGCCACCGCCGCTTTTGCCGGCGAGGACAGCCACTCGGTCGCCGGGTTCGAAACGCGAGACGTCGTCACCGACTTCGTCGACGACGCCCGCGGCGTCACTGCCCGGGATGTGTGGCATATCGAGATCGATACCGGGAAGGCCGCGCCGGGTCCAGATGTCGAGGTGGTTCAGCGCGGCCGCTTTCACGTCGATGACCACCTCGTCGCGGCCGGGTTCGGGGTCGGGAAACTCGCCATACTCGAGCACATCACGGTCGCCGTGACTGTCGAACTGAACGGCTTGCATCGTCATTAGTTCCCGTGGCTTGGTTATAAACACCAGCCTCCCGGAGGATACTGGTTATGACTGCACCACTGCGGCCGTTAAATCTGTGTATAGCTGGTCCATATTATCTCTACTTATGGGTTATCTATCTTTGCAATATACGGAATGACTGCACCTGAAGAGTATACAGTTACACTTACTTTTTCTACTTCGAGATATGCAGAATATGGTCTGAGAACTGTGAAAAATAGGATCTAAAACGGTGGATGCCCTTCTCACATGGCCGTATATATCGGTATTACAGGTCCGCCCGTGGTTGGTGTGTGCTACTCCCCACCACTGCTGGTCCGATGAGGAGCATACTTACCGCTTGAACCCGTTCTCTACGCCACTAATGACACACACTGCAAACACACTCTCTGACCGCTCTCGGGGCGCTCTGACACGCGACTGGGTAGCTCCTCGTGGCAGGACAGTGGTGACCGGCCGATGAATCTCTCACTCGTTATCGTCGCGACGATGACCGGCGTCGCTACCGGCGTTGTGTTCGGACTGCTGGATGTCCCCATTCCGGCCCCGCCGAACCTCGCCGGTGTCATGGGTATCCTCGGAATCCTCGTCGGCTATCGCCTCATCGAGTACTTCGACGTCGGCGTCAGCCTGCTGTCGCTGCTGAAAGTCTGAGCAACTCCACGGCTCTTTTCGCACCGAATCGGCTCACATTTTCTCTCAGAACGACGGCGACGGCAGCGACGACGCTGCCGCCGTCAGTGGTCCGCGTGTTCTGTCTCGTTATGGTGGTGCGTGCCGTTCTCGCTGTGGTCCGCTCCAGCGTGGTCGTGGTCGCGGGTGAGTCGACCGTGATACGTGTCGAGAGTCCGTTCGAGCAGCGCGGTCCGCGTCTCGTGGCCCTCGGTGACCGGTTCGACCCACCGCGATTCGGTTCGCCAGTAGCCCATCACCTCGCCGGACGGCTCGATCACCTCCGCGTCGAGACCTTCCACCCCCCAGTCATCCGTGTACGCCTGGATGAACGAGACGACGACTGTCTCGATGCCAGCCGCGAGTTCGTGGCCGCGCGTGCTCTTCGTGACGTAGGTCAGCCTGATGCGGCTGTCTTCGACGGCAAGCGAGTCGATATCGACGAACCACTTGCGCAGGTGTGATTCGAACGCAGCGAGTTCGGTGTCGGCCGCACTGGCGGCTTCGTCGTCGCTGCCGGCGTGTTCGCCGTCGTGGCTGTGCCCGTCGCCGTGGTTGTGACTGCCGTCTGCGTGCGTGTGGCCGTGCGCATCGTCGTGGTGCGCCCCACTGTCTGCCTGTGTGGGCGTTTCCTCGGATGTTTCCGCTGCGCCGCCAGCCCCGGCGTCGCCCGGCTGGCTGTTCTGCGTGCCGCCGAGGCTGCTACAGCCAGCGGTGGTCACCGCAGCCACCGCGAGGGCTCCGAGGAACCCACGTCGACTCCGTCGCTGGCTGGTGTCCCGCATGGCTCAGGTCCCCCGGCGCGTTGCGAGCAGCGCTGCGCCGACGAGCGCGAGCAGTGTGACGACGGCGGTGAACCCGGGTCCGGACGCGGCGGTCGTCTCCGACTCCGCAGTTCCAGCGTCGTCTCCCGCCGTTGCCGCTGACTCGCCCTCGGTGTCAGGCGCAACAGTCGCGGTGGCACCGCCGGACTCGCCGTTGCCGTCAGTCCCGGATTCGGCCTGCTGGTTGGTCGAAATCCAGACCGGGCTGGTCAGCGCTCGGTCGCCGTCCTCGTCGACGACGCGGAAGGCGACCCAGGCGTTCCCGTCGATGTCAACGTCGGTGCTCATGGTGTCGTTTGTCCCGTCGAGCGTGACGTTCGAGACGGTCGTACCGTTCCGGATGACCTCGGCGTAGGCCAGTTCGTCGAGGTTCCTGACCGTTGCGGACGCCTCCACGGACGACCCGGCGGTCGTGTTCACGGTTTCGCCGGGCATCCTGTCGTCGACAGTGAACTCGACGGCCGGGCCGTACGTCGCGTACGTGTGCCCGTCCTTCACTGACTGAGCCCACTTCTCTGGCGTAACGGTCCCCTCGACGTATGCTCGGGTGCGGGCGCTCCCGTATTTCGCCGGGAAGCACTGCGAACAGTGGTCGTCGCTGACACCGGTTGCCGTAATCTCGTAGCCGTTGTTCCAGAGGGTGAACAGCCCGCGGACGCTGGCGGCGTCGGACTCGCCGTACGGGCCGTTGTACGCCTCGATGGCGTCGACCATCGGAAGGTACTTCTCGTGTTGTCCGGGCGCGCTGTCGAGGCTGACGAAGCGGTCACCCGGATGGTTGATCTGGAACACCGTTGCGTTGTGTCGGTTACGGGACTCCTCGATGAACTCCACGAGCGTCCCGTCGGAGTCGACCATCTCCTCGCCGTGCATCGGATAGGGGTTGAAGTGCCCGAGGTCGCCGGTCGTGATCTCCTCGCTCCGGATGAACATGATGTCGCGCTCCTCGGCCTGTGACTCCATCGACCCCCAGCCGCCGATGGCGTTGTGGTCGGAGATGAACACTGCGTCGACGCCCGCCGACTTCTGAATGGCGACGAAGTTATCGATGGGCGTCTTGCCGTCGAAGCTGACGCTGCTGTGAGCGTGGGGGTCGATACCGACCCAGTTGCGTTCGCTGGGGTCCAGTTCCTCGGTGAACGTCGCGTTGACGCTGACTGCCTCGCCGGGGGTCACTGAGACGTTCTTTTCGACCGGCTCGGCGATGTAGCCGGTCCCGTGGTTAAACACCAGCGTGTAGTTACCGGGCGGGAGCTGGAACGAGGCCGTCCCGGCCGGCGTCGTCTGCGTGTAGACGGTCTGGACCGCGGTGCCGTCGTCGAGCACCGTAATCCGGGCGTCGGCGGGACTGACCTCGCCCTCGTCGTCTATCGTTGCGGTGACGTTGACTGGTGCCGGTCCTTCAAGCGAGTCGAAGTCGGCGGTGGCCGTCTCGCCGCCGCTGACAGTGACGGACTTTGCCTCTGACGCCGCAAATCCGCTGGCATCGGCCGTCAGCGTGTACTCGCCGGCGGGGAGTTCGAGTTCGTACGAACCCGTCTCCGATCCGACGGTGTAGGTGAACGCACGGTCGCCCTTCGAGGCGGTGACCGTTGCCTGTGAGACGGACTCGTTGTCCGTACTCTCGATGTTGCCGGTCACCGTCCCCGTCTCGGTGCCATGCTGCTTGTTGTAGTACTCGCTGGTCGCGCTACTTGCGCCCTCCGCGCCGACGAAGAGGGCGAACTCCGCTGACCGCGTTTCGCCGGGGTCGAGGCGGTGTTCGAGCCACGGGTCAACCCATGTCGTGGAACCCGTGTACGAAGTAAAGGAGCCGTTCCCGCCCCAGACGCCGTAGCTCACGCGGTCTCCGGTGAGTGCGGCCCAGGGCTGGTCGAGTGTGTCAGCGCTCACCGGCGGCGACCGCGTCTCCTCGACCCTCCCTGACCCGGGGAGCCAGGTCGACTGCCCCTCGGAACTCAGTGCTGCCCCGCTCTGGAGGCGCTCGGAATCGTTGACCGGGAGGCGCTGGTCGCCGCCGTTCTCCATCGTGGTGTTGATCCAGATGTGGCTGGAGTTGGCCGGCAGCGTGTACGTCGTCGTGACGGAGACGTTCGGGTTCGTACTGACGTGGCCGGTCGCGGTGACGACTGCTGCGCCGTCGGGCCCGGTCGCGTTCTGGTACTCGAAGGACTCGTAGTCCGGCCACGTCCCGAAGTTGTTGAACGCGAACTCGGCGACGCCGATCTGGTCGGTCGTCAGCCCGTAGGCGTTGGCGTCGTAGATGCCACCGGGGAGCGTCCCGAAGGGTCCGTTGGTTTCGGTGCCGATGGCGGCGGCGACTTCACTGTTTTTCAGGACGATGGTCTCGTTCGCTGGCGTCTCGCCGCCCTTGACTCGCTCGCCGGTGACGGCAACCGGCTTGTCCGGTCGCTCGACGTGGCCCGACGAGGCCAGCCACTTCACCGTCCGGAAGAGGAACGGCCGCGTATCGGTTTGCTGGTGCTCGGCCTGCCACTCGTCGGTGAGATACGTCGTGAGCGACTTCTGACTGCCGAAGGCGACGACGCGGCCGTTGTCACCGATGTCCCACGTCGCGGCCGCACCGACGATGCGCTCGCCACGGGGGTACTCCTTCTCTGTCGTGGAGTAAGTGTACTCGTAGGTATCGCTGTCACCGTACAGCAACGGGGCCTGCGTCCCGTTTTCGGTATCGGTCACGTTGAGGCTGACCCCGTCGTACTCCACGGTGTCGACGGTGTTCATTATCGGATGCTGGCCCGTGTTGTGCAGAATGACCCGCCACTCGTAATCTGCAACTGTCTTGTTCGTCGGATCCTGAATGTTCCGGAGCCATCTGTCGCTCTCGCCGTTGAAGTGGAGTCCGTACGGGTCGGTGATGTCGTTGAGCTTGCCGGCGTGACCCTGTAGTGGTGAGGTCCAGTCCCCGACGACGAACAGGCTGCCGCCGTTTCTGACGTATTCGTCGATTGCGTCCTGTTCGGCCTCGCTATAGGCCGTCTGGGGGACGGGAATGATGACCACGTCGTAGTCCGACAGCCCGTTCGCGGCCGAACTGTTCCACGAGGTCAGCCCGCCGCTCGTCGACCGTTTCGTGTCGACGTCGTACCCGCGTTCGCTGAGTCGGTTCGCGAACTTCGTGAACGTCGAGCCCTGATGGCTCCCGTCGATCAACACGTCGACGCCGGCACCGCTGTTGTTGAGATCGACCGACCCATCAGGAACCGGACAGCTCCCGTCAAGCTGACAGGTCGCCCCACCAGCTGCGGCCGTCTGTGCTATCGTCTGACTGTTCGCCGTTGCCACCTCGTTTTGCTCGCTCGGTGCAGCAGCGGCACTTCCGAGGAAGCCGGTGCTGACAACCGAGAAAACGAGTAGTACGCTGAGTAGTACTGGCCGTATGTGATTTCTATCCATCACTTCCTATACCGTATTGTGACTATATAGTTAAAATTTACCATAGTCCAACTATTCTCGGATACTGACTGCGTTCTGTAACGAATGACCGACTCTATCCCGTCTGTGCGAACTGTGATCCGGACTCCGACTTCGGGCCGGGTCTGTTTTTAGCTGTCCTCTAATGTCACACCCGTCGGCCAGTATAAGCCGGCTTTGATTGACACACCCCATCTGTCGGCCACACATTTCGACACACCGATTGTGGTCGCGACGACAGCCCGACAGATCACCCACAGAACACTGGCGGTCTGTCTACAGCGGTGCGTCCGTGTCACGACCAGTCCGTACCAGCTTTTAAGACCCGGTGGGCGGAATGCCGAAGGTATGTCACGGAAAGTCTTCTTCGATACGGACCCCGGCTGCGACGACGCGGTCATGCTGGCGATGGCACTCGGTCACGAGGCAATCGATGTGGTCGGGCTCTCGACTGTCTGTGGAAACACGACTATCGAGAACACGACGCGAAACGCCCACGCGATACTGGGTCTCGGTGGCTACGATGTTCCGGTGTCTCGGGGCTGTGGTCGCCCACTCGTCGACGACCTCACGACCGCGGAGTGGATTCACGGCGAGAACGGACTCCACGGCGATATTCCCGACATCGACGGCGACACACGGGACATCCATGGGGCCGATGCAATCGTAGAAGCCGCCCACGAGTACGGAGACGAACTGACGATTGCGGCCGTCGGTCCGCTTCCGAATCTGGCGATCGCACTGGCAAAGGAACCACGGTTACCCGATCTCGTCGAGGAAATCTATCTCATGGGTGGAGCGGCGATGACGACCGGGAACGTGACGCCGATGGCCGAGGCCAACTTCCACAACGATCCCGCGGCGGCCAGCCGCGTCCTGCAGGACGCCACTACGCGGATGGTCGGGCTGGACGTGACCAACCGCGCCACCGTCTCCCCCGAGTTCATCGAAGAGTTCCGCACGGCCGGTGGCGTCCGGGGGACCGTCGCCGAGTGGCTCGACTACCGGCCCGACTCCGGGACCTATCCGACGGCCGACGCGCCGGCCATCCACGACGCCGCTGTCGTCGCCGACATCGTCGACGACTCGGTGCTGGACTTCGAGGAGTACTACCTCGACGTGGACACGACCGGCGGCCCCTGCCACGGGGCCGTCATCTGTGACGAACACGGCACGACCGACAACGAGCCTAACAGCCGTGTCGCTGTCGACATCAACGTGGACCGCTACCGCGAGATTCTCGAAACCGGCGTCCGGGCCTACGTCGCGGAGTGAGCGGCCGGCCGCGAGACGGCCACGACGGCGCTATTCGTAGGTGTGGACGCTTCCGGTGGTGTTGTCGGCGATGTAGTCCCAGTCGTAGTCGACGCCCAGTCCGGGGCCGTCGGGAACGGGGACCGTCCCGTCGGAATCGACGGCGTCCATCAGGTCGGAGTAGCCGCCCTCGTACACCGGCGGCTGGGTGTTCTGGCAGTCCGGGTGGACCAGCGCCATCTCGTAGTAGTTGGAGTTGCGGCAGGCGGCGATGCAGTGGCGCTGGGCGGGGCCGGGCGCGTGGAACTCCACGTCCAGCCCGAACGCTTCGGCCATCCGGGCCACCTTGATTGCGCCGGTGATGCCCGCGTCGTACTCGGGGTCGGCCCGGAGGAAGTCGGTCGCCTCGCTGGCGGCGAAGTCGGATTTGATCTCCAGTCCGCGGATGTGTTCGGTCTGGAGAATCGGCGTATCGAGTTTCTGCGCCAGCTTCTTGTGGGCGTGCTGTGAGATACCGCCGTCGCGGAACGGGTCCTCGTACCAGAAGAAGTCCTGCTCATCGAGCGCCCGACCCAGCTCCAGCGCGTCGGCAAACGTCTCCAGTTCGCAGGCCGGGTCGTGCATCAGGTCCATCTCGTCACCGACTGCCTCGCCGACAGCGTGGACCGCCTCGACTTCGCGGTCGAGACTCCGGGCGTCGTCGCCGCCGCCCCAGCCGTGGATCTTGAAGCCGCCGAAGCCCTCGTCGCGGCACTCTTCGGCGAAGTCAGCAAAGGCCGCAGGCGAGTCCAGCCCGCCCGCGTCGTCGCCGTGGTACGTCGACGCGTAGGCGGGGATGCGCTCGCGATAGGTCCCCAGCAGTTCGTGAATCGGCGCGTCGTAGTACTTGCCGGCGAAGTCCCACAGCGCGATGTCGATTGGGCCGATGCCCATCCGGTCGTACTTCCGGAGTGCGCGCTTGCACTCGGACCAGTGCTTCTCGCGTTTCAGCGGGTCTTTGCCGATGAGGTACTGGGCGATAATGTTGTACTGGGCGGCTGCCGGCGAATTACCGCCGACGTACTCGCCCGTGATTCCCTCGTCAGTGTGAATCTGGACGCCGAATAGTTTCCGCGTGGTTGTCTCGCCCGGCGCATAGACCAGATTGAAACCGTGCTTGTCGGTCCCCACGTCTTCGAGGGGGTACTCGAACTCTCGGCTTTCGATTTTCGTTATCGTTGGCGACATTTGCCGGACATACTGTGGTGGGGGTATTAAAGCTACCCCGTGACAAAACGCCGTCTCTGCCTGAGCGGCCGCCACAGCAGCGACCGGACCGCCTGTCCCATTCAGTCCAGCGCGTCGAGACGACGAATACCGGGCTCACCCAGCCGCACCGAACAGCCGATATACAGCGGTTCGATGACTCGGGGGTAGTCGAACGACACCGCGTGCTCGTGCAGCACCTTCGGGTCGCCGGCTTCGCCCTGCCACATATCGTGATGCGAGGGGAGCAACCGGGAGAGCTGAAGCTGGTTCGCGGCCTCGATGATCTCGTTTTCGTCCATATACCACTTCGTTCTGACACCGCTGTCTGGCTCGGGCTCGTAGATAGAGCCGACGGTGCCAAACGCCAGCGCGCCCACGTCGATGTCGAACCGTTCGCCAACGCCGGTAAACGCCTCTGCGGGCCGGCTGTCGCCGGCGTGGAAGAACGTCCCGGCGTCGTGCTCGATGACGTACCCCACCGGTTCGATGGCGTCAGGGTCGTTCGTCTCGGTAACGTGGATGGTGAAATCACCGACAACGAACTCATCACCGACGGCGATTTCGTTGCGCTGCCCGTCAGGCACCCGCATCTCACCGTCGTAGTCCGGGGAGTCATACGATGCCGACGGTGCATACAGATCAGCGCCGAGGTCCTCGACCAGCGGGCCGTACGACGGCGGATGCATGTGGTCGATATGTTCGTGCGTGACGAGTGTGGCATCACACTCGGTCGCGTCGGCGGGGTCCATCGGTACCGGAATCATGCGGATGAGGTTCGGCGGGTCGCCAGTCCCGAAGTAGGGGTCGATGTACAGCGTCGTCGACTGCGAGCGGAGCACGAACCCGTTACAGCCGAGATACCAGATCACGACGCCGTCGCCGGGGTCTGTCGCTTCTATCTCGTCGCGGACGAACCAGTCGTCCCACGTTGACTGAACCATGCGCTGAACTATGCCTGGCCGGGTGAAAAAATCTCGCACCGCCTTCAATCGAGTGTGACCGTCGACTCCGTCTCGGAGGCCTCGTAGACGGCTTTGATGGTGTTAATGTCGACGAGGCCGTGCTCGCCGTCGGCGTAGGGTTCGGTGTCGGTCAGCAGACAGTGGGCGAAGTACTCGAACTCCTCTTCCATCTGGTCGATCTGTTCGAAGCCGATGTCGACCGTCGTCCCCTCGTGGGACAGCTGGAGCGCGCGGTCGTCCCATGGGTAGAAGGCAGGTTCGACGCGGACCTTGCCCTCAGTTCCGAGAACGGAGATGTGGCTATCGAGATGCGCGTTCTGGCTGGCGGTACATACCGCGTACATGTGGCCCGGGAAATCTAGCTGGAACGCGCCGTGTTCGTCCGGCACGTCGGCGAACTCCTCCTGCACCGATGCCACGGTTCCCCGGACGGCCACGGGGTCGGCATCCAGCAGGAATCGGCTCGTGTTCAGCGGATAGATGCCGATGTCCATCACGGCACAGCCGCCGGACAGCTCCCCGTCTAGCCGCCACTGGTCGGGGTCGGGGACGAGTTCGAGGATCGGTTCGGTCATGTTGCCGTGAACGAACAGCGGCTCGCCGATGTACCCCTCCTCGATGAGATCCTTCGCTCGCCGGACGGCTGGCTCGGTGTGCATCCGATAGGCGATCATCAGCGTCGCGTCGTGCTCGTCACACACCTCGACCATCCGCTCGGCGCGCTCGATGGTTGCTTCCATCGGCTTCTCGCAGAGTATTGCTTTATCCAATTGCGCCGCCGTTTCGACGTACGGGAGGTGGAGCGCGTTCGGCGTGACGATGTAGACGGCGTCGTACGCGTCGCTCGCGGCCCCGTCGTGAAACTCCTCGTAGGTGATCGCGTGCTCGACTGTCTCCGAATCAGCGGCTACATCGGCTGCCTTCTCTCGGTCACTGCTGACCAGTACCGTCGTTTCACAGAGGTCTCCCGCGTCGACGGCAGGCATCGCCTGTTCGGTTGTCCACCAGCCGACGCCGATCATCGCAAACCGAACGGGGTCGTCAGTTTCTGTCTGTTCCTGCCAGTCTCGACGGTCGAATCCGCCCGTGAGCGCGTCGACGTTCATACCGGTGTCGTCTCCTGGCTGGATATTATCTTTTGTGTTGGCACGCCCGTGTCAGCTTACGCTGTCCCAGGGTAGAGAATACCCGTTCATACTTTGGGTAAATAAATCCCGGTGGATGAGATAATCGTTCGATATTACAGAACAGACTAACAGTCTAACCAGTAGTATTCCACAGCCATCGGTCGCTACTGCGAATGGCAAATGCTGTTTTACGGGCCGTCTATGGCCATTCTGTGTCCGTGCTTTCGGGTTCCGTATCGAGAATAACGACAGTACAACCGTTACGGGAACCGTTCGGCTATACTGAACGGCCGGCCGTTACGGAGCGATTACGGTTCGGTCGACAGTTGCTGGCTTGAAACGCTATCCCGGTCGCTGTCGCCACGGGGTGTCTGCAATGACCGATGATAAAAACGGTGCTGTGCCCAACCGAATACCAGTCTCGGTCTCGTTTCTCGCCACGCTCAGACGGGCCCGGCTGGGGTCTCTGACGCAGTGAAACGTGCTCCGGACGCCAGGGCGCTCATCACGAGAGTGGACCGTCTGTACGGGACAGACAGTGGCGATGCTGGGACCGTTCCACTATCGTCGGTTGGGCCACGACCATGACTTTGCACGCTCGCTCTTGCGGTTGACAAGAGCAACAGGGTGTAGAGATCAGTACAATATAAATATTCTGTAACAGAAGTTACACTCTGGGGCCAACGACGGTGGCCGCCTCGATTAGCTGTTGCGGTACACCGTCTTGATGTAGCTGAAGAACTCCGGTCCGGCGTCGCCCTGCTCGCGGTAGGTGTTCGTCGAGGAGCGCTTGAGGCCGCCGAAGGGAACGTGCAGTTCCAGGCCGGTCGTCTTCTCGTTGATCTTGACCACGCCGGACTCGGAGCGCTCGATGAACTCGTTTTCCTCCTCGATTCGGTCGGTGACAATGCTGGCCGAGAGGCCGTAGTCGATGTCGTTGGCGACTTCGACACCCTCGTCGAAGTCGGAGACTGGAATGACGGCGAGTACCGGCCCGAACACCTCTTCCTGTGCAATGCGCATATCCGATTCAACGTCGGAGAACACGGCCGGCGAGATGAAGTTCCCGGCGTCGTACTCGCCACCCGTGAGCTCCTCGCCGCCCGTTTCGAGGGTTGCTCCTTCCGACTGTGCGATGTCGATGTACTCTAGGCTCCCCGCGAGTTCGTCCTCACTGACGTGTGGGCCCATGCCGGCCCGGTCGAGACCGTTTCCGACTTCGAGGGACTCGGCGTAGTCGACGATGGCGTCGAGGAACTCGTCGTACACGTCCTCGTGTACAATTGCTCGGGAGGTCGCCGTACAGGCCTGACCTGTTCCGCCGAAGGCCCCGGCACCCACGATGTCAGCCGCCTTGTCCACGTCGGCGCTTGGCATGACGACCGTCGGGTTCTTCCCGCCCATCTCTGCCTGTGCACGCTTCCCGTTGCTCGTTGCCTGTTCGTAGACGTGCTCGCCGACCGAGGCACTGCCCGTGAACGACACCACATCAACGTCGTCGTGGGTGGTCAGCCGCTCACCGACCTCGCTACCGGGGCCACAGACCAGATTGATAGCGCCGTCCGGAATGCCGGCCTCGTCTAACGCCTCAATAATCATCGTGGCGACGGTCGGTGCCTGCATTGCAGGCTTGATGACGACGGTGTTACCGACCGCGAGCGCGGGCGCAATCTTCCAGGCCGGGATCGCGATGGGATAGTTCCACGGCGTAATGAGCGCCGCGACGCCCATCGGCTCTTTCTTCGTCTGTAGACCGGCACGGCCGCCGCTGGGCTGTTTGACCGTTCCGCCGAAGTCGCGTGCCTTCTCCGCGTAGTAATAGAAGATATCAATCGCACGCTGGACCTCGCCCTCGGCTTCACCGAGCGGCTTCCCCTCTTCGCGGGTCAGTGTTTCCGCCAGCTTGTCTTTCCGAGACTTCAGTATTTCACCGGTCTCACGCAGGATTCCACCGCGCTCCGGACCAGACATCCCGGCCCACTTATCCGTCGCATCCGCTGCGGCCGCGATTGCCTCGTCGGCGTCTGCCGCCGAGCCCACCGGAACCGTGCTGACGATGTCAGTTTCGTCTGCTGGATTTGTGACGTCCTGTGTCTCCCCGGTTCCGGTCCACTCACCGCCGATATAGTTCTCATACGTCTGCGTCATACGTTTGAATCATCTCATTCCCAATACTTACGCGTTTCCCATCCTCCACTGTGCCGCGACGTTCGACGGTATGGAACGACGGCTGACGCCGGCGACAACGCTGAACAATAAGCATCGTCGTCACCGTAACAGGGCCGCCAGAGTCAGAGCCGCGATGACCGACCTACCGCAGAATGCCGATGAAGACCGGAAAAATAGCTACCGCTGTCAAACAACAAAACAACACGAGATGTGTGTGTTGCCAGATGTGTCACATCGCGGAGCGTGGCTGCGTTGCGATGCTTGTGTTGCTGGAAATCCTACTTTCTGTTCGCACCCCTGGTCCTGTGCTATCCGCGCTCTGGTGGCGCGTCACTATGACCGATCCATGATGGGCGCAATTATCGTATATAAATTTATCCCATAGTATAACACGTGTATGTATGTTATCAGGCACGCTGTCGACAGTCGCTACTGCTGGACCAGCGATCCCGGTAAGAACCGCCTGACATTTAATATAGTGAATATTGGTTTATCGATGTAAACAGTGCATATCAGAAGATTGCAGTCAATGCACTTAGGACGGCCCAATTCCCTCGAATCAGTGAAGGTATTCTGCCAATGGCACTGTTTCACTATCCAATCACAGAAAACAGATGGCAACCAGCCGAATGTGAGCACAAATTTTGCGTTAAATCTCTCAAAGTCTGCTATTTGGTGCTACTTGGCGACACTATTGCCTGTATCGAGAGTTAACATGGGTCTATTCGTCACTGTCTATTCTATCGAGAAGTACACCAGCAAGTGCGATCTTCCGGTGTGTGACCAGCAGATGTAGTAAATATCGTCTTCACTGTCCGCACCACAGGTACACAGCGGGTAGAATCTGCAACGAAAATGGCCGCTGCCTTCCATACCTCTTCCCTATCTGTTCGCTGAATCCAGCAGATCCTCAACTATCTTTTTCCGTGATTCGCCTTTCCGTACAGGCCGTGCATCCAATACGAGTGGGACAGCGTTCCCGACTAGCTGGACTGTCGCCCACTGATAGGCGTACTCGTCGGTTTTCTCCTTCGTGCCGATGATTTCGTCCCCACAGCGTCGCCTGGTCCGGGAGCGTCTCCAAGCCTAGCTGCTCACGGCGTTCTGGGTGCTGGGTGAGGTATGTGGGAAGTGCTGTTTCATGGGCCCAGCCGTGACGTTCTTTGAGCAGAAATAATCGGAACAGTTGGGCCATCCCGTACTGGGTTACTCTAGAATACCAGTCATGTGGCCCAAACTCGACAGACGCTATGGGTAGTGAGATACGAACTCATTGACGGAGTGGTGGTCCTTATAGTCGAACCATGTGGAGGCAACGGTTCGGATGTCCCCTTCCAGGCCGGCGGGAGAACTTCGTTCGTACAGTGGTGTCGAATCATATGCTGGCCACTCAGTGTATGACTGTTGTGCGATCCGTCGAAAGACAGTGCGTTGAGAGTCACGAGTTGCAACCATACGATAGATTGGCCACAATACGGGCAAAAGTTCGTCTGACTGGTAATAAAACCCGCATCGAACTGGCAGTCAATGCCCGGTAGCGGCATAACGGCTGGCGGTGGCAGTTAATTGCTCAGTTAAGCGCGACTGTCAAAGGGTTACTCAGGGAGTAGACAGTTCTCGATATACCGCTGAAACTCGGCTCTCACATCGTCGATAGTCTCCTCATCACTGGTAATTCGTTCTGCCTGAATACCGACTAAAACGGTGTGGAACAGCGCGGCTGTTTGGGATGGGTCTTCGACATCAAATGCGCCTGCATCAACACCTGCCCGGATGACACGAGCGATTTGTTTTCGAATGAAATCATCACTCCTGCGAAAGAGGCGGTTGTAATCGTCGTCGTGTGCTGCTTGCGCCCGCAATTCAATTACAGCCTGCGAAAACTCGACATCACTGTTGCTGCTGGTGCCGAATATTTCATCGACGATTATTTCGATATACTCTTCAGGGGACTGATTGGGAAGTGGAACCTGATTTTCGACCTGCTCCAGCATATAATCCAGAAGATCTACCAACAACTCGTCCTTATTATCGTAATGATGATATATGAGCGACTGACTCTTCCCGAATTCATCACCTATCTTTGAAATAGTCAAATCCGCGTACCCGTGCTGACGTAATGCATAGAATGTAGATTCAAGAATCTCCTCGCGAGTTCCATCTGGGTCCCGGAAAAAGGATATCTCGTTAGTCATCGTTGCTTCGACCGTTTCCTGCTTGTCTGTTACGGTTCAAATGGCTCACGGTTTCACGACTCTTACTGTAGGGCACAACATCAATCTGGGTTGTATTTTCTATCATTGAACTGGATAGCGGGTACAGTTGCAGATAACCATATTCTTGAATATACATTCAATAAACTTAAGCATATTGTCGTCCGCTGTCTCAGCGGGTCGCACTGGATTGTCCTCTGGTTTGTTCTATTCATAGATACATCCCCCTGCTGCCTCAAACCGATTAGTGTCTGATAAGGCCTGTAGAACTGTGTTGAAGACGATAGATAGCAAGGTAGTGTTGGCTTTGATTGAGTACCTGTTTTCGTCTGGCCCCCGGAAGATACGAAAGCACTATATGTGATTGAACGTTTAGTCAACAGCACGAAATGGCTACTCACAAACGAAGAATTCCAAGACGGAGTGTCGCTAGCAACGAGACGCGGTTTGAACGGATTCTCAAGTAACATGGCCTCTACAAAGTATAAACTGCTACTTCTGGCTGTAGTCGGGATTACCATTACCAGCGGAACGGCAACCGCTGCGGTCGTTGGGAGCCCCGATATCGTGGCAACAATTGAAGACGACACAGTCGCTCCGGGCGAACAAAAGACCATAGAAATTTCACTGGTCAACACCGGAGAGCTTGATAGCGGCTCCACTCGAAACCCGGCGTTGAACAGCGAAGTAACAACGGCAAAGGGGCTTACTGTGTCACTCGGATCAGGCGATGCCCCTATCTCAGTCAAGAACTCGAAGCGCAGTCTCGGCACGCTACAGGCCGGGCCGAAAGTAACAGTGCCGTTTGACATCAGCGTGGACGAAGACGCCAGTTCTGGAACGTACGATGCACAACTGCGACTTGACTACAAGCACACAAGCTATATTTCTGAAGGGACAGGGTCACGGGACGAAGACAGAAAAACCAGAACTGTCGACATCGAGATCGACGTCACCGATGACGCCACGTTTAATGTGACCGACATTGACTCGGATGCACGCGTTGACTCTACAGGCACGGTAGCAGTTCGCGTCGAAAACACTGGAGATAGTGCCGCACGGAACGCTGCAGTAACACTGGAATCACAGAATCAGGACCTCACAGTGAGCGGCGGCGCTGCCACTTCACGATTCGTTGATACGTGGAAACCGGGAGAAGTCCGGACGTTCAACTATCGCGTGAGTTCTGCTGAAGCTGCGGAGCCGGAGCCGTACGGTTTTGAGCTCTCGGTCGCATTTGATAACGAAGACGGCCTCCGAACACAATCTGTAGCACAATCCATCGCAGTCGCACCTGACCCAGAACAACAGTTCTCGGTTGTCAATTCAAGTAGTTCTGTTGCGGTCAGTAACACGGGCACGTATGAGGTACAACTCCGCAACACGGGCCCGTTGACTGTTAATGATGCATCTGTCACGTTTGTTTCACAGAACGCCGACATAACGTTTGGAAAAAGCTCATCCACAACCGCCTACGTGGGGGAATGGGAACCGGGAGAAGTCCGGACCGTCCGCGTCGACACGACGGCGAGCCCCGATGCTGAAGACCGAAGCTACGCGCTATCGGCCAACGTGCAGTATGACGACCAGGAAGGCGATACCAGCACATACGATGATGTGCAATTAAGCCTCAGTCCTGCGCCGGAACAGAACTTCGGCGTGTCCAACATCGAAACGTCACTGCAGGCCGGTGAAGACGGATCACTGAGCGCAACCATCACAAACACTGGTACGCGTGATGTCGAAAACGTCGTCATCGCATGGGAAAGTCAGCAGTCAACACTGTCGCCAAAAGAGTCACAGTACGCTGTCGGAGATCTCGATGCGGGCGAATCGGCCAAGTTCAGCTTTGGTGTTGATGTATCCAACAGCGCAGAGGCAGGCGCTCGACAGTTTGACTTCGGCGTGAGCTACCGCGACGATAACGGTGACAGGGTCAAAGCAGACACGCTTGAGGTCCGCTCAGAGGTGGCTGGCAGTCAGGATGAATTCGACATCGAAATTCAGAATTCGACGCTCGGTGTGGGCCAAGACCGGTCAATCACGTTTACGATAACCAACACGAAGGACAAGACGCTAACAAGCATTGAGGGGAAGGCGTTCGTCAATGATCCCCTCAGTAGCAGTGACGACGAAACGTTCATTGCTGAACTGAAACCCGGAGAGTCAGAAACGGTCTCCGTCCAGCTTTCGGCGGGTAGTGATGCGCTGGAGAAGACGTATCCGCTCAACCTAGACTTCCAGTACGAGACGCCTGATGGAGAAAAACGGGTTTCTGACACCTACAGTGTCCCAATAGATGTCACGAACCAGTCTGGAAGCGGAGGGACGCCACTGTGGCTGATTGGTGGCATTGGACTCCTTGCAGTCGCTGGCGGTGTCGTCTGGTACAGGCGACAGTAACCGTCTGAAGCTAACATCTATGTCACAATGCTAGATTATCAGAAATACATCGACATACTGGACGATTGGATTGTCAACCGTGACAAGACAGTCGTCGCTGTGTTCATCATCACAACCCTCATTCTGTCGGCGGGGTTCGGCATGACCGCGACCGACTCAGGGACATCACAGTTCACTGACGGCGTTCCCGCACAGGAAGCGTTCGACGAGGTCAACGACAACTTCGAGCGCGAACCGTTCGGTGAGGGGACTGGCTCTACAACGCTTATTCAAAAGGACCAGAACGTCCTGTCGAAGCCGGCTATCCTCAATATGCTGAAAGCACAGAACCGGCTTACACAGCGTGAATCACAGGACGTTGTCGGGACGACAAGCGTCGCACAGGCAGTCGCCCAGACGCTGGACCCGAACGCGGACACACTCCCAGAGCAGATCGATGCCGTAGAAGCAGCCTCCCAGACGGAGATTAAGTCCGCCACCCGAACCACACTTGAGCGCCAGCCGGCAGTTGCGGGGCTCCTCAGCAACGATCTAAACCGAGAAGAGCCCTCGGCATCTGCAACACTGACGACTGTCACACACGAGGTTTCAGGTGTCTCAAGCAGTGCTGGGACAGAAGGGTCATCACCGCTGACGCCCATTCAACAGGAAGCGGAGTTCATTGTCAGCTCGGTTGACGGTGATATCTCTGTCTTTGGTAGTGGACTCATCTCTGCGGAGTTGAGCAGCGTCATCTCCGACTCGTTGGGGCTTGTTGTCCCAGCCGCCGTGGTTCTGATTCTGTTTTTCCTCATTATCGCGTACCGGGACCCGTTTGACCTGCTCATTGGCCTGGTCTCCCTTGCGATGGCGATTGTGTGGACATTCGGGTTCATGGGATGGGCCGGTATCCCCTTCACGCAGATGTTGATCACAGTCCCGCCGTTGCTTCTTGCCATCGGAATCGACTTCGGGATTCACGCTGTGAACCGATACCGCGAAGAACGGATCGAGGACATCGACCCAACACCCGCGATGCGGACCGCAACTGACCAGTTGCTCCCTGCGTTCTTTATCGTGACAGGAACCACAGTGCTGGGATTCGCCGCAAACGGGACCAGCCAGCTCGGTCCGATCCGCGACCTCGGCTTCGTGGCCAGCGTCGGAATCATATTCACGTTCCTCATCTTCGGTATTTTCCTGCCGTCGTTCAAGCACTTCATCGACCGGCAGCGAGTGCGATACGACCTCCCTGAATTCAGTATCGCTCCAATCGGCTCTGAGGACTCCGCAGTCGGCAAGTCGCTAACCGTCGGCGTGACAATCGCCCGCCGAGCCCCGTACATATTCTTTGCCCTCGTACTGGTGTCTACGGCAGCTATGGGAGCGTATGGAACTGGGATTGATACCCGATTCACCACTGAAGACTTCCTCCCACCGGAGGAGAATCCCGGATACGTTGAGGTTCTGCCGGAAGCTGTGGCTCCGAGCGAGTACACCGTCACGAAACAGATAAATTATCTTGAAGACACCTTCGAAAGCGGTGAGAGTGACACAGTAACGATATATGTTGAAGGGTCCTTACAGGACGGAACAGCGCTAGAGGAGATTCACCGGGCGAATCAGGATCCACCCGACTCCTTTGTTACAGCTGGCGGGAGTGCAGACACGACAAGTATCCTTACCGTGATTAATCGGTACGAGCGAGCTTCGCCGGAGTTCCGTCAACTCGTCGCACAGAACGATCAAAACGGTAACGGTGTGCCTGACCAGAATCTTCCGACCATCTACAACGCGCTGTATGATTCGCCGTACGGTGACCGCGCGGAATCGTATATGACTGACGATTACGCGCGAACGCGCATCGTATACTCTGTCGAGTCTGATGCAAGTCAACAGGAAGTGACAGACGATACGAGAGCCGTTGCAGACGAATTTCGGATGGAGGCGACCGCAACTGGCAGTGTTGTGGTATTAAAAGCTGTATCTGATGTAATCGCAGAATCAGCGTATATCAGCCTGGCTCTCGCAATTCTTGCATCTGCAGCGTTCCTGCTTTTCGCCTACTGGCTACTTGAACGTCGTCCCGGATTGGGGGTTGCGAATCTCGTACCGATACTGCTCACTATTGCCGCCTTGGCGACGACAATGCGGTATCTGGATATTCCATTCAACGTCCTCACCGGAACGACACTATCGATCGGAATCGGGCTTGGTATCGATTACTCCGCACACCTCGTGCATCGGTTCTCCGAGGAGTACCGCGGCGACACCGGGTTGCTTGAAGCGCTCGACATCAGCGTCCGTGGAACTGGTGGCGCACTGGCGGGCAGCATGGTCACCACAACGTCCGGTACCGGAGTGCTTGTCCTCGCGGTTGTTCCGATCCTTGGCCAGTTTGGATTGCTGATCGCCCTCAGCGTCCTTTATTCGTTCATCGCGTCCATACTGGTCCTCCCGACATCGATTGTCATCTGGGACAATAGTCGGGACACGCTCGAAACACTGCTTCCGTCGCGCTCAACATGGAGTCCGAACTAATGGGCTCCCTTCTGCCCATACTCGTGGCCTGTTACGACCAAATCGGATGGTCTAGTTCTGGCCCGAAGAGTGTGTGGTTCGGGGAGACCGGGCTACGGTGGTACCGTAGCAACCAACTAGGGAGAGACTGTTCAGATGACTGACCATAGTGACACACTGGGTGCCACCGAGAGAGAAATCATGTATGCAACGCACCAAGCACTAGTTAAGAGTGGCTACGCTAAACTCTCGATATCGCTCATTTCGGACGAACTCGACAAAGCTAAATCGACGATATATCACTACTATGACTCAAAAGACGCTCTACTAATCGAGTTTCTCAAGTTTTCTATCGATCGATTCGAATCGACAATCAATACGACCATCGGCGACCATCCGAAAGAAGACCTTGACCACATCATAACGACACTCCTACCGAGCCAGTTAAAAAAGGAGAAACGCCAGCTTCACTGCGTATTAGTCACTATTTCTCCGCAAGCGCTAGAACAGGAGGCGTTCCGCGAGCAGTTCACCGAGATCGACAACCGACTCGCAACAATCATCGAAACGACCGTCCGCCGTGGTGTCCGCACAAATGTGTTCCGAGACGTTGACCCGGCGCAAGAGGCCGAGCACATTCTGGCGGTGATCAAAGGAACCATGTACACCCGTCTCACAACCAACCGTGAAGCCGCAGCAGTACGAGCAAGAGAGTCTCTTTTCTCCCATATTGACTCGCATTTGATAGCCTAACCGACCTCAATACCGTATTCCGAAGAACATCCTATACGAAACCATCAATACAAAGATATTTGACAGGTACGCTTCCAATGAAACGTGGCACAGCTCAAAAACACCGGAGTACTCTCTCAACCAGGTCTGATAATGGCGTTCAAAACTTCGCAGGCAGGCGGAGCAACCGGCCACCTACAACTGTAAAAATACCCCACTCGTACAAAATATTATATTCTCTTGCCGTCATTTGCGCCCATGGCGGCGATTGAGGTATCGGAGCTGAGCAAACACTACGGCGACGTTCGGGCCAACGATGACCTGACGTTCACCGTTCAAGAGGGCGAGATTTTCGGCTACCTCGGGCCGAACGGCGCGGGAAAGACGACGACGATTCGCAGTTTGCTCGGCTTCCAGTCGCCGACCGAGGGAACCGCGACGGTGCTCGGCCATGACGTTCGCGACGAAGACGAACTCCTCGAAGCGAAGGCTGAAATCGGGTATCTGCCAGGCGATCCAGGCCTTGACGAACAGGTTACGGGCCGCGAGTACCTTGACTACCAATCGTCGCTCAAAGGCGGCGAACGAGACGGCTATCTCACTCGACTCGCTGGACCCCGACGTCCGCGTCGGGTCGTCGGGAACGTCGAGCCAGTACGCCGGCGCGTGGGCACCCGGGCAACAACAGACGCTCACCTACGTGGTCGCGGCGACCGAGACGGCGACGAACGCGACGTACCCGTTTCGGGTGACAACGGCGTTCGACGACGACCGCGGCGTCCGGCAGACCGACGCGTCCAGCGTCGTCGGCGTTGAACCACAGACCGACCGCCAGTTCGTCGTCACCGACGTGGAAAGCGACGTAGCGGCCGGCGGGTCGGGAACTCTCGCGGTCACGCTCCGGAACGACGGGTCGTGGACGAACGAGGCCACGCTCGCCCTCCGATCGGCCGGTGGGGCACTTGCCGTTGACGGAGGGGATGCGAGCACTCGGTTTGTCGGGGATTGGCCGTCCGAGGCCGAGCGGACGTTTACCTTCGACGTGGCCGCGCCGCCCAGCACGGCGGGCGGGACCTACACGCTCGACGCGGCCGTCGACTACCGGACCGACCGGGGTGCTGACGCGTCGGCCAGGCCAGCGAGCATCGGGGTGGCCGTCGCGCCCGACCCTGACTTCGCTGTCCGCGACCCCGACGTCTCGATGACTGTCGGTGAGGAGGGGCGGGTGCGCGGGACGGTCGTCAACCGCGGCCCCACGCCGGCACGCAATGTCGTGGTCGTGATCTCCTCTCCATCGCCGAACGTCCGGTTCACGGAGACGACGTACGCCCTCGGCGATATCGAGACTGGCTCCACGGCTGAGTTCTCGTTGGACGCGGTAGTCGCCCCGACAGCTGCGGCCGGTCCCCGCCCGTTCGACGTGACCGTCCGCTACGAGGGGCCAAGCGGTGCCGACAGACAGAGCACGCCGCTCCAATTCCGCGGTGATGTCGTACCCCAGCCCGACCGCCTCGCGTTCGAGGCGGTGAACGCCAGCTACGGCATCGACACGAGCAACAGGCTCAGCGTCCGCGTCACGAACGTCGGCGACGCGCGCCTCGAAGACGTACGAGTCAGCCTCGCGACGGCCCCGCCGTTCACCAGCGAATCCCCCAGCGCGTTCGTCAGCGCGCTCGACCCCGGCGAGACCGCGACGCTCGGCTTCGAACTCTCGGTCTCGGAGGCCGCAGTCGAGAGCACCCACGCCGTCGCGCTCAACGCGACCGTCGAGACGACCAACGGTGACATGATCCGGATGGAACCGTCGCTCGTAGCAGTAACCATCGCAGAACCGTCGGGTCCGGGCGGCGATACTGCCTTCGTCGTCGGTGTGGCCGTACTCGCGGCAGTCGTGATTGTGAGCGGGTGGTGGTGGCTCCGTCAGTAAGCACCGATCGTCTCGTTTCAGTCGGATCTATTCCGTCGACCATCGAATTTCCACGCTGGGTGGTATTGGTTTGCGCTTCGTCCGCCATCCAGAATTGAACGTCAAGAGAAATACTCTTACGAACCACCGGATGCTGATGAGAGGGTCTCTCGCCTGTCAAAATCGTCCAGGTCAAAGGTGACACACGAGCCGGCTTGAAATGCTGGCCCTCAGCACTACAACGAAGTGTGTGGGAGGCCTAACTAAAGACCAATGCAATCAACTTTCTCGGACTACTGAATAACATGGACACAGCGGTTGTTTGGATACGGACGGAAACGCATAGTTGGCTACGGACCAACGTTCCTATCATCCATGTACACAATCGCCGATTTACCTATCGAGAATACCCTCCAGACCGTCGAATACGACCTCGGGCTCGAATCGGCACTCCGTCAGATGTTCGAGAACAGCTACACCCAGATCGGTGTCGAACGTGACGGCGAACTCGTCGGGATTGTCACCTACAGGTCCGTGGTCCGGACCCTCCTTGCATTCCAGCGGCTGGAGGTCGGACACAAAACGCTCGATAAGATCTCGGTCGGAGCGGCCGTCGAAGATGCACACACCATCAGCGAGGACGAGAATCTGCTCGCCGTATTCGATGCACTCGCGGAGTACACGTACATCATAGTCGATCGAGACGACGAGTGGCGGATTCTGACCGACTACGATCTCTTGACGCGACTGAAACAGATGCTCGAGCCGTTTCTGTTGATCGAGTCCATCGAAATGCAGTTGCGTGATGTTTTCACGCGAGTGTTCGGGGATTCGCTGTCGGAGCAGTTGGGCGAAACGTTCGACGAGGAACACCCACTGCCTACACCGGCGTCAATCGAGCACTGTAGTTACGCACACTACGCCCAGTTCATTTCGATTCACTGGGAGGAGTTTGAATCACTCTTCGACGACCAACAGGACGTAATTCGCGAGTTAGTGCTTGAAATAGGGGATATGCGAAACCAGCTCTTTCACTTCCGAGTTGACGATCCAGAAGAATTTGACCGCGACATGCTTCGTTTCGGTCAGTCGTACTTCTCCTCAGTGTAACTGTTGCATTCGTACGCGGAGTGTCCTGAGTGTCATACGGCTTGATCGCAAACCAAGCAACTGGCCTGGTGGCTATGCATTGGGACGCTCGGTCTCAACTATTCTTCTCGAGATATTTGATATAGCGATATTGAATTTATTTTCAGTCACAAAAACTGGTCGACTCTCGGCTGAAACGTCGACAGACAAGCGTTCTCGGCCGTGAGAACGATGATAGCCGTCGATCGGTGCACACTGTAGCCGACACGCCTTTTTGACCGGCTCTCGACCACCCCGTATGCGAATCGCGCGACTGCTGACGGACCATGGACCGGTCACCGGCGAATACGTTGACGGTGTCGTCCACGCTGACGATGGACAGTACGTGGTCGGCCGCGATGGACGACTGCTCCCGCCGTGTGATCCGACCGCGCTGTACTGCGTCGGTCGGAACTACGCCGCTACGAACGACCAGATGGATTACGACCGGCCTGAGGAGCCGGATTTCTTCATCAAGCCGCCGGCGGCGCTACTCGCCCATGAGCAGGACATTCCTTACCCGCCGTTCACCGATGAGCTCACCTACGCCGGTGAACTGGCCGCCGTAATCGGCAAGCGCTGTCACGACCTCGACCCGGCCGACGTTCCCGACGCGGTCAGGGGATACACGGTCCTGAACGATGTCGATGCGCTGGACCAGCAGGGCCGAACCGCGCGAAAGGCCTTCGACGGTTCCGGGCCGCTGGGGCCGTGGATCGAGACCGACGTTGATCCCACCAGCATCGACATGTACACCGACATCAACGACGAGCGCCGCCAGTCTGCCAACACCAGCGAGATGCTGTTCGGTCCCCACGAGGTGGTCGCGTACCTCTCGGAGCGGTTCACGTTCCGCCCCGGCGACGTCGTCGCCTTCGGTAGCCCGGCCAACCCGGGGACTGTCGCGCCCGGCGACACGATCGAGATAACCTACGAGGGTGTCGGAACGCTCCGGAACTCGGTTGTCGAGCCGTAGGTGGCCAATACGGGCCGTAACGCCTTTCTCGTCGTCTCCCTGTCGGAGTACGGGTGAGCCCGACCCTTTCAAAAATAAACCGTTACTCGCTATACGAAATCACTGCAGTCTGGTCCGAATCGTCTCCGCGGTTTGCTCGCCGATACCGTCGATAGCTGTCAGTTCCTCGTCGGAGGCCGCTTTGACGCCATCCACGCTGCCGAAGCGCCGGAGCAGTCGCTTCCGCGTTTCGGGGCCGATGCCGGGCACGTCGTCCAGCGTCGTCGACACGTCGTCCCGCAGCGTCTGGTGGTACTGGACGGCAAAGCGGTGTGCTTCGTCACGAACCCGCTGGAGCAGGTGGAGTTGCGGGGCGTCGTCGTCCCAGTCGTACACGCGGTCGGGCGTGATGACCAGCTCCTCGTCTTTCGCGAGCGCGACGGCCGGCACGTCCCAGCCGGTCTCGGCGAGAGCGTCGCGAGCTGCCCCGAGCTGGCCGTCACCGCCGTCAATGAGCAGCAGGTCCGGGTCCGGGCGGTCGTCCCGCTCCTCGACGGCACGCGTGGCCCGCCAGCGGAGGAGTTCGCGCATATTCGCGTAGTCGTCGTTTCGCTCGGTGAGCTTCTTCCGCCGGTAGTCGCTTTTCTTGGGCGTCTCGTCGACGAAGGTGACGTTCGACCCGACGGCAGACCGGCCCTGGGCGTGGCTCACGTCGAACCCTTCGATGCGGTTCGGGCGGTCGATGCCCAGCGCGTCGGCAAGTCGGCCGGTCTCGTCGTCGGTCCCGCCGCGCTGACGGGCGTTTTTCAGCGCGAGGTCGACCAGCGTCGCCTCTCGGCCGGCCCCGGGCACCCCAAGCATGACGCCCTCGCTCTCAAGCCATGCTTCGATGTCCGGGTCGGCGGGGGATTCGGCACAGAGAATCCGGTCGGGTAGCTCCCGCTCGGCGTAGTACTGCGGGATGAACGCCCGGTACACGCCAGCGGTTCCTTCGCCGTCCGGCGCTTCGAGCGTGTGCCGGTCCCGCTCGACGAGCTTGCCGCCCTCGGCGTGGAGCCGGGCGACGATGGCCCGCTCGCCCTCGATAGCGGCCCCCAGCACGTCCGTCGTCTGGTACCCACCGGAGTCGCTGACGGCGGTGTCGCCCTCGCCGTGGAGCGCCTCGACGGCCCCGAGCTTGTCCCGGAGGTTCGCGGCGCGCTCGAACTCCTGGGACTGGGCGGCGGCCTCCATCTCGCGTCGGAGCGGGTCCGCGAGCACGCCGGTCTCGCCCTCGAAATACCGCGTGACCGCTTCCACGTCCTCGGCGTAGTCGCTTTCGCTGATTTCGCCGGTACAGGGCGCGGTGCAGATGCCCATCTCGTAGTCCAGACAGGGCCGGTCCCGATTGCTGTACTTGTGGTCGGAACACCCCCGTAGTCCGTAGGTCTCCCGCAGGGCCTTCACCACCGTTTCGACCCGACCCTTGTCGGTGAACGGCCCGTAGACGGTCGCGCCGTCCGCCGGGTCGCGCGTCACCTCGATTCGAGGGACGGGATGGTCGGTCAACTGCACCAACGGGTATGACTTGTCGTCTTTCAACCGGACGTTGTAGGGCGGCCGGTGGCGCTTGATGAGGTTCGCTTCGAGCAACAGCGCCTGTGTCTCGGTGTCGGTGACGGCGAAGTCGATGGTCCCGGCCCGCTCGACCATCTTGGCGATGCGCTCGCTGCGCGGGTCGGCATAGGAGCGCACGCGGTCCCGCAAGTCGACGGCTTTTCCGACGTAGAGGACTCGGCGCGTGTCGTCCCGGCCCTGTTCAAACAGGTACACGCCGGGCTCCCGTGGCAACGACCCCGCGCGTTCTCGGACCTCGTCGGCGTCCATTGGCTCAGCGTTGGTACTCGGCGGGGTTGAACGTCACGGGAGCGGGTCGTCAGGCGGCTGTGTCGTCTCTTCGGCATCGGAAGTGGGTGTTCCCGGAACGATGGCGGCTTCGATCCGCTCGACGACGCTCTCGTCGTCTGGTGCGGCCAGTTCGATGTCGTCGTCACCGGCGACACGCACGACGAGCAAGCGGTCGCGACTCCAGAGATAG
The DNA here is from genome assembly GCF_001280425.1 of Haloarcula rubripromontorii. Taxonomy (NCBI): domain Archaea; kingdom Methanobacteriati; phylum Methanobacteriota; class Halobacteria; order Halobacteriales; family Haloarculaceae; genus Haloarcula; species Haloarcula rubripromontorii. The sequence goes on along the minus strand of NZ_LIUF01000001.1, from coordinate 528,125 downwards.
ACTCCGAGAACAACGGCGGCAAAGGCCAGCGCAAGACCGCCAAACAGTCGCATTAGGTCGTCAAGTTGCGCCATCAGCGTCAGCATCGTCTGGAGCATCCCGAGCATCCCGCCGATGCCGACGGCACTCGCAGCACCGCCGCTGTCCAGTGAGACGTTGCCGACGAGGCTATCGAGGCTGACGGTCATCCCGGCAGCTACCAGCACGATACCCACGACCAGCGCCTTTACGCCGAGTTCGAGGAACGACCAGTCGCCGCTCGTGGTGGCGTCGACGCCCTCGACGTTGGGTCGGTCGACCTGCCGGTAGTTCGATCCCTCGCGGTCCGGCGTGAACACGAGAACGCGGTGACTCGTCACGACGACGCCACCACGGTCCAGCCGAACGTCCGCTTCGATTGCCTCGCCGTCGTACAGGAGGCTCTCGGCCCGTGCGACCCAATCCATACTTCCCGTTTACTGTGTAGACGTGTATATTCTCCCCCCGTAACCGCTAACTGTGCGCCCTCGAACATGACAGTATGACCGCCGATCCCCGCTGCCCTCACTGCTCGGAGAAAGTCAGTGCGACCGCGACGTGGTGTATGCACTGCGGTCGGGACTTCGATAGCCCGGTCGACGCCGGAACCGGGACGACGGTTCTCGACGCCGGCGGCAGTCAGACCACGTCTGATCTTGAAGCGGCACTCAACGCCGGTGACCTCGACGGTATCCAGAACGCACTCACCCAGAGCGACAACGGGTCGACAATCGTTGGGGTCGTCCTCGCCGGTATCGCCCTGTTCACGCTCCCACTCGTCTCGCCTCCGGGCGCTGCGCTGTATCTCCTTGTCGTCGCCGGCGTCGGAGCGATTGCTGCGACACAGCCGACGTTCGACGCGGCGCTCAGAACCGGCGGGAAGGCACTTGCGCTCGCCCCCTTCCTGCTGGTGTTTATCGACGTGTTCCTCGGATATCTGTTCAGTGGAATGGTGGCGACCAGCGCGACAGTTCTGGTTGGGCCGGCGATTTACGCCGGGCTGGTCATGTACGGTATCCGCTGGTATCGTCGTCGCTGAGCGGTTTGCGCTGGCTCAGTTGCGAGTCGGCGTGCATCTCGACCAGCGTGTCGGCGACTTGTTCGACCGCTCTATCGGCAACAGCCGCTCGCTGGGCATCTGTGAGTTGGGTGTGGCGACCCATGTTCGAACGTGATTGTTCAACTGATAAATACTTCGTGGAGGGTACAATCGGTATCTGAGTGTTTTCTCCGTGAGCGGTCCGCCCGCGTCAGGGCGCTTGCCGGTTCGCTTGGTATCAAAACTACCATGCCTCCCGGATTCGAGAGTGTACCTACTACAGGTGGTTCTGTGACCGAAAAACGCGAATACAAAGACGAGTATCAGGACAAGACGCTGTATCTTCCGGGGCCGACAGAGGTGCGGGAGGACGTTATCGAGGCGATGGCCGAGCCGATGTTCGGCCACCGGATGGACCGGATGACCGACCTCTACACCACCATCGTCGAGGACACGAAGGAGTTCCTCGGGACCGACAACGACGTTATCGTGCTCACGGCGTCGGGCACGGAGTTCTGGGAGTCGACGACGCTGAACCTAGTCGAGGACAGCATGCTCGTGCCGACCTCCGGCGCGTTCAGCGAGCGCCAGGCCAACGTCGCCGAGCGACTGGGCAAGGACGTCGACCGCATCGAGTACGACTGGGGCCAGGCGGTCAAGCCCGACGACATCCGCGACGCGCTGGAATCCGGCGACTACGACGCCGTCGGGGCCGTGATGAACGAGACCTCGACCGGCGTCCGCAACCCAATCGAGGAAATCGGCGACGTGGTCGCGGAGTACCCGGACACCTACTTCATCGTCGACGCTATCTCCTGTCTCGGCGGCGATCAGATCGACATCGAGGCCCACGGCATCGACGCCATCTTCACGTCCACGCAGAAGGCCTTCGCTATGCCGCCCGGACTGGCCGTCTGTGCTGTCAGCGACGCCGCCTACGAGCGGGAACTGGAGAAGGACTCGGCGTCGTGGTACGGCGGCTTCCAGCGCACGCTCGACTACTACGACCGGAAGGGCCAGACTCACTCCACGCCGGCGATTCCGCTCATGCTCGCCTACCGCAAGCAGATGAAACACATGCTCGATGAGACCCACGACGCCCGCGACCAGCGCCATCAGGAGATGGCCGAGTACACCCGCGAGTGGGCCCGCGAGCACTTCGACCTGTATCCCGAGGACGGCTACGAGTCCCAGACGGTGACCTGCATCGAGAACACGCAGGACATCAACGTCGCAGAGACGGTCGAGGCCGTTTCCGAGGAGTACGACATGGTGTTCTCCAGCGGCTACGGCGACATCAGCGAGGAGAGTTTCCGTATCGGACACATGGGCGAACACACCGTCGAGAGCATCAAGGAGCTAACCGACGCAATCGAAGACGTCGCCGATCTGTAACGCAGGTGAAAACCGACGAAGACCGGGTCTATAGCTTGAATTGGAGGATTCAGCGGCCACCACTTGGCGTTTTCACAGTTTGATAATGCTGGGAAGACTATATTACTGCTTGCTACTTTGATGTAGATAGACAAACCGCATGAGTAAAAGTAACAGGCGGAGTACGGAAAGCGACACCTCAAGACCGATGAACGTGACCAGAAAACAGCTCGACTGGACCGAGACTCGACCGAGTGCGGCCGTGACTGAGTATATCTCCGCCCTCACCGGGCGGGAACAGACCGATTTCGCACCGCTGTACGAGACTGTCGACCCCGAAGCGCTCGACTCGCTTATCGACTCCTCGAACCGTTCGACACCTGTCAGTATCTCGTTTGAATATGCCGATCACTCGATCACTGTCCGAAGCGACGGGGAACTCGTCATCAAGGCCCCCAAATCCAGCATCGGTCGATAACCAGAATTTCTGCACCATCTCTGTCTCGTCATACCGGACAGTGGCGGCGTAGGAAACGCACTCACAGCTTTCGTCTGTTGTTCTCCCGATCCGAGGGTCGGAGCAGAGCCGTTTTTGTATCCGAGACGTAACTCTGGGTCAGCATGACCACTGCCGAGGATGTCGCCGGGAACCCCTACATCTCCGATCCGCGGACCGAGTTCGAGTCCGTCGAGGACGTGGACGCCGAGACCGCTCGCGAGCAAGCCGCCCAGTTGCGAGAGGCCATCCGCCATCACGACTACCGGTACTACGTCGAGAACGACCCGGTCATCGGCGACCGGGCCTACGACGCGCTGTTTACCCGGCTCCAGCGACTCGAATCGGCGTTCGACCTCGACACTGACGGGAGTCCGACCCAGCGTGTCGGCGGCGAGCCACTGGACGAACTCCCCGATGTCGAACACGTCGCCCGGATGGGGTCTATCGACCAGGGCGGCGAGGAAGCGGACGTGCGGGAGTTCGACGAGCGGGTCCGAGACGGACTCGACACTGACGACGTGCAATACTTCTGCGAGCCGAAGTTCGACGGCCTCTCCGTCGAGATCGTCTACGAAGATGGCGTCTACCAGCGGGCCGCGACCCGCGGCGACGGCGAGGTCGGTGAGGACGTGACCGAGAACGTCCGAACCATCGCCAGCGTTCCCCAACGGCTGCGCGGTGACTACCCCGACTTCCTGGCCGTCCGCGGCGAGGTGTACATCCCGCGGGACGCCTTCACGGCCTTCAACCGTGAGCGTGTCGAACGCGGCGAAGACCCCTTCGCGAACCCCCGCAACGCCGCCGCCGGGACGCTCCGCCAGCTCGACCCCTCGGTGACCGCCGAGCGCCCGCTATCGGTGTTCTTCTTTGGTGTCCTCGATGCCTCGGTCAGCTTCGAGAGCCACAGCGAGATGCACGACCGATTCCCCGAGTGGGGACTCCGGGTCTGTGACCGAACCGCTATCGTTGACGATATCGACGCCGCAATCGACTACCGGAACGAGCAGCAGCAGGCCCGCGACGACCTCGACTACGAGATCGACGGCGTCGTTATCAAGGTCGATGACATGGCCGCCTGCGACGAACTCGGATCGACCTCCCGCGCCCCGCGCTGGGCGTTCGCCTACAAGTTCCCGGCCCGCAAGGAGGAGACGACGGTGCGTGATATCGTGGTGCAGGTCGGCCGGACCGGACGGCTCACCCCCGTCGCGCTCATGGACCCCGTCGAGGTCGGTGGCGTTACTGTCTCTCGTGCCTCGCTTCACAACCCGTCGCTCATTGCTGACCTCGGCGTTGACGTTGGTGACCGCGTTCGCATCAAGCGAGCCGGCGATGTCATTCCGGATGTCGTCGAAGTGCTTGACGACGACGGCGACGGCCATTTCGAGTTTCCTGAGACTTGCCCGGCCTGTGACAGCCCGGTTGAGCGCGACGGCCCGATGGCGTTCTGTACCGGCGGGCTGACCTGCCCCGCCCAGCGCGAACGCAGCGTCGAGCACTACGCCAGCCGTGATGCGCTGGACATTGAGGGCCTAGGAGAGAAGGCCGTCCAACAACTCCTTGCTGCCGGCCTCGTCTCGGACCCCGCGGACCTGTACGAACTCACTGTCGAGGAGCTTACTGACTTGGAGGGCTGGGGTGAGACCAGCGCTCAGAACCTCGTCGACGGGATGGACGGCGCTCGGGAGCCACCACTCGCGGACTTCCTCGTCGCGCTGGGTATCCCTGAAGTCGGGACTGTCACGGCCCGAAACCTTGCACAGAAGTTCGGTACGTTCGAGGCGATACTCGACGCTGCCGACGAGGGCGATACCGACGCGTTCGAGACGGTCCCCGACGTGGGTCTGACCGTCGCTCGCTCAATCGTGGAGTTCTTCGAGGGCAAGGGCAACCGCGCCGTCATCGACCGCTTGCTCGACCACGTCGACCCACAGGCCGCCGAAGAAACCGGCGGCAACGCTCTCACCGGGCTGACGTTTGTCTTCACTGGGTCGCTCGACGGGTACACTCGCAGCGACGCGCAGGAACTGATCGAGCGAAACGGCGGGTCAGCGACGAGCAGCGTCTCCGGCAACACGGACTATCTGGTGCTGGGCGACAGCCCCGGCCAGCGAAAACAGGACGACGCTGAAGAGTACAACGTGGAAACGCTCAGCGAGGACGAGTTCGAGGCACTGTTGGCCGATGCGGGCGTGTTGTGAGGGCGGCGGTTGAGTGCAGACCTGCCCCCTGTGGTGCGGACGCTGGTTGTGGTATCGAATGCTATTGGACCTTGGCTAGAGCACTTCGAAGTGACTCTTTTCGGACCGCGTCTCGTGCAGTAGCTGGAACAGTTGCCTGAACAGGTGGTTCGATGACTCGATTTGTGTGTCCGGTTTGTAGTGCCAGTGTGCGTACGCCCCGAGACTTCTGAACCGACCGTTCAGCGCATGCGTGAACTTGAACACCGGCTGCGGCCCGAACGAATTGGCGACCTCTGTCATATTTTCAACACAAACGGTGAGATTGTCAACTGCTTTATCGAGGTCAGTTAGTATGTCGTCAATCTCTTTTGCAAGCCCCTTCAGGTCAGCCGACGTGAGTTCGGTGACTCCCAGCGGCCCGTCGATGAAATCCTCATCGTTGACGATATCTTCTGCCGGAAGCTGCGCTGCCATGTTGGGTGTGAGGATTTCGAGTCGCTGTGGCCAGTCCCCAACATTGTGATGCCACGTCTTGAGTTTCAGCGCCGGTGACTTCGTAACAATAAGCACGCCCGTGTTAGCGGACCCGTTCGCACTAAGATGTCGAACACACGTATCCTGTGCCTGATCGCTATTCGGTGACTCATGCAAGAGAAGGCTGCCGCCTGCTTGACGCTGGTGGCTTCGAATCCGACGGATCAGGTCCCGAGATGTCCCCGCCACGGCCACGAAATTACAGTGATTACAGGCCCACTCTGGAGGCACAGTAGTACGTCACCTTCTCCGAATAATACTGTTGTGTTACTGGCCGTTCAGAGGTCCTTGTTCTCGAAGACGTAGTAGCCGGCGACCAGCGGGATGACCAGCCACAACAGGAGATAGCCGATGACCGCGACAGTGCTGTACTGGGGCGGCAAGGCGGCGTTAGCACACTCGGCACCGGCCTGTGTCACTTCGAGCGTTCCACCCAGCATCTCCTCGCACGTCACCTGCGGGTTCGACGTGAGGAGGAGCCGCGAGCGGATCGGCGAGCCCTGTAGTACCTCTTGGACGAGCGTGCGGTACGCCGCGATGGGACTCAGCAGCGAGACGAACAGTTCGACGTGTAGCTGGGTCACTTGGTCGATGTTCGCGTGGTCCGACAGCAGGTTCCCGAGGCCGGCCCCGAGGTTCGACCAGAACACCTGCAGGTACACGTAGATTCCGAGCGACGCCGCCATCGCCCGCCGAGCGGTCTTCAGCGCCGCCGAGAGGCCGATTGCGAACGCCGTGAACACAACGCCGTATGTCATCGTGGCGAGCGCGAACAGCAGGAACGATTCCCACGCAATCTCGATCTCTGACGGGAGCAACACCAGCAAGGTCGTCAGGAACCCGACCGTGACCGGAATGAGCGTGATCGCGCTCCGGCCGACGAACTTGCCGGCGAGCAGCTCGCCGCGCGTGTACGGGAGCGACAGCAGTATCTTCAGGGAGCCGCGCTCGCTCTCGCGGGCAATCGCCGCGTAGCCGATGACGATTGCCACAGCGGGAAGCAGCGGTGCTGCAATCGGCAGTGCAAAGCGGACGTACGCGTCCGTCGTCAGCGACGCCCCGGCCTCGGCGAACTGCTGGCCGATATTGAAATACAGGCCCAGCACCGCCGGCAGGGCGAACAGCACGATGAAGATGAGCGAGAGGACCCAGATCCACGGCGAGCGGACCGTGTCACGGAACTCCTTTTTCGAGATTGGGTACCAGTCGGCGAACTCGGAGTTCTTGATGCTCGTATCGATGTCTCCGAGGAGGCGCTTGACCGGGTTCTGTTCGGCGCTCATGCGTCGACCTCCGCCTGCTCTTCCTGTTGCTCGGTGTAGGCGGCGAACACTTCATCGAGCGAGGCCTCCTCGGTCTCGAAGTTGGCGACCTCGCTCCCGCTTTCCTCGACAGCGTTGAGGACGGCCATCTTCGCGTCACTGTCACAGCCGACGGTGAGCGTGGTTCCGTCCGCAGTCACGGTCGACACCTCGTCGAGCCCCTCGATAGCCGCGACTGCGGCGTCGGTGCCGTCGCCGTCGGAAAGCGTCACACGGAGGACGGTGTCTCCGGCGGCGGCCTCGCGAAGTCCGGCAACGCTGTCTTTCGCGATGAGGCGGCCGTTCTGGAGGATGCCGACCGTGTCACAGACGGCCTCAACCTGGCCGAGGATGTGACTGGAGAAAAAGACAGTCGCGCCGCGCTCGTTCTCCTCGCGGATGATTTCACGCATCAGCCGTGCGCCGTTCGGGTCAAGTCCGGTCGTCGGCTCGTCGAGGATGAGGAGGTCGGGCTTGCCGACGAGCGCCATCGCCAGCACGAGGCGCTGTTGCATCCCTTTGGAGTAGCCGCCGGCCTTGCGGTCGATGGCGTCGGCGATGCCAACCCGTTCGGCCAGTGCATCGGCGTCTTCGTCGGCGTCTTTCGATTCGATGACAAAGGAGAGGTGTTGCCGACCGGTGAGCCGGTCGTACACGTCGTAACCTTCGGGGAGGACTCCAGTGCGGGCACGGATTCGCTTCGGTTCTTCGTGGATGTCGTGGCCGAGTACCGTCGCCGACCCGTCGGTCGCGCGGACGAAATCAAGGAGGATGTTGATCGTTGTCGACTTCCCGGCCCCGTTCGGGCCGAGGAAGCCGAAGATTTCGCCCTCCTCGACGGTGAGGTCGACCCCTTGCAGCGCGGTGAGACTCCCGAACTGCTTGGTGACGCCATCCAGTTCTATCGCTGCCATACGGCCGGTTTGTGACGGCCGCCTGTATAGTCTTTCGTGTTCCAGGTATCAATCAAAAAACTCGATAGACGGGCCGTAGCTGTCGAAACGCCCGCTTACACTTCGGCGTCGGGGTCGTGGCGCTCGGCCATCCGCTGGGCCTCCGTGGCGTAGCGCTCCTGTGTCTCCTCGTCGTTTACCGGTTCGAGCCGCTCGGGTTCGACGTCGACGGCTGCCGTAATCCGTTTGCGCCTGAGCAGGTTCGGCGAGAGCTGCTTGGTCAGGTGGCGGTCGCCCGCCGGAGGCGCGTAGATGAGTGTCACCATGCGCTCGTCGCCGAAACTGGAGCGTTCGACCAGCCAGCACTGGACCGTCTCCTCGTCGTCGGTCATTGCTCTCCGGTTGCCCCGCCGACGGTTTATATCTTACAGCCGGCACGTCGGAGTCACTGTCCTCCCACGCTGACAGCAGATTTATGCCGACAGCGCCGGGACAGTACGACAATCCGACGTGGGCTCCGACGACTCGCCGTTCGACGACGTATCGGCAGACCGGGACTACCTCCGTGTCCTCCTCACTGCCGTGTGTGTCGTCGCCGTGGTGCTGGCGACGGCGACGCTCCCGGTTCTGGCACCCGGTGGGACACAGAGCCCGATTGAATCGCTTATTCCGCTTCCGCAGGAGAACCCGTTCGGGGAGGCCGGCGGGACCGCAGCCGGCGGCAGCGGCGGCCAACTCGGCGCGCTGAACCCGGGGAGCCAGACCAGCGTGGGCGGGTCGCTCAACAGCGGCGACAGTCCGTACCAGTCACAGGACACGGAGCCGCATTTCACCGTCACGAGTTCGGAACCGGCGTACTGGCGGACCGGCGCGTACGAAACCTACACCGGGACGGGGTGGGACGGGCGTGCGGACCCACAGGCCTATCAGGGACCGATGGCGGTCGACGGGATGGCCGACACGACGGTCGACTACGAGGTACAACTGGCCAAGTCCGCAACGTCGCTCCCGACCGTCTGGCGGCCGAAGTCGGTGTCCCGTGACGACGTGATGGTCACCGAGTACGGCGCAGTCACGTCCGAGCGACCACTGCCTGCCGGAACGACATACAGCGCGACCAGCGTGACACCTCCCGACGACCCGGCGGTGCTGCGGACGAGTGGCCGCGACTACCCCGAGGAGATCGAATCGCGCTACACGGGCGTCCCGGCGTCGACCTCGGCACAGGTGGGGCCATTTACTGACCGACTGACCGAGGACAGCGACTCGCCCTACGAGACGGCAGCGACCATCGAGCGGTGGTTGGAGACGAACAAGAACTACTCGCTGAACGTCAGTCAGCCGCCCGAAGACGACGTGGCCTCGGAGTTCATCTTCCAGATGGACGAGGGGTACTGCGAGTACTTCGCCACGTCGATGGTGGTGATGCTGCGGAGTCAGGACATCCCGGCGCGCTACGTCGTCGGCTACTCCACCGGCGAGCGGACCGGCCAGAACCAGTACACCGTTCGCGGAATGAACGCCCACGCGTGGGTCGAGGTGTACTTCGAGGGCGTCGGCTGGGTGAAGTTCGACCCGACGCCGGGGCAGGAGCGGCTGGAATCCGAACAGCAGGCGATGCAAAACAGTAGTCAGGCGTACAGCGCATCGGAGTCCGGAAGTCCCGACGAGGAGTTCGCCGTCGGAACGCCGACGGGCGAGCCACAGACTGAAGCCCCGACTGGCGATGGGCAAGAGTCAGCGAGCGACGGGGTCGAGGGAACTGAGACGGGTGCAAACGGGACCGGTGACACCGACGGGACCGGCGACTCGGGCGACGGACAGACTGTCTCGCAGTCCGGCGAGTTCGTCATCGAACTCAACCGGACGGCGACGCCGGGCGCGGCGGTGGCCGCGACGGTGACACGCGACGGCGCGCCGGTCGAGGGCGCGATGGTCGCGTTCAACGGTGAGCCGGTCGGAACGACAGGCCCGGACGGCACCGTTTCCGGGACGGTCCCGTATGAAGCCGAGCTGACGATTTCCGTTGATGCACCCAGCAACGAGGCATCACTCGTCGCTCCCTCGGTCCCGCGTGACAGCGCTCGCGCCTTCGCTGTGACCGGCCCGCAGGCCCAGCAGTCGACGAACGCGAGCTACGAACTGAACACGACCGCGTCGGTGAGTATCACCGGTGAACAGGTCACCGGCGGCGAGGTGACTGTCACTGCGACCGTCGACGGCGTGCCGGTTCGGGACGGCGATGTCCTGCTCGACGGCGAGCAGGTGGCGACGACGGACCGACAGGGGCGGGCATCGGTCACGCTCCCGGCCGAACCGGGCAACGTCTCGGTTGCCGTCGAGCGCGACGCTGTCAGCGGTAACACGACTGTCGTGCTTGAGCGGCTCTCCGTAGCAACGTCGCCGACGCTCCCGCTGGCCGTGCCGGTCGCTGGCCAGACGGTGAACGCGACGATGGGCGGGGACCCGGTCACGAACGCCACAGTCACACTCGGCGGGGAGCCGACAGCACGAACCGGCGCGGCCGGTCAGGCGACGGTCGGTATGCCAGTCGCGGCAAGCGCCGAAATTTCCGTCTCGAAGTACGGACAGACGACCACGACGACCGTTGGCGGTCTGTTCGTCAACGCCGCGGTCGTCGCTGGCGCTCTCGGTGTCCTCGTTGCCGGAACGGTCGTCGGCGCTCGACGGCGGAACGTCACGCCGGGGACGCTCTGGGGCTGGGTGCGGGCCGTACGCGAACTCGCCGTCGGGGCGCTTGTCGGCGTTGCGGTGGTGGCCGATGACTTACTGGGCCGTTTCCGAACACGACTCGAACTCACTGTCACGGCGCTCCGTGACCTGCTCGCCGGCCACCGGTCGCCGGCGACACTGCTCGACGCGTTGCGAGCGTGGATCTCTGAACGACTTTCAGCGGCCGAAGACGCAGCCAGCGATGCGATGGCGGCTGTCTCCACGACTGCGTCCAACGGGGGCGACGGAACGACCGCGGCCCGCGTCACCATCCGCGAAGCGTGGACGCGCTTCCTGACTCACGTTTCCCTTCGGCGGTACTGGACGCGGACACCCGGCGAGATCGCGACCCACGCAATCGAACGCGACGGTCTCCCGCCGGCCGCTGTTCGGACGGTCCGGGATGCGTTCCGGGCGGTCGAGTACGGCCAGCGGGACCCACAGGAACACGTGGCAGCCGTCGAGGACGCGATCCGGATCATAGAGACGGCCGCCGGACAGCAGTCCACCGCGACCGACGACACTGACGACGCAACGGAGGGGCAGGCCTGATGCGCCTCAGAACGGTCGTCTTCGGGACTGTGGGGCTGCTGGCGACCGTTGTCGCGGCCTCCCTTCTGTTTGCGCCGACGGCTGCCGGCGCGTCGCTGGTCGCCGTATTCGGGAGTGTTGCTCCGACGACTGCCCTTCTCGCCGGGAGTCTGACCGTGGGCCTCTGTGCGGTCCTCGCCGGCTGGCTCGGCGGGCTGCTTGGCAGTGGCTCACCGACTGCCTTCGACGTGGCCCTCGACAGTCCTCCGGAAGACGTGACAGCGACGGAGAGCCGGCTGTTCGCCGCTGACATTGACGCGGCTATCGACGACGCCGTCGCTGGCGACGACGCGGCGATGGACACGGTTACCGAGCGACTTACCGCGGCAGCGACGACGGCCTATGCTATCGGTGCCGGCGTCTCGCAGGCGTCCGCTCACCGGGCAGTACGCGCCGGGACGTGGACCGACGACGCCGTCGCGGCGGCGCTGCTCGCTCCCGACGAACCGCAGTCACTGCTGGCCCGGCTCCGCCTGTGGCTCGACCCGGAGAGCGAGCGCCGCCGCCGCATCCGCCGGACGGTCGACGCTATCGAGCAAGTCTCTGGAGGTGCGCGCTGACGATGCACCGCCGCGTGCGCCGTTGGAGTGGCGGCCTCGCAGCCGCGCTGTTTCTCGTCAGCGTCTCGCTTCTGACCGCCGAGCCGCTGTTGCTCGCAGCGACTGCAATCCCGCTCATCTACGTCGCGTACGGCGCGCTCTCGCGGCTCCCGGCGGGAACTGACCTGCAAGCGACACGGTCCGTCTCCGACGCCCAGCCGACGCCGGGCGAACCGGTTACGGTCGAACTCACGCTCGCGAACACTGGCAGCAGTTCGCTGACCGACGTGCGGGTCATCGACGGCGTGCCCGAGGAACTGGCCGTCGTCGAGGGGTCACCGCGGCTCTGTACCTCGCTTCGGCCCGACGAGAGCGTGACGCTGTCTTACGCTGTGATGGCAAAGCGGGGGACCTACACGTTTGACGCCGCCGCGGTGCGGGTGCGGACGCTGTCGGCCAGCGACGAGGTGACCGTCGACCTGACGGTGGCCGGTGACGGGACGCTGACCTGCTCGAACACCGTTTCCGAAGTGCCGATGGCCGACGCCACGCTCCCGCGGGCGGGCACACTCCCGACCGACACCGGTGGGAGCGGTCTGGAGTTCCACTCGACGCGGAGCTACCAGCCCGGGGACCCGGTCAATCGCATCGACTGGCGGCGCTACGCCAAGACCGACGAGCTGACGACCATCGACTACCGGGAGGAACAGGCCGTCAGGACGGTGCTGGTCGTGGACGCGCGGCCGCCGGCCCGGGTGACGCCGGAGCCGGGGTACCCGACCGGAGCCGAACTATCGGCGTACGCGGCCGAGCGTCTGTTCGACGCGCTCTCCCGGACTAGCGTCGTCGCAAGTGTCTGTGCCGTCGGGCTGGCCGAAGAAGATGTCCCCGGCGGGCTCGGGCCGGACGGGCTGGCGTGGGTCGACGCCTCGGGCGGTCACGCGGCCGCCCACGCGAGACAGATATTCGACAGCGTGGGACGCGCCGCGGCCCGGCAGTCGGACGCCGAGACGGCCGGTGACGCCGACGTGTCCGAGGACGGGCCACAACAGCAGTCCCGGGGCGAAGCGGCGAGGGTGACGACGGCCGACGGCGGGACCATCGAGGACCCGGCCCTGCTCGCCGTACTCGCCCGGCTCCCGCCGACCGCGCAGGTGGTCGTGTTCTCACCGGCCGCCGACGACTGGTCCGTCTCGCTGGTGTCGTCGCTCGCGGTCCGCGATTACCCGACGACGCTCGTCAGTCCGTCGCTGGCCCGCGGCGACTCGCTCGGCGCGGCCGTCGCGAGTACGGAACGCGCCGCCCGCCTCCAGCGAGCCGAACTGTCCCGCGCGACCGTTATCGACTGGGACCTCGACAGCCCAATCGACGTGGCGCTTCGCGCCTCGCTTGCGGACCTGTTCAGCGTGTAACAATGGACACTCACACCACACTTCCGACCCGAATGCCCTGGACCAGCCTCGCCATCGTCGTCGGCGTGACGGCGTTGCTGGTCGCGGCACTGCTGGGAACCGTTTCAGCTGACCGGGCCGCACTCGTCGGTGTGGCCACCGGCGTGCTGCTGGCGCTGTCGCTGTGGCTGAGCGGGTGGGACCGCTGGCAGGCAGTCGGGACTGTGCTGGCCAGCGTTCTCGCGCTGCCGGTCGCCGTCGGGCTTTCCGTTGCCACTGGCGGCACGGTCGTCTCACTGGGGGCCGAACTGTTCCCTGCCCCCTCGCAGGCTGGCGTCCGACCGGCAGTTGTCACGCTCCTGTCGCAAGTGTTTGTCGTCCTCGGTTGCCTGACCGCTGTCTTCGGTGCGACCGCCGCCACCCGCGGTGTCGTCGACACCGAGCGGGCGGAGACCTACGGTGGCGTCGTCGTGCGGACGACCGCCGTCCCGTTCGCTGTTGGCCTCGTACTGTTTGCGCGTGGCGCTGTCGACTTCCTGCAGTCCAACGCCGGGACGCCGGGCATCCAGCAACTGACCGGCGAACTGCTCACACGGGTGCTGGACCCGATTTTCGACCCGGTCCCCGGGCGAACCCATATCGCCATCTTCAGCCTGTTGCTCGCCCTCGCCGCCGCGGCACTGGCCCGCGGACTTGACGCCCTGCCGCTTTCCGAACTTGTCCCGGAAACGAGTGATGCGCCCGACGTCGACAGGGCCGTCGCCGCCGTCGAACGCACGCTCCGGTGGACAGGCCGGCTCGCCCTGCTGGTCGCACCGGTCGCCGGCCTGCTCGAACTGGGTCTCGGTCAGGAGTCATTGGCCGGACTGCTCCCGGTCGGGCTGTACGAGTTCATCGTCGCAATCACGGCCGCACCGGGCCTTCGCGGCCTCCTCTGGTGGCTGTTCCTCATCGGGACGGTCGTCACAGTGGCCGTCTGGTTCCTCCGACGGACGGTCCAGAGTTCGGCCGACCGCGTGGGGACCGTCCTCGCACCGTACGTCGGCGGCGGCGTCATCGCGCTGGCCGCGGTTGCGGTCGCGGGGCCGGCAGTCGATGCTCTCGAGACGGCGCTCCGAACGACGCCGGCCGCGCCGGCTGTCGAACAGTTCCTCGTTCCGATACTGGACGTGTACGGTCCAGAGACGGTCATGCTGGCGCTAGCCGTTGTGGCGCTGTTTTCGCTCATCGGCGTGACCGGGCAGCTGTGGCTGGCGCTGGCGACGAATTATCTGCGTGCGCGGACGGCCGGCGTCACGCTCGCCGCGGCCGGGCTGTTCGGCGCAACCGCGTTCGCCGCGACGCTCTCGACGCCGACGTGGCTGGTGCTCGCAGGTCTGGTCGGTGCAGTCGTTGTCTGGGACGCCGGGTCATTTGGGACGACGCTGGGACACGAGGCCGGTCCCGGGGCCGCGACGCGCCGCACCGAACTCGTCCACACCGGCGGAACTGTCGGGGTAGGCGGCGTCGGCGCGGCGGCGACGCTGGGTCTCTCCGCCGTCGCCCGTGGTTCGATTGCTGTCGAGCCGTCGGTCGCCGTGGCCGGCCTCGTTGTCTGTCTCGTCGCCGTGCTGGCGCTGGTGGCTGCGATACGGTAGGCCCGCACCGAACAATCCATTGTGGTGTGGTGACAAGTCAGCAGTATGTCTGACTGGTCTCCACCGAACCGAGCCAGAGAGAACGCGACGGAACTCGCCTCGCTGGCGGTCACCGGCTTCTGGCTCGTTGCTCTCTTCACCGGGCAGGAGTGGTGGCTCGCGGCGCTGCTCGTCGGCTATGTGGTGGTCGTCCCGCTGACGGAGCTGCTGTACGGTGAGCCGGACGAAGAGGCGGAAGCTATCGAGGACGCGGCTCCAGTGCCGTCGAGCGATAGTGGCGACGAGACTCCACTGGAGCGCCTCCGCCGCCGGTACGCCGAGGGGGAACTGACCGACGAACAGTTCGAGCGGAAACTGGAGCGTCTGCTCGAAACGGAGACGCTGGAAGGTCTCGAAGGCAGTGCGGCGACCCGGGGACAGGACTTGGATCGGCAGCGCGAAACCGAACGAACCTGAGATCAGGGACTGACCGCCGGCACCTCGACTCGGTCCAGCACGTCGTCGACGACGGTCGCTGGGTCGACGCCGCGGACGCCCGCGTCGGCAGTCAGGACGAGTCGGTGGGCGAACGCCACCTTGACGACGCTTTTGACATCGTCCGGGACAGCGTAGTCGCGGCCGTCGAGGACCGCAGCGGCGCGAGTAGCCTCGAACAGCCGCTGAATACCACGCGGGGAAACGCCGACATCGACGCGGTCGTCCTCACGGGTGGCGCGCCCGAGTTCGACAACGTAGTCCCGGAGTGTGCCGTCGACAGTGACCGACTCGACAGTCCGCTGCAACGCCGGCAGGCGGTCGCCGTCGATGACGCTGGTGACGCTCGGGGCCTGTGCCGTCCGGTCGGCCCGCCGGTCGATGAGTTCGCGCTCGCCGCCGAAGTCGGGATACCCCATCGACGTCTTGACGATGAAGCGGTCCCGCTGGGCCTCCGGCAGTCCGAAGGTCCCCTCCTGTTCGACGGGGTTCTGCGTGGCGATGACGAAGAAAGGGTCGGGCAGGTCGTGGGTCACCCCGTCGACGGTCACCTGCTTCTCGCCCATGGCTTCGAGCAGCGCGGCCTGTGTCTTGGGTGGTGCGCGATTGATTTCGTCGGCCAGCACGACGTTGGCGAAGACGGGGCCGGGCTGGAAGTCGAACTCGCCAGTGGCCTCGTTGAACACGTTCGAGCCGGTGATGTCGGACGGCAGCAGGTCCGGCGTGAACTGCACCCGCTTGAAGGAAAGGTCGAGCGCCGTCGCAAACGACTGGGCTGTGAGCGTCTTCCCCGTCCCCGGCACGTCTTCGAGCAGGACGTGCCCCCGGGCGAGAATCCCGGTCATGACGGTTTCGAGGAAGTGGTCGTCAGCAATGACGGCACTGCCGACGGCGTCGAGGATCTGTCGGCTGGTTCGTCCGGCAGTGTCGTGGTCCATACGGGCGTGTAGACAGCCACCGACAAATACCCTCTCCCTCGGTTTCGCCTGCCGGCGAACCGATGCCGTGTCATTCTATCACAATAAGAGAGTATTGCCGTAACTCTGAGTTATAGATAGCTAGAGATATATGCATACTGCACATGACTGACGACTACGGATTCGGGACGCGCTGTGTCCACGCCGGCCAGGAGGAGCCGGACCCGGCCACAGGGGCACGCGCACCGCCCATCTACCAGACCTCGTCGTACGTCTTCGAGGACGCCGACACCGCGGCCGACCGGTACGCGCTGGAGGACGACGGCAACGTCTACTCGCGCTTTGACAACCCCACCGTCCGGATGCTCGAAAACCGCATCGCCTCCCTCGAAAACGCCGTCGACGCCGTCGCGACGGGGTCGGGGATGGCCGCGCTTGATGCCGGGACGTTCGTCCTCGCGGCCAACGGCGACAACATCGTGACGGCTTCCTCCATCTACGGCGGCACCCACTCCTATTACTCCAACACCGCTAGCCGTCGGGGCGTCGAAACGCGGTTCGTCGACACGCTCGACCCGAACGCCTACGCCGACGCCATCGACGAGGATACGGCCTACGTCCACTTCGAGACCATCGGGAACCCGTCGCTCGTCGTCCCGCCGATGGAGGAGATCGCCGAGGTCGCCCACGACCACGGCGTGCCGGTCTTCGTCGACAACACGTTCGGGACGCCGGCGCTGTGCAATCCGCTCGATCACGGCGTGGACCTCCTCTGGGAGTCGACGACGAAGTGGATTCACGGCTCCGGGACGACCGTCGGCGGCGTCCTCGTCGACGGCGGTTCGTTCCCCTGGGCCGAGTACCCCGAGAAATTCCCGGAGCTGGGCGGCGAAAACGAGGCCTTCGGCAAGAATTTCTCGGAGGCCTTCGGCGACCGCGCCTTCTCGGTCGCCGCCCGCCAGCGCGCACTCCGGTCGCTCGGTGACGGCCAGAAACCCTTCGACGCCTGGGCGACGCTTCAGGGGGCGGAGACGCTCTCCCTGCGGATGGAGCGTCACTGCGAGAACGCCATGGCCGTCGCACAGCATCTCGACGACCATCCCGAGGTCGCCTGGGTCACCTACCCCGGGCTGGAGAGCCACGAAACCCACGACCTGGCACAGCAGTACCTCTCCGGTGGGTTCGGCGGCATCGTCACCTTCGGGCTGGAAGCCGGCTACGACGCCGGCCGGCGGTTCTGCGAGGAGACGGACCTCGCCCAGTTCCTCGCCAACATCGGCGACGCCAAGACGCTGGTCATCCACCCGGCCTCGACTACCCATGCCCAGCTCAGCGAGGCGGAGCAGCGTGCCAGCGGCGTCACGCCGGACCTCCTCCGGTTCAGCGTCGGCATCGAGGACCCAGCGGACATCATCGCAGACATCGACGAGGCCATCGAACGAGTCTCATGAACGTCGAACACAACACTATCTCGCTCGGCGAGTTCGAGTTCGACTGCGGGGAGACGATTCCGGATCTGGAAATCACCTACGAGGCCTACGGGGAGTTCGACGGCGGCAACGCGGTGCTGGTCTGTCACGCACTGACCGGCAGCGCCCACGTCGCGGGCCGCGACCGGGTCGACAGCGCCGATCAGGCCCGCGCCTGGTGGGACGACATCGTCGGCCCGGGCAAGGCCATCGACACCACGGAGTACTACGTCGTCTGTGCGAACGTGCCCGGTTCCTGCTACGGCTCGACGGGGCCGAAAAGCGAGAACCCGGAGACGGGCGAGCCCTACGGCACGGACTTCCCGCCGGTCACCGTCACGGACTGGACCGAGGCCCAGCGCGCCCTGCTGGACGAGCTCGGGATTCCCCACCTCCACGCCGTAGTCGGCGGCAGCGTCGGCGGGATGAACGTCCTGGAGTGGGCCAAGCGCCACCCGGACCACGTCGACCGCATCGTTCCCATCGCCGCCGCCGCACGACTGGACACGCAGTGTCTCTCGCTCGACGCCATCGCCCGCCGGGCCATCACGACCGACCCGAACTGGAAGCAGGGCCACTACTACGGCGAGGACGACGAGCCACCCAGCGACGGACTGGCGCTGGCCCGCCAACTTGGCCACGTGATGTACCTCTCGAAGGCGTCGATGGAGCGCCGCTTCGGCCGCCGCGCCGCCGGCCGGGACGCCGTCCGCACGTTCCCCACCGACGCCGCGGGCGCGTTCTTCCCCTACCGGGACGTGGAGTCGTACCTCGACTACAACGCCGAGAAGTTCACCGAGCGGTTCGACGCCAACAGCTACCTCTACCTGACGCGGGCGATGGACAACTACGACCTCGCCGCCGGGTTCGAGTCCGACGCGGACGCGCTGGCGGCCTTCGACGGCGACGCGCTCGTGATGTCTTTCACCGCCGACTGGCACTTCACCACCCAGCAGGCGGAAGCGCTGGCCGACTCGCTCCGGACGGCCGATGCAAACGTCGCCCACCACGTCATCGACTCCGACCACGGCCACGACGCCTTCCTCGTCGAACCGGACAACGTCGGGCCCCCGCTCGCGGACTTCCTCGCTGCTGGTGTCGACGGCAAGGCCGTCACCGACTCGGTGGTCGAGGACAGTCAGGAGAGCGATTTCGCACCCGTCCACAACAGCCTGTTTTCGCGGTAGCGACGCTGGCGTGCTGTCAGTCTGCCCGTGGGCTTGCTGACCCGCGATTCGGCTCGTCAGTCATGCAATTCCTGCTTCACGGTAGCATTTAACATATTTCGGGACGACTAGCTCTATGTATGGTTGACATGACCACGAACATCGAAAGCGAGGAGTATTCGTTCGGACAGACGGTGTACGACGAGGCCGGTAACGAACTCGGGACTATCCGCGGATTCGACGAACACGGGTTCTACGTCACGGTCGAAGACGGCATCGAGGCGATGTCGAGCGAGCACTTGCGTGCCGGGGCCGCGGGCGAGGCCGAACTGATGTGGCGCTGCTGGGAATGTGGCGAAATGGGCCAGATAGCGGACATCCCCGACGAATGCCCGTCTTGCAACGCGCCAAAAGAGGATATCTACTACTGGCAGGAGGACTGAGCCGGCACGGTGGCTATCCGGAACCACCGACCGCATATGTGGGCTTATGCCTGCTCGAATCGCTCGGCGACGGCCGGTCCGACTGTTTCCTGCACCGTCTCGGCGGCCGACGGCGGGAGCGAGAATCGGAGTGTCGTCCAGTCGAGTTCGAGAATCGCCTGCCCGTCGTCGTCACCGATGACTACGTACACCAGCGTGCCTCCGTAGACTCGCGCCAGCGCGTCGAACGTTTCTGCCGTCACCGGCACCGTACCGGTCGTGTGAGTGTCGGTCGCCGAAACGTCGGTGTGGCCCGCGAGCGTCTCGACAGCGAATCGTTCGTGCTGGGGGGTGTCCCGCCGCCCGACACCGAGGTGGACGAACGCTTTTTCCGGAGACCGCGGCGACGCGTCAAGCACCGCCGCGAGCACGTCCAGCCCGACCGCTTCGTCCGGCTCGGACAGTTCGAACCGACGCCTGATTTCGTCTTCCGGCCAGGTCGGTCCCGGTTCGACGCCGCCACCGATTCCCTCCCACGCCGTGACAATCGTCTCGGTCAGTTGGTCGATACCAATCTCGTCGATGGCCCGGACTACCGCCTCGGCGTCGTCGGAGTCGCCCATACCCGCTCGTTCGTCACTCGCGGCCAAGTGCGTGCTGATTTCGCCCGCCGGTGATGGGTTTTTGTCCCGGCCGTCCCTGCGGGGCGGTATGGATATTGTCGTCGTCGGTGCCGGGAGCCTCGGCAGCCTCGTCGGTGGCCTGCTCGCCCGCGAACACGACGTGACGCTCGTCGGGCGGGAGCCACACGTCGGCACCGTCACCGAGAGTGGGCTCTCGGTCGTCGGAACCGAGGAGTTTCGGGTCTACCCGAACGCACAGACGACAGTCTCACAGGGCGCTGACCTCGCGCTGGTGACGGTCAAGGCCTACGACACCGCCGCCCTTGCAGCGGACCTCGCGGACTGTACCTTCGACGCTTGCCTCTCGCTCCAGAACGGAATGGGCAACGAGTCGCAGCTGGCCGCCGAACTGGACTGTCCGGTGCTGGCGGGGACGTGTTCCTACGGGGCACGACTTCGAGAACCGGGCACCGTGGCGTTCACCGGCCGCGGCGAGGTTGTGCTGGGGGACCGCGACGGCGGCCGGTCCACAGTCGCTGACGAGGTCGGGGCGGCGTTCCGCGCGGCCGGCATCGAGACGACCGTCGCCACGGACATGCCGACCCGCCTCTGGGAGAAACTCGCGGTCAACGCCGGCATCAACGCCGTGACGGCTCTTGCCCGCGTGGAGAACGGCGCGCTGGCCGACTCGCCGGCCGACGCTATCGCCGCGGACGCCGCCCGGGAGACAGCCGCCGTCGCCCGCGAGCAGGACGTCAACCTTTCCGACGAGCGTGCGGTGTCGCTCGTCGAGCGTGTCGTCGACGACACCGCCGCCAACCACTCGTCGATGCTCCAGGATGTCTCGGCCGGCCGGCGAACGGAAATCGACGCTATCAACGGCTACGTCGCCGACACCGCGACCAAGCCGGTGCCTGTGAACGAGACGCTCGCTGCCCTCGTCCGGACGTGGGAGCGACACCGCGAGCAGTAAGTCGCCGCAACTGACTGCTACCGACGGGTCTGCGTTACTCACCGACACCGAGCTACGGCGCTGATGGCTATTCTGGAATCACGCAATCACTATATACACGTCTTTTTTGTGTGCTCACATGACTCCACAAATCGACGGAGCGCGGCTCGAAACGCCGCCTAATGCCGTTGACGGGACTGGTCCGTATGGCCCGAGGGGGACGCTGGAATGACAGCGGACGACGCGGGTGGCAACCGAATCGTCGATTACGAACTGTTCGAGGTCCCGCCCCGCTGGCTGTTCCTGCGGCTGGAGACGGCTGACGGCACCGTCGGCTGGGGCGAGCCCGTCGTCGAGGGGTGGGCCCACACCGTCCGCGCCGCCGTCGAGGAACTGCTCGATAGCTATCTCGTCAGCGAAAATCACGAGACCATTCAGGACCACTGGCAGGCGATGTACCGCGGCGGCTTCTACCGCGGCGGCCCGGTCCTGATGTCCGCTATCGCCGGCATCGACCAGGCGCTGTAGGACATCGGGCAAGCAACTCGGCGCACCGGTTCACCAGCTGCTTGGCGGGCAGGCCCGGGACCGGATTCGAGTGTACCAGTGGATCGGCGGCGACGAGCCATCCGACGTGGCTAGCGCCGCTCAGGAGCAGGCCGATGCCGGCTTCACGGCGCTGAAGATGAACGCCACGCCGGAAATCGAGCGCGTCGACACCCCGGCGACGGTCGAGGCCGCCGCGACCCGGCTCCGGGAGGTCCGTGAGGCCGTCGGCCCCGAGGTCGACATCGGCGTCGACTTCCACGGCCGCGTGACGAAGCCGATGGTCAAGCGGCTGGCCTCGGCGATGGAACCGTACGACCCGATGTTCATCGAGGAGCCAGTGTTGCCAGAGCACAACGATGCGTTGCCGGCGCTTGCGGCCCACACTGACATCCCCATCGCCACGGGCGAGCGGATGTACTCGCGATGGGACTACAAGGAGGTGTTCGAGGACGGTGCTGTCGACGTGATTCAGCCCGACCTCTCACACGCTGGCGGCATCACCGAGGTGTACAAGATCGCGTCGATGGCCGAGGCCTACGACGTGGCGATGGCCCCGCACTGCCCGCTCGGCCCGGTCGCGCTGGCGTCCTGTGTGCAGGTCGACGCCTGCTCGCCCAACGCACTCATTCAGGAACAGAGCATCGACATCCACTACAACGAGGCCGCCGACGTGCTGGACTACCTCGCCGACCCGTCGGTGTTCGACTACGCGGACGGGTTCGTCACTGTCCCCACTGACCCCGGCCTCGGAATCGAGATTGACGAGGCGTTCCTCCGGGAGCAGTCCCAACAGGATGTCGACTGGCACAACCCCGTCTGGCGACACGACGACGGCAGCGTCGCCGAGTGGTAGTCCGGCAGCGGTTCCACCGTCACGCTCCCTTGTCAGCGACTGCGTGGGAAACAGCACGGACACGCACCAAAGGAAAGGGCTCATATCCCGCGCCCGACACGTATTTGTATGGCCTCCTCAACGTCGTGGAAGCGCGATTTCGCGAGCGGCCTTATTATCCTGTTACCGCTGCTGGTGACGGTTTACGTTATCATCTATCTCTACTCTATCCTCGCGTCCGCGGCGGTTATCCCGGCGATTGACGCCGAACTGCTATCGGCGCTCGGACTCCCCTCGGGAACGACGTCCGTCGAACTCGCCCGGGTGTTTACGACGCTGATCATCTTCATCCTCATCGTGTTCTCTATCGGGTACCTGATGCGGACGGCCTTCGGCGACATCGTCGAACGGGCCATCGACGACGCAATGAATCACGTCCCCGGACTCCGGGTGGTGTACAACGCCTCGAAGATGGCGGTCGAGACGGCTGTCGGGGGAACCGAAGACCTCCAGGCGCCGGTGAAACTCGAAGTGTGGGACGGGATGCGGATGACGGCGTTCAAGACGGGACAGACCACCGACGACGGCCGCGAGGTGCTTTTCCTGCCGACCGCGCCGAACATCACGACCGGTTTCGTCGTTGAGGTCGAGCCCCACCGCTACGAGGAAGTCGACGAGCGCGTCGAGGAAGCGCTGACGCGCATTCTCAGTGCCGGCTTCGGCGACACGGACCGGAGTAACGCCACGCCGATTCCGGTCGCCGACGAGGACGACCTCGCGGACGACTAACCACACCGCTCACCGCAGTCTCAGACGTAGTGGAACCACTCTTCGCGGTCGCCGCTCTCGATGACGTCGAAGAAGGCCGACTGGATCTCGTCGGTGACCGGCCCTTTCGTCCCTTCGCCGATCTCGTTGTCGTCGACGCTCCGGATCGGCGTGACCTCCGCGGCCGTGCCGGTGAAGAACAGTTCATCCGCGGTGTACAGTTCGCCACGCGAGATGGTCGCTTCCTCGTGGACGGTGTAACCCATCTCCTCGGCGAGCGTGATTGCGGTGTTGCGGGTGATTCCCTCGAGGATGCTCTCGGCCAATCCGGGGGTGTAGATTTCGCCGTCCCGGACCATGAAGATGTTCTCGCCCGGTCCTTCGGCGACGTTGCCCTCCTTGTTCAGGACGATGGCCTCAGTGTAGCCGTTCCGCCGGGCTTCCTCACCGGCGAGCATACTGTTGACGTACAGGCCGGTCGTCTTGATGTTGGTCGGGATCTGGCTGGAGGCGTGCTTGCGCCAGGACGACACCATCACGTCGACCCCCTCTTCCAGCGCTTCCTCGCCCAGATACGCGCCCCACGGCCACGCTGCGATAGTTGTCTTCGTCGGGCAGTCCTTCGGGCTCACACCGAGTGAATCGAAGCCGTAGTAGACGATGGGGCGGATGTAACACGACTCGAACCCTTCCGTCTCGATGAGTTCGGTCGTCGCCTCTGTGAGTTCCGCCTTGCTGAACTCGATGTCGAGGTCGTAGGGCTTTGCGGACTTGTACAGGCGGTCGAGGTGTTCCTCCCAGCGGAAGATGGCCGGCCCCTGTTCAGTGTCGTAACAGCGGACCCCCTCGAAAACGCCGGTCCCGTAGTGCAGCGCGTGCGTGAGAACGTGGGTCTGTGCGTCCTCGAAGTCGACGAACTCGCCGTCCATCCAGATACGGTCAGTCCCCTCGAACATCTCCGGACGGTCGCTCATCGCACGATCCCTCCGGTGAGTCGGCAGTTGCGATGCCCGCAGGTGGTGCCTCCTGCTGTCTCGTCGTGTGTCATATCTACCCCATTGATTCCCTTGGTTAAGAGTGTTGACGGTCCACGCGAGGTCGTTTGTTTACCGCCCCTTGACGCCCTCCCTCAATCGAGAGTTTCGACCTGCGTCTCACTGCATACCCGCGGTTTCGCCGGCGCGGACGACGACCGTATCTGCGACGATGTCACCAAGCCGCTGCTTGCGGTCCGTGACGAGAACGGCAACGATGCCGATGAGGTAGAACGCCGGCAGCGCGTCGACGATGCGGAGCACGGTCCGTATCGCCGCCGGCCCGTACTCGATTGGGTCGCCGTCCTCCGTCACGACGACGATGTCGAGGGCCATCTTCCCGATTGTCTGTCCGTAGGTCCCCTCCAGGTAGATGTAGTAGC
This sequence comes from Haloarcula rubripromontorii, assembly GCF_001280425.1. Classification (NCBI taxonomy): domain Archaea; kingdom Methanobacteriati; phylum Methanobacteriota; class Halobacteria; order Halobacteriales; family Haloarculaceae; genus Haloarcula; species Haloarcula rubripromontorii. The sequence continues at coordinate 503,804 of NZ_LIUF01000001.1, read as the reverse complement.
CGAAGCCGATGAGAAGTCCCAGCAGGCTCCCGAGGAACGCGAGCCGAACCTGCCCGAGAATCCCGGTGATAGCCGACGAGACGACGCCGATGAGTACGACGTCGATTACTATCGCGACGATGCGCCGCCAGACTACGTCGCCCTCGGTGCCCATCTCGGGCTGTGGGCGTTCGAACCAGGCCATACTCCCATGGTGACACTAAAATGATATAAAGCTATGTCAGGACCGACCTCAGAGACGCTCACTGAACTCGGGTCTCGTCGCCGCTGTGAGCCATCAACACAGCAGTCTATCACCAGTGACTGTCCGGCGGGGGAGCGTCTATCACACCGTTATTCGAACCGCTCTAACAGGCTGGCACCTTCGACGTAGACCAGCCCCTCCCGGTCGGCGTAGGCCCGCGCGGCCGCCGGGGGCAGCGCCGCGCCGGTCTCGTCGTCCAGCATCTCACAGACGACGGCGGCCTCGGGCTGGTCGGCCGCGGCCGCGAGCGCGAGCGCGAGTTCGGTGTGGCCTTCGCGGTCAGAAAGGCCGTCCGGGGCCGCACGGAGGAGGTGGACGTGGCCCGGCGACCGGAATGCCTCGCTGAATGCCTCGGGGTCGGGGTCCGTCGCAGCGGCGGCCAGTTCCTGAATCGTCAGCGAGCGGTCGTCGTCGGTGATGCCAGTGAAGGTGTCGCGGTGGTTCACCGTCAGCGAAAAGGAGGAGCGCTCGTCGTAGGCGAGGTCGTGGTCGGCCGCGGTGGGGTGGTCCAGCACGTCCTGCATGAAGGGCAGTTCCAGCGCGTCGGCGACCCGGTCGGAGAGTGCAACACAGACGAGGCCGCCGGCGTCGTTACGCATCCGGGCGACGGCCTCGGGGGTGACGGCCCCGGCCGGGTAGACGAGGTCCGTCTCGCCCTCGCGGTCGGCGGCGTCGTGGATCAGCACCGGCTCGCCGCGGGCGAAGGCGGCGACGGCGTCGGCCACGCTGTCGGCCTCGACGGCGGTTTCCTCACTCCGAGACATGCACGATCACCTCGTCCCCGTCGGCCAGTTCCAGCACCTCGCGGAGCTTTTCGGGCGCAATCACTTCGAGTTGTTCCTCGCCGTGGTGGGTCCGCTCGGGCGCGATAACGTGGGCTGGCTCGTACTCGCCGTCGCCGCCCTCTATCGAGGCGGGGTAGCAGTACGCCGGGCCGTACGTCCGCTCGTCGTCCTCCCAGCCCTCGATGGTGACCGGCTCGATAGCGCTCATCCGCGCCCGCTTGCGGACGCTCTCGGCCGTGAGTTCGAGGTTGAGCGTGCCCGCGAACGGCTCGTACCCCAGCCGCTCGATGAACTGCTCCATGTAGCCCGGCAGCGTGATGTAGTGGCGACCCTCTCCCATCCCCGAGGTGACGACGCCGGTCAGGTCGACGCTGGCGTCGGCTTCGAAAATGCGCCGGTAGTCAGCGTACTCTGACTGGAGGCGTCGTTCGCCGTCCCCGGTCAGCTCGACCTCCTGGCCGTCGCTGACGATGTTTCGGGCCAGCAGCCCGGCGTCTTCGAGCCGCTGGAGCCGCCGCGAGGCGGTCTGGTTCGAGGCGTCCAGCCGTTCGGCGAGATCGGCACAGGACACTTTCGTCGACTCATCGAGCGCACCGTCGAGGGCGAGCAGTTTCAGCGTCGCCAGCTCGTCCCGACCGACGCCCTGTCCCGTTGATTCAGCCATGCGCTGCAGTAGGGATTCCCGCCGGATAAGCATACCGAAGGTGGAATGCATTCCACTTTTGGAACGGCAAAAAACTGGTATAGGGTTGGTAGCAGAAGTGTATCTGCACGTATGCTCTGGATACAATTTAAACCGCCGCCTAACACGTTCACATCCATCACACTGTAGTGATGCCGCTGTCTCGTCTGCGATACAGTCAGTACTCCACGAGCGCGTCCCGCTCCCAGAACTCGCTCGATTTCTCCAGTTTCGGGACCCACGTGTTCTCATCCTCGGCGAGCATCGCCACGCGGGAGTCTTCGACCTCCTTCAGCACGTCGTGGTCAGGGAGGTACTCACTCATCTCTCGCGTGAACTCCCGGACCTCGCTGTGGTCGGGCATCGAGTCGCGGTCGAGACGGCCCCGCGAATGGCCGACGTGCATGTACGCCTTCATCTCGACGAAGTCCGCGTCGGCGCGGTCACACATCGCCGCGTACCACTCAGGGTGGTGCATGTTGTGGCCCTTGACCAGCGTCGTCCGGATGACGGTTCGGGTGTCGTCTTTCTCGGCCAGCACGTCCAGCGTGTCGATGAGCGAGTCCCAGGCGTCGTCTTCCATCGCCTGCACCGTCGAATCGAACGTCTGGCGGTCGGCGGCGTCGACGGAGACGTACAGCTGGGTCGGGTCACACCGCTCCAGCATCTCCGTGTTGGTCCCGTTGGAGACGAGGAACGTGGTGATGTCGCGGTCGTGGAACTCCTCGATGAGTTCCGGCAGGTGGGGATACAGCGTCGGTTCGCCGTCCAGTGAAATGGCGACGTGGCGCGGTTCCATTGCCTGTTCGAACACCTCGCGCGGGACTTCGTCGTTGCCGCCAAAGCCCGACAGCAGTTTCCGCTGGAGTTCCACGGAGGCGTCGGCGACCGCCGCGGGGTCGTCCCACTCCACGTCGCCGAGTTCATAGGCGTGGCCGGCGTGGTCGCGCCAGCAGAACACGCACCGTTCGTTGCATTTCACCACTGGCGTCATCTGGATGCAGCGGTGGGACTCGATACCGTAGAAAATGTACTTGTAGCACTTCCCCTCCCCGCGCAGGGCGTTTTTCGTCCAGCCGCAGGTCTGGGCGGCCGTGTGGTTCTCGCTGTGGTAGGCCGGGTCCGAGACCTGTTTCGGACCGCCGTCGGCGTCACTCATTGCTGTCGGCTTCAACAGCCAGCGGCAAAAACTGTTGGGAGATGAGTTGTGGCTGCTCTTCGGCGGATTGGGTCTTCATACTACCCCACAATTGAACTCTTCCAAATATTATCCACTCTAATATATTGTCAGTATAAGATACTTACCAATTCAATAGCTTTAATTGAGAGGCGTATATATCATGCAGATGTCCACGGGTGGAATGGCTCTCGTGGTGCGGTGCTGTTCCCCGTAGGGGGGGAAGGTGCAAACAATGTCAGAAGACGGTTCAAGAGACGATAGTCTCTCGATTGACAGGCGAAACGCTCTGAAAATGCTTGGAACGGCTGGTGTCGCAGTGGCCGGAACGGGACTCGGGTCGGTTGCGTTCTCTGGTAACAGTGCAGCGGCGACAGTCGACATCGGCGCGACGAACCCGAGCAGCGTCACAAACGACCGGGGTGACTTGAGTAAGGTCACCATTGACCCGACGTTCCGGGTGGAGTGGGAAAATCTGGACACAGCTGTCGGGAAGGTGTTCTATGTTATCGAAGGTCGAACCCGAGACAACGGCAACTGGAGCGACTGGTCGCCGGTGTTCCGTTCGACGCCGTGGCTGACGCCGGGGTCGCTTCAGGGTGCGGACGCGTCGAAACCAGGAACCACCGGCTATCTCGAGTTTTCGGACCCACTGTCCGCGATTATGAACCGGTCGTCGGCGAGCCGAGACAACGACAATCCCAGTCCCGGCTTCGGATCGACCGGGAAGGCAGAGGATCCACGGCCGCTGCCCCGCCCCATCGAGGTCGTCAACGAACTCGGTCGCCCCGACTACGAGAACGCGGACTACTCCGACATCAACGGCGTCGACGCATCGTCGTACTTGGCTGGGAACTCAATGGGCGGCGCGAATAGTGCATATTCGAACCTTGATAGCGGCGAACTCTCCCGGACAGAGGGTGGAGCTGTCGAATACGGCGACTCGTCTCTGGATGACAACGGCGGGACGCTCCCGCTGGTCAACAACTTCCCCGGCGCTGAGAGCGGCTACTACGGCGCGGCCGGCGACACGTCCCGGTTCGATGTCGACGAGGACGGTGCTTCAGACACCGATACTGTCGAAATCAGGTACACGTTCGCGCTCCAGACACTGACCGAGAGTGATATTCCGTACTTCACTGGGAGCGACTTTGACGATAACTACAGCACGGTGGAGACGGCTATCAGGGAGGATTCGTGGCTCGAAAACGTCCGTCCGGAAGACGTCAACACGGGCAACTCCGAACTGGTGATGGACGGCACCGACGGCTATCCCTCGATAACGAACAACGGCGCAAACTCAGCCGCGTCGAATGTCTACGACGCGTACCAGGCGATTGCCGACTCACACCCGGCCGTTATCAGCACCACCGCACAGTTCACTGTCACCGTGATGAACGAGGCCGGTGACAGCGGTGTCACCGGGGATACTAGTGCGGGCGCAAGCGGCGGTGGACAGTAACCACACTTCGGGACGCGACCTTCACTATTTGAATGAGCGTAGACCTCTCACTGCTGTCACCACGGGCCCTGATTTTGATTATCGCTGTTGCCGCCGCGCTACTCGGTATTGGATTCGGAGCGTCACCGTTCAGTGGCGGTGACCAGCAGCCCAGAGAGGTGCCAGCAAACGAAACAGCACTCTCTGGTCCACAAACAGCGACGCCCGGCGGCGGTGCTGGCCCGCAGCAACCGGCACGGACAACACCGACAGCGACGGCTACGCCTGAATCCGAGACACCGGCGGAATCAACGGAACCTGAACTGGAAACTGACAGCGGCACAGGCCCAAGCGACACGACCGCTTCGAGTGGCACAGGTGGCGACAGCAGCGACTCAACCGGTGGATTGAACACACCGCAAGCAAGCGGGGAACCGAGTTCTGGAGTTGAGGGGTCGACAAACGCCAGCGCCAAGTAATGCCGTCCTGCCCGGTAGTTGCTGTACGCGGTCTGATTCTGGCTGGTGGTTCGGGAAAACTCAGCACTCGCAAAGTAGCCGGTTCTGGTTCGGGGGAGGTCAGCAGTTCACGTCAGTTTGACGATGGGGTTGCTCATGTGGTGGCCGACGACGTTGCCGTTCTCCATGATTCGGTCGTAGCCATCGTCGTCGACTTCGATCCGCGTTTCGCTGTCTTTCTGCATCAGATAGAGTGTTTCGCTCATACACCTGTGGATGCCCCTGATAGACAAGACCAGAACTACTAGGTGTATAGATACGCGCTGTGATGCATGCTATATGTATCAAATCCGGCCGGAAATGTATCTCAGCCGGAAGATTTTGGGGGTTCGACGTTGAGTGTACTAGTATGGGTGTGATTGACACAGTCTCCGAGCTGTTCGGCTCCGGAGAACAGCACTACCGATTCCGCTGTGACGACTGCGGGACCGAGTTTGCCCAGCGCGTAGCGACGGTCGAGGACCTGACCTGCCCGGACTGTGGCGCTGAAACAGTGCGGCCGGCCGAGGCGGCGTGAGGCGAGGCGCGGTCGGCACGCGGCCTCTCAGCGGCCCAGGTTGTAGAACTCGTCGTTCGGGCGGATGTCGGCGAGCTGTGCGAGGCGGTTCGAGAGGTTGAAGAAGGCGGCGACGCTGCCGATGTCCCAGATGGCGCGGCGGCTGTAGCCGTGTTCCGCCAGCCGTTCGAGGTCCGTGTCCTCAATACGGGCGGGTGATTCGGTTAGCTTCACTGCGAAATCGAGCATCGCCTTGTGGGTCTCATTGATGTCCGCTGTCCGGTGGTTCGCGGCGACCTGTTCGGCGAGCTTGGGCGCGTCGGCGTAAATCCGCAGGAGCGCACCGTGGGCGACGATACAGTAGAGGCAGTCGTTGACGCCGCTAACGGCGACGATTATCATCTCGACTTCCTCGCGCTCCAGTTCAGTCTCCTCGACCAGCGCGTCGTGGTACGCAAAAAAGGCCCGGAAATGCGAGGGGCGGTACGCCATCGCTGGGAAGATGTTCGGCGTGAAGCCGGCGCGGTCGGTCTCCTCTTCGATGCGGTCCTGCAGGTCTTCGGGGAGGTCGTCGATCTCAGGGGTATCGAACCGTCCCATCACTGTGTCGGCGTCTGCCATACCACCTGTCCGTCCGGCCCCGGCTTGAAACTTGGTTGCCTGTCTGGCCATGGCCGGTGAGAGCTGGTGTATAGCTCTTGCGGGGCCGTGGCACAAGGTCGAACAGCCACGCCGGCTCTTTTGTCAGACGACACGACGAGTCAGATGCATGTCAACGACGACAGAAACGACGCAAACGTACGATCTCGGTACCGGAAACTGGAAAGCCGGCGTGCTCGGCGGCGTCGCCGGGGGCGCTGTCATGGGGGCGCTGATACTGGCGATGAACCCGCCGACACTGGCCGTCGCCATCCCGTCGCTGTACGGCCTCGCCCCGCCACCGAGTCCGGCTGCTGGTCTCGTCGTCCACCTCTCGCACGGGGCCGTGCTTGGCGTGCTGTTTGCTGGGCTGGCGAGTGCGCTGAACCTGGACACGTCCGGGAAACTGCTGGGACTCGGCGTCGGCTGGGGCGTGGTCACCTGGGCCGTCTTCGCGGCGCTCGTGATGCCGGTCTGGCTCAGCGTGGTCGGCTCGCCGGCCTCGCCCCCGTTCCCGAACTTCGCCCCCCCGTCGCTGCTGTGGCACGTCGTCTACGGCGCTGTCCTCGCGGTCGTCTACGCTGTGACCGCTGACCGGCTCTGAGTCGAGCGCCCCGCTACTCCTCCTGAAACACGGTCCACTGGCGCTCGTCGGTCCCGGCGTCGGCTATCGCTTCGACCTTCTCACGCTGCAGGTCGTCCAGTTGTGCCGTTGCCAGCCGGACCCACGACAGGAACTCCCCGCGGAGCCGCTCCCGCACGACTTCGGGCGGCTGTGGCGTGTAGACGTACACGTGCCCGCCCGACGGCCTGATGCGGCGGCGCTTCTCGACGACGCCGAAGTCGGCGAGGTGGTTGAGGTGCCGCGCGACGACGCTGCGGTCGTAGCCTATCTGCTCGGCCAGTTCCGCCACGGTCAGTTCGCCGCCCTCCATCACACAGAGACAGACGTCCAGTTCGGTGCCGGACATGTCGAAGACGGTCCGCAACAGGCTCTCAAGCGACGGCTCGTCCACCGCCGCCTCCGCCGTCTCGACCGTCTCCATCGGCCCGTCACAGCACTCCGGCCGGTTGTCGCCGATGCCGACGCCGCCACAGGTCGCACACTCGAACAGCCGCGGTTCGCCAGCGGGGGGTGTCATACGACGGGCTACTCGCCCCACTGGTAGAAGGTTCAGGTATGGCCGGAGTAACTGACATGCGCCCCACAGGCTGCGATTTCTCCCCCGTGATATAGATGTTAGTCCAAAGGTCTAAGCCCTCCCGGGACGGAATACAATTCACTATGAGCACTGACACAGAGGACGCCAACGACCTGCGCGAGCGAATCACGAACTTCCTGCGCCGCAACTTCCCCCAGATTCAGATGCACGGCGGGAGCGCGGCCATCGAGGAGATCGACCGCGAGGAAGGCAGCGTCACGATCCGCCTCGGCGGCGCCTGTTCCGGCTGTGGCATCTCGCCGATGACCATCCAGGCCATCAAGACGCGCATGACAAAGGAGATCCCGGAGATCAACGAGGTCACCGCGCGTACCGGGATGGAACAGCAGGAGGGGATGTCCGGCGGGAGCGGCGGCATGAGCCCCTCGTTCCCCGGCGAGTCCCGCGGTGGCGACGTTGGCGGCGACGACGACGAAGGCCCCGAAGCGCCGTTCTGAGGCCAGCTCTCGATCTTTTTTAGATTCGTGACCAGCGACGGGTGCAGGCACGCCCGTGTAAGTACTGGAGTCTGTGTCCGCTGTCGCCCCCTGCCCAGCAGCGAGTCACACAGATTAAGACGACGGGGCCAGACCGCGAGGATATGGAGACGGTCGACACGGTCGTCTGGGCGCTGTGGGCGATGTTGCCGGCGTACATCCCGAACAACGCCGCAGTACTCGCCGGTGGCGGCAGACCGATAGACAGTGGCCGAACGTGGGGTGGGCGGCGGATATTAGGCGACGGCAAGACCTGGCGTGGGACACTCATCGGCACCGCTGCTGGGACGCTTCTCGCGCTCGGATTGACCCAGTCCGCACCCGCCGTGGGTGCCGCACTGGGAACCGATCTCCCGACGTTTCCGCTCCGTGCGGGGCTCGGTCTCGCCTTCGGGGCGATGCTCGGGGACATCGGCGCGTCCTTTCTCAAGCGCCGGACCGGCCGCGAGCGCGGGGCGGCGTTCCCCGGGCTTGACCAGCTGGATTTCGTCGTCGGGGCGTTGCTCTGTGGATTCGTGGCCGCGCCGTCGTGGTTCACCGCGACGTTCACGCTCCCGGTGTTAGTCGTCGTCCTCGTCGCGACGCCGGTACTCCACGTCGTCACGAACGGTATCGCCTACTTGCTCGGGCTGAAAAACGAGCCGTGGTAGCGACGTTGCGACTCGCGGACTGCACCACAGAGCTACGTGAACCCACCACAAAACCGTACTTGATGGCTCTGACAAGTTCCCTCCCAGTGGTTGGACGTGTTCCGCCGGTCATTCGACGCGCGACGGCCGCCGGCGTGTTCTGTACGGCGGTCTTTCTGCCGGTGATGTACGTCCTCTTGCACGCGTACGTCGTCCTCACAGTAAGCGTCGGTCCCGTCGATACGCTCGACGGGCTGATAGACTTCGCCCTCGTCGCCGGTGGCGCGACAACGTTCATCGCGGGGTTCCTTTCGCAGTGCGTTCTCGGAACTGTGGGCGCTGAGGCGACTGCGTAGCGACATCGAAGCGGCGAAGAAGTGCGCTTTTACGCGCTGACCGAGGAGTGTCGTGTATGACAACACGCGGGGAGACACTGCAACTGGCGACGCGGGGCTCTGACCTCGCGTTGCGCCAGGCGGCGACGGTTCGGGATTCGCTGAGCAGTCGCCGACTGGCGGTCGAACTCGTCGAGGTGGAGACGACGGGCGACCAAATACGGGACGAACTCATTCACCGACTGGGGAAAACCGGCGCGTTCGTACGCAGCCTCGACGAGAAGGTGCTTGCGGGCGAACTCGACGCGGCGGTCCACTCGATGAAGGACATGCCGACCGAACGGCCCGAGCGCCTCGTCGTCGCGGCGGTCCCCGAGCGGGCCGCCGCCGAGGACGTGCTGGTGACGCCCGACGGCCGCTCGCTCGATGAACTGCCGGACGGCGCGACTGTCGGCACGTCGAGCCTGCGACGCAAGGCGCAACTGCTCGCCGAGCGCGACGACCTCACCGTGGAACCGCTCCGGGGTAACGTCGACACGCGTCTCGCGAAACTACTGGCCCCGTCGCTCCAGCAGGAACATCAGGAGCGCCACGAGGCCGAACAGGAGCGGAAGGGCAACGCCGGCGACCCCGACACCGACGAAGACGAAGAACACCCCTACGACCGCACGGTCGAGGAGTGGTTCGACGACCTCACAGAGTTCGAACGGCGAGCGATGGAGCGGGACCCGGATATCGAGTACGACGCCATCGTGCTGGCGAAGGCGGGGCTTCACCGGGCCGGCCTCACGCGCTACGTCGGGATGTCCGACCTCGACCCCGAGCGGTTCGTGCCGGCTCCGGGCCAGGGCGCGCTGGCGGTAACCGCCGTCGACGGCGACCTCGCGCTGGATATCAAAGACCGACTCGACGACCCCCAGACCCGCGTCGAGACGACCGTCGAGCGGACGATTCTCGAAGAACTCGGCGGCGGCTGTGTCGCACCCATCGGCGTCCACGCCCACCTCGAAGGGGGAGTCGTCCACACGCGGGTGCGCGTCCTCTCACAGGACGGCACGGAGGAGGTCTCCGTCGGCCGTGACATCCCGGCTGAGTACCATATCGACGCGGCACAGGATCTCGCAGCGGAACTCGCCGACCAGGGCGCGGACGACCTCATCGCCGAGGCCAAGCGGGACTCGACGGCCGCGGACGATGACGCTTCAACGGCGCGGGAGGACGACGAGGAATGACGGATACTGCACCCGGCAAAGTGTACCTCGTTGGCTCCGGCCCCGGCGACCCGGACCTGCTGACAGTCAAAGCAAAGCGCCTGCTGGAGGAAGCCGACGTGGTGCTCCACGACAAGCTTCCCGGCCCCGAAATCATCGGGATGATTCCCGAGGAGAAACGCGAGGACGTGGGCAAACGCGCCGGCGGCGAGTGGACGCCACAGGAGTACACCAACGCCCGGCTGGTCGAACTGGCCGAAGAAGGCAACACCGTCGTCCGTCTGAAGGGCGGCGACCCGACGGTCTTTGGCCGCGGCGGCGAGGAACTGGCCCACCTCGCGGAGAACGGCATCCCGGTCGAGGTCGTCCCCGGCATCACGAGCGCCATCGCCGGCCCCGAGGCCGCCGGCATCCCGGTCACACATCGGGACTACACCTCCTCCGTCTCCTTCGTCACGGGCCACGAGGACCCCACGAAGGACGAGTCCGCCGTCGACTGGGAGGCCCTGGCCGCGACCGGCGGCACGCTCGTCGTCCTGATGGGCGTCGGCAAGCTGCCGCAGTACACCGACGCCCTGCGTGAGGCGGGCATGGACCACGACACCCCCGTGGCGCTCGTCGAGCGGGCGACCTGGCCCGACCAGCAGGTCGCCACCGGGACGCTCGACACTATCGTCTCGGTCCGCGACGAGGCCGGCATCGAACCGCCGGCAATCACCGTCATCGGCGAGGTGGCCGGCGAGCGCGAGCGGGTGGTAGAGTTCCTGGAGGGGTACTGATGCGCGAGGAACCGCGCCTCCGCGTGGCCGCGTTCCGCCCCGACGACGACCGCCTCGACGACGCGGTCGAACTCATCGAATCGCTCGGTGCCGACCCGGTTCCGGACCCGATGCTGGCCGTCGAGTCGACGACGCCCGACGGGGACGAAGCCGACGATGGCCAAGTCACGCCACGCACCGACGCCGACTACGTCGTCCTGACGAGCAAGACCGGCGTCGAACTCGCCGCCGCGGCCGGCTGGGACCCCGGCGAGGCGACGGTGTGTGCCATCGGCGAGTCGACCGCCGCGGCGCTTCACGAGGCCGGCTACGGCGTCGACATCATCCCCGCGGAGTACTCCTCGACCGGACTGGTCGAAACGCTTTCCGGGGCGGTGGCCGGCGCGAGAGTCGAGGTCGCCCGGTCGGACCATGGCTCCGCCGTGCTGACCGACGGGCTGGAAGCGGCCGGCGCGTACGTCCACGAGACAATCCTCTACCGGCTGGTCCGGCCGCCGGAATCGGGCGAGTCCGCGGCGCTGGCAGCGAGCGGGGACCTCGACGCGGCGCTGTTTACCTCCTCGCTCACCGTCGAGCACTTCCTCGATGCGGCCGCCGAGCGCGGGGTCCGCGAGGCCGCTATCGACGGACTGAACGAGGCGACTGTCGGCGCAATCGGCGAGCCGACGCGAGAGACGGCCGAGGCCGCCGGCATCTCGGTCGATGTCGTTCCCGACCAGGCCGACTTCGAGGCGCTGGCCTGTGAGGCCGTCGAGGCGGCCGCTCCGACACACCACGAGTAACGCGGCTGTGGTCGGGTTACTCCGCCGCTTCTTCGACGGCTTCGCGCTCGTCCATCTCGGCCCGCAACGTCGCCAGTTCGTTCTCGACGGCCCGCTCGCTGGAGAGGCGGTCGAGTTCCTGGTCGATGGAGTCGCCCCCGTCGAGTACGGATTCGAGGTCGCCGCTCGCTTCGAGTTCCTCCAGCGCGGCCGCCCGCGCCTCCATCTGCTCGGTGCGCTCCGTGGCTCGCTCGATGGACCGGTGGACGTCGGCCATCGTATCGCCAGCGCCGGTAAAGGCCTCAGAGACCCGCGCCGACGCCTCGGCGGCCTGATAGCGGGCTTTCATGGTCTCTTTCTTCGTGCGGAACTGCTCTATCTGGCTACTGAGTTCGGCCCGCTTGCCGACCAGCCGGTCCTGTGTCTCCTGCAGGTCGTCTATCTGGCCCGACAGCTCCGTAATCTGGCTGACGTTGACCTGCTTTTTCTCTAGCGCCCGGCGCGCGAGGTCCTCGCGGCCCTCCTGCAGGGCGGCCCGGGCCTGCGTGTCGTGTTTCTCGACGTTCGACCGCAGGCGGTTCCGGTGGATCTCCAGGCGTTTCTTCTGGGTCGTCACGTCGGCGATACCGCGGGTCACGTCCTGTAGCTCGTCCCGCATCTGTTCGTAGGAGTAGTCCAGTTCCGCTGCTGGGTCCGATGTCCGGTTGAGCAGGGCGTTGAGCTTGGCCCGGACCGCGAACGCGAACCGCCGGAGCAGGCTCATCGCGCCCGCTCCGCCGGAGAGATAACTCGATTCGGCACCGACTGTTGTTCGGTCGTGACAGCAGCCATATTCCATCGTATGACTGACATCACTATAATAACAGGGTATTACTCGGTTTAATACGTGTTTAACCGATTACAACGACAGAAACCTGTGGCTAGTCGACTGTACCGTCTTGTTACTTGATGGTACCGGAAGCAACTAACAACCCACTATGACACAGGCCCTGTTGCACACGGCCGACACGCTAGGGCTCGCATTGACACATCTACCGGGGGCAGCCGCGGTCGCGCCTGCGATAGAGACCGACAACGCGATGGACGTTGTCGGTCCGCCCGGCAGTGACCCGGATCAGGGCCTTACCTTCGCGATGGCAGGGGCCGGTGCGTAGGCTGATGGACGGGAAACTACTTGCCGTCGTCGTCGCGCTCTTATTTGCAGGCGTCGGCGGCGCGTTCGTCGCCGGCCTCGACGCGTCCCAAGCCGAAAGGAGCGACGAGGATACCTCGGAGTTCTCGACGGCGACCACCGAAGCCACCGAAAGCGACACTGCCCCCTCCGATACTGGGGATTCTGATGGCGGCGTGGCACGCACCCCACCGTTCGCGTTCACCGTTGACGCAATCGAGGGGTGCGGCCGGACCTGTCGAGACGTGACCTCGACGCTGACAAACCAGCAGAACAGCACGGCCGCAGATGTCACGGTCTACACGGGGATTTACGCCGGCAACACCACCGACGGCGACGTGGTCTGGGAAGGCTCCGAAGACGTGGGCACGCTCGAAGCGGGGGCGTCCTACACCACGACCCGCCGCGTCGACCTGTCGTTCGGCGATGCCGTCGCCATCCAACGGGCTGGCGGCTGGATTACCATCCGGACGACCATCGAGACAGCCGACCGGACCGTCACGCTCACCAGTCGGCGGAAGGTCGCCTGACGAGTCGGGCCGGCTTCCACGGAGCGCCCGCACGTCTGAACGTTTTTATCCGGGAGCGCACCAATCTCCGGTACGATGACTACGACCGGCCCCGTTCCAGCGCTCGCCGACCGTGCGGCCGCCTGCGCCGACCGCCTCCGGGCGGCTGACCGCGTGTTGCTGGCCTCTCATATCGACGCCGACGGGCTGACCAGCGCCGCCATCGCCACCGCGGCGCTATCGCGGGCCGGTATCTCCGTCGAGACTGTGTTCAAGAAGCAACTCGATGCAGCCGAAATCGAGAGCATCGCAGCCCGCGAGTATGACACTGTCCTGTTCACCGACTTCGGCTCGGGCCAGCTAGATGTCATCTCTGAGCACGTCGCCGCGGGTGATTTCGAGGCAATCATCGCCGACCACCACCAGCCGTCCGACCCGGACGACTGCCACCCCGACGCGGTCAGCGGTACTGACGGCTACGCCGACTTCGAGACCCACCTGAATCCGCTCCTCGAAGGCATCAACGGCGCGTCTGAGCTGTCGGGTGCGGGCGCGGCGTACGTCCTCGCCCGCGCGCTCTCGACCGGGGAGACGGACAACCGCGACCTCGCCGCGCTCGCGGTCGTTGGCGCGGTCGGGGACATGCAGGCCGTCGGCGGCGAACTCGTGGGGACCAACGCCGCCCTCGTCGAGGAGGGGGTCGACGCCGGCGTGCTGGAGGAGGGGACCGATCTCTCGCTGTACGGCAAACAGACCCGGCCGTTGCCGAAGCTGCTTGAGTACGCAACCGAAGTGCCGATTCCGGGCATCTCGAACGACCAGGCCGGCGCGACACGGTTCCTGGAAGGGCTCGGGCTGGACCTGAAAGCCGACGGCGACTGGCGAACGTGGGCGGACCTCTCCGACGACGAACGCCAGACCGTCGCCAGCGGGCTGGTCCAGCGTGCCGTCGAGCGCGGCGTCCCGGCGGACAAGATCGAGACGCTCATCGGCACGACCTACACGCTGACCACGGAACCGCGCGGGACGGAACTCCGGGACGCGAGCGAGTTCTCGACGCTCCTGAACGCCACGGCCCGCTACGAGCGGGCGGACGTGGGACTGGCGGTCTGTCTCGGCGAGCGCGATGCGCCGCTTGAACGGGCGCGGACGCTGTTGTCGAACCACCGCCGGAACCTCTCGGAGGGACTCACGCTCGTCACGGAGCGCGGCGTCACGCAGGCCGGCTCAGTCCAGTGGTTCGACGCCGGCGACGCTATCCGCGAGACTATCGTCGGCATCGTCGCCGGGATGGCGCTGGGGACCGACGGCGTCGACTCGGACAAGCCGATTATCGCGTTCGCCAGTACTGACGAAGACGAGACGAAAGTGTCATCTCGGGCGACCGGTCCGCTGGTGGGCCGGGGCGTCGACCTGTCAGTCGTGATGCGCGACGCCGCTCAGTCCGTCGGTGGTGACGGCGGCGGGCACGACATCGCGGCGGGCGCGACCATCCCGGCCGGGGAGGAGTCGGCGTTTATCGAGGCGGCCGACGAGATTATCACCGACCAGATATCGTAATCGAAACATAGCAAACCGCGCGGTAGTGAGACTGACGACGTTGTCACCAGTATCAGCAATAAAAGCTATACGTCCGCTTCTCCGAACACCCCACGATGGACTCTCGGGGCCTGTTCGATATTGCACTCGTCATCGTTGCCGGCCTGCTAGCCTACACTGAAACGTTCGGCTTCGCGAACCCGCGGACAACGCTGCAAGAGATTCTCGCAGCTATCGCCGGACTGGACATCCGCGTCTTTCTCGTCATCGGTGGCATCTTCGGCATCTGTTTCGTCGCGTACCTCACGATGTATCTCCCCCGGAAGGACGCACGCACGATACAACGCTGAACATCGGGCCATCTTTATTCCCGGCCCCGTACCGTTCTGGCAATGACAGAGTTCGATCCCAAGAAATTCGAAGACAAGTACGCGAACTACTTCCCGGAGCTCCAGAAGGCCTACAAGAACGCCTTCGAGCGGATGAACGACACGTACGACTCCGAGCTGGTCCACGCCATCGACCAGCAGATCCTCAACGAGTCAGAGCCGTTCTACGAGGACGGCGAGTTCAGCGTCGAACTACCCGAAGACCCGACGGAACGGCTCTCAGCGGTCATCGTCGACGACGAGAAACTCGACGCTGTGCTTTCCGAATATATCGACGAGATCGAGCGCGAACTGCGCCGCGTGTTCGATCTCGACGACTGACTGCATTCGCCGCGGTTCGGCGGGTTCTACCAGTATTTCCAACGAAAGCGCCCGGTGACGCCCTACTCGTCGGACATCACAGTCTCGTTCGGTTCGGGCGTCAGAGTTGAATCCGGCTCGGATGGCAGTGCGCCGCTACCGCCCGTTCCGGTACCGGGGAGCGAGCCGCCGGGACCGGAATCATCTGATTCTGGTGGCTGTGGCGCGTCTTCGGGTGATTTCTCTCCTGTGACGAGGAAGTCAAGCAGGTTCCCGACCAGTTGTTCGTTGTCGGCCCGGTAGAGGAACTCCTGCGTGAACACGCTCGTATCACCGACGGTGGCGACGTTCCCCGAGCGGGCAACGACGCCGTACGTGTCCTGTCGCCGGGTTTTCGAGAGCGTTGTCTGTTCCGTCGTCGTGAGTGCGGTGTCTCCGCCCTGAACGGGGATCGCGGCGTAGAAGACCGCTCGGTCGACGCCTTCGGCGAGGTCCGTCTCGCCCGTCGGCGTCGCGTAGACGTTCTGGTAGTTCGTGTCGTACTCGTGCATATTGTACAGGTAGCCGTTCCCGTACGAGAGGCCGTACTGGCTCGCCAGTGGGGCCATCGGCTTGGTTACGCTATCCGACCGAATCGGGCCGAACAGTCCCAAGCCGGCGGGACTCGCCTGTGACGGCTCGTTCAGCAAGAGTACGCGACCGCCCGCGTCGCTGAACGCGGAGAGGCCGTTCAGTTCGCTCTCAGTGTAGCGCTGTTCTGCCCCGAGAACGACGAGGGCGTCAGCCGAGCGGAGGGACTCGTTGAGCGGGCTCCCGCTCTGTCGCTCACCGACGTGGTAGCGGACAGTCGCTCCGTTCTCGGTCAGGGTCGAGACGAGCGGCGTGAGCGCTTCGCGGTCGATATCGCCGGCGTGAGCGACGTCAATAACGACGACCTTCCCGGACGCGTCGGCCGACATCGAGAGTTCACCGCTCTCGTCTGCCGGCATCGCGACGGACTCGCCGCTGTTGAACGACGGGGCGTTCACCTGGGACACATCGGGGGCTGACTGTGCGCCGCCACCAACCGCGACGGTGCCGACAATCACCGACAGGACGAGTATCCCAGCGAAAAACCCTGCTCGAATGACTGGACTCGAACGTGAGCTATCGGCTGACATTTCAGGCACCTCCCTGTGCGGTGCTGTTGTAGACGACCTGTTGATTCTCCGGCGTGCCGTATATCATGAGGAAGTGGACTGTGTCGACGCCCTGGAACGTGTACGGTGCGCCCTTGGCGGCGACGGTCGCGTTCCCACCGGCGTCACTCCCGCCGGTGAGGAGGAACAGCCCCTGTGGGTCTGCGGGGTTGTGGTACACGACCTGATACTCCGAGAGGCCAGCAGCGTCGGCTGCGCCGGCTATCGCGGCTTCGAGGCCGCCGACTTCATCTGCGTAGCCGGTCTGGACCGCGCGACCGCCCTGATACGCCGAGGCTTCGGCGACGGTCTCTCGGGAGACGTTGAGCCTGTCACCGCGTTCGGTCATGACCGCACCGACAAAGGCTCGTTTCATCGATTCGAGGCTGGCGTAGTACTGGTCTCGTGTCATCCCTCGATGGGCCTTGTCGGGGCCAGTAGTGGCGGCGGGGCTCAGCCCGTCACTCGGTGCAGTTCCGATGACGCCGACGTGGCCGACGAGGCTGGCCGGCGTCACGTAGATGCGGTCGCTCGGGACCGCGGTGTAGTACGCGCCAGAGGCGGCGTACTGGTCGACGCTCGTGTACACCGGCTTCTCCGCTGCGAGCCGTTTGACGGCCAGATACATGGATTCACTGGAGGCGGCGCTTCCCCCGGGACTCGATATCCGGAGGACGACCGCTTCAACTGACTCGTTGCTGCGGAGTTCACGGAGCTGCTGTACCGTGTCCTGTGAGCTAGAACTGGAAATCGTTTCGTCGATATTCACTACAGCGACGTACTGTTCGTCACCCTCGGCGACCGACGCCGCATACGGTACGACGGCGGCACCAATGAGAATGGCAATAACCGCAAGTACCGTGTACGACTGGAGGGCAGTCGCGACCCGTCTATCGATTGGGTTGTTCATACGACAACATCGATTCGCTGTCACGTCGGCCTAATAAAAGCATAGCCTGAACTGCTGGCCCAGAAGTCGCCATCCCGGAACGACATGGGAAGTTTCCTTACTATCGACCTGTAACCGGCGACTATGGACCAACGAAAGCCGCCAGCCACGGAAGAGGGCTGGTACGCGCTGCACGACTGCCGGAGCATCGACTGGGACGCCTGGCGCGAGGCCCCCCAGCGAGTCCGCGACCGTGCGCTCTCAGAGGGGATCGGCTTCCTCGACGCCTACGAAGCCGTCGAAGACGCCGAGGAGGGCCAGACGGCGGTGTACACCGTTATGGGCCACAAGGCCGACATCATGATCCTCCACCTGCGGCCGACGATGGGAGACCTCGACGCGGCCGAACGGCACTTCGAGCAGACGGAGTTCGCCGCCTTCACCGAGCGGGAGTTCTCCTACGTCTCCGTGACGGAAGCCTCGGGGTACACCGAGAAGTCCCGCGAGTACTTCGAGGGTGAGGTTGACGACGACTCCGGGCTGGCTCAGTACATTCAGGCCCGGCTCCACCCCGACGTGCCGGACGAGGAGTTCGTCTGCTTCTACCCGATGAGCAAGCGCCGCCAGCCCGACCAGAACTGGTACGACACCTCCTTCGAGGAGCGGGCGGCCCACATCAAGCGGCACGGCGACATCGGCCGGACCTACGGCGGCGACGTGAACCAGATGATCGCCGGCTCCATCGGCTTCGACGACTGGGAGTGGGGCATCACGCTCTGGAGTGACGACATGCGCCACATCAAGGAGCTGCTGACGGAGATGCGTTTCGACCCCTCGACCTCGCAGTTCGCCGAGTTTGGCCCCTTCTACGTCGGCCGGAAGTTCGACCCGTCCGAGTTGCCGGCCGTGCTGGCCGGCCAGCGGGTGCCGACCGACGACGAGTTCGCTCCCGAGACGCCGACGGACGTTGCGGAACACGAGCATGCGCCGACTGCTGCCGGCGCGAGTCACGGCCACGCCGAAGAGCCGGCGGCGAGCGGCGCACAGACAGGGGCACACGCCGGCGGAGACACCGACAGCCACGGCGGCACCCATCCCGGGAGCGCCAGTGAGGGCGACCATCCGCACTCCGAGGAGTCGACCGACGAAGACGGCTCGGACTCGTCGAGTAGTTCGGGCGGCCGGCCGGACGTCTCAGCCGACTTTGAGGAGGTCGACGACGCGGAACAGCGGCTCGGCCGACTGGGACTGCACGAGGGCGACGCGTACGACGCCGGCGACTACGCGCTGGTGTTCCATTCCTCGGCCGATGCGGAGGACATCGTCGACGACGTGTCCGACCTTGAGAGCAACTTCGACCACTACGACCGCCACGTCCGGACGGCCGTGCGCGCCGACAGCGGCCAGACCTACGTCGTCAGCATCTGGACGGCGAAAGACGCCGCCGAGACAGCAGCCGGGTTCCTGAAAGATATCGACGGTGTCGACGAGCAACTCGGCGGCTCCCTCGGCGAGGGGGTCGAGAGCGACGAGACTGCGGACGGCAGCGACGCCCAGACCGCCGAGTCATCGCAGTCCATCCGCGAGACGCTCGAATCAGCGGGCGTCTACGCCGGCCAGCCACACGGCGAGGACGTGTACGCTCTCGTGGTGTACTCCGAGGCTGACGCCGAGACGCTCGACTCGGAGGTCGCGGACCTCCGGAGCGCGTTCGACCGCTACGACACCCACGTCCAGACGACGGTGTACGGCGACGCCAACGGCGACCTCTCGGCCGTCGCGTCGCTGTGGGACACCGAAGACGCCGCCCAGACCGCCAGCAACTACCTCACCGACCTGCCCGGCGTCGTCGGCCGCCACGGCGAGGGCGACGGGTTCGGGACGATGGGGATGTTCTACACGGTCAAGCCCGAGTACCACGACGACTTCGTCGAGAAGTTCGACACCGTCGGCGGCCTGCTCGAAGAGATGGACGGCCACCGCGAGACCTCGCTGCTGTTCAACCACGACGACGAGAACGACATGTTCATCGCCAGCCAGTGGGACTCACAGGAGGACGCGATGGCCTTCTTCCGCTCCGAGGAGTTCTCGGAGACGGTCGACTGGGGCCGGGACGTGCTGGCCGACCGACCGCGGCACGTGTTCCTCGCGTAAGCGCCCGGCTCCCATCGTTGTCCCGCGTCCGAATCACCGTCCGGCGACGAACCGGAGTCGTCGGTAATCGACTGTCCACGTCTCGGTCTCCGCGTCGTACAGCTCCGGCCGCAGGCGCTCCTCGACTTCATTGAGAACGGCACCGTGTTCGCTGTCGTCCACGGGAGCGAGAACTTCGTCGCCGAACATCTCGACCCACTCGCGCAGACCTGCGGGACCCCCGTCCAGTGTGGTCGGCCGGTCGAACAGCCACGCTGCAGTGACCTCCAGCCCGTGTGCTTCGAGCCGCGGCGTGTACTCCCCGATGCTTGGGAAGTACCACGGAATTTCGGTGTCGTAGCCCCGGTCAGCAAGTTCGGCCCGTACCGCTGCTTCGACCTGCGAGACGTTTCCCTGACCACCAAGCTCCGCGACGAAGCGGCCGTCAGCGGTCAGCGCATCGGCGACCATCGACAGGACGGCGTCGTGGTCCGCGCCCGGAATCCAGTGGAGAGCGGCGTTCGAGAACACGGCGTCGAAGCTCCTTTCGGGCTCGTACTCCCGGGCATCGGCGACTTCGAACGTCGGCTCGGGGTACTGTTCCCGGGCGCGGGTGACCATCTCTTCGGCGGCGTCGATGCCGACCACGTCAGCCCCGCAGTCGGCGATTTCGGCGGCCAGATGGCCGGTGCCACAGCCGATGTCGAGGACGCGCTCACCTGGCTGGGGGTCCAGCAGTTCCACCACGTCCGCTCCGTACTCTGCAACGAAGCCGTGGCCACCGTCGTAGTCGTCAGGGTCCCACTCGTTGTCGGGCATATCGGCTCTGGTGACTGGCAGCGGTGAAAAGATGTCGGCGGCGTGCGAGTTGTTCTCAGTCGTCGTCTTCGGTCGTCGTCCGGTCGATGTCCTTCTCGCCGAAGTAGATCTCCGCGCCGTCCTGTGCCACCTTCTCGGCGAGGACGGCACACTTGACCCGCATCGGCGAGATGTCGACGCCGAGCATCTCCGTGATGTCGTCGCGGTCCATCGCTTGCAGGTCCTCGACCGCCATCCCAGCCAGTTCCTGTGAGAGCATCGACGCGGAAGCCTGTGAGATGGCACAGCCGTCGCCCTGGAAGGCGACCTGCTCGACTGTCTCCTCGTCCTCGTCGAGGACAACGTCCATCCGTATCTCGTCGCCGCACATCGGGTTCTCGCCGATGTGGGTAAACGTCGGGTCCTCGATCTCCCCGTAGTTCCGGGGGTTCTTGTAGTGATCGAGGATCTGCTGCCGGTACATATCCGAGCCACCGATACCCATAATTGAACTATGATACGGCTGTCAGTCGGAAAAACGTTCCGAGGTATCTGTTCGCACGCTGTCTGTCCGGTCGCCACAATGGCCATCAGAGGCCGTGCAAGCAGACGGACCGGCGGCACAGCAGCGGCAGGATTTATTATTGCTATCTGTTTCTATCACTCCGTGGCAGGGAACGATGCTTCGTCTCCGGGTGCAGATGCCCCCGCTGTTCGACCCGTGGGGTTCGTCAGCGATGCGCCGGTGATCCGACAGATCGGTGACCGGGCGCTGTATCTCGGAAACAAACACGCCGCACGACCCGACACACACGACCAGACCTTCGACTACGTGCTTTCGGCGACGAGCGAGGTGTACCCGCTCACGACCGCTCACCACCCGCTCACGGACGGCCCGGGAAACGAATGGGCGGCGTTTGAGGCGGCCGTCGACACCGCTCGCCGCTTCGTCCGAGCGGACGGTCCGGCACTGATTCACTGCAAGGCCGGCGTCTCCCGGAGTTCGACGCTGCTTGCGACCGCCCTCGCTGCTGAGGAAGGCCGTCCACTCGCTGACGCGCTGGCGGACGTGCAGGCGGTGCGACCGATTGCGACGCCAAACCCCGCGCTGTATGAACTGGCTGTTATCTACCTTGCGGCGGACCACTGAATCCAGCTATCCTATAGACGGAGACAGCGGCACGATACGGCGACTCCAGGTCCGACTGCAAAGCGCACTCTCTCCGTTCTGACGGAGACGAAGAGTACGATTACGTGAACAGCTGACGCGCGTCGTCGATAGCCGAAACGAGCTTGTCCACTTCCTCACGCGTGTTGTAGATGTAGAACGAGGCTCGCGCGGAGGCAGGGACGCCCATCTTGTCGTGGAGGGGCTGGGTGCAGTGGTCGCCGGCGCGGATGGCGACGGCGGAGTCGTTGAGGATAGAGGAGAGGTCGTGGGCGTGGACCGAATCGAGGTTGAACGAGACGAGGCCGCCGCGTTCCGTTCCTGCGGACGGACCGTACGTGTCGACATCACCTTCGGCCTGCAGTTGTTCCAGCGTGTACTGGGCGAGCTGTTCCTCGTGGCGCTGGATTCGTTCCATGCCGATGTCGTCGAGGTAGTCACAGGCCTCCGCCAGCGCGATGCCCTGACAGATGACCGGCGTGCCGGCCTCGAACTTCCAGGGGAGGTCGTTCCAGCTGGCGTCCTCGAAGGTGACTTTCTTGATCATCTCGCCGCCGTAGAGGTACGGCTCCATCTCCTCGAGAATGTGTTTCTTGCCGTAGAGGACGCCGATGCCGGTCGGGCCGGCCATCTTGTGTCCCGAGAAGGCCAGGAAGTCGGCGTCGATTTCCTCCACGTCGACCGGCCGGTTCGGGACCGACTGTGCGCCGTCGACGAAGATGTACGAATCGTGGTCGTGGGCGATGTCGGCCAGTTCCGAGACGGGGTTGACGGTCCCGAGCGTGTTCGAGACGTGGACGACACTGACCATCGCGGTGTCGTCGGTGATGATTTCCCGGGCGTGGTCCATGTCGAGGGTGCCGTCTTCCTCGACGCTGATGTAGCGGCAGGTCGCACCGGTCTTCTTGGCGATCTGCTGCCAGGTGACCAGCGAGGCGTGGTGTTCCATCTCCGTGAGGACGACCTCGTCCTCGGGGCCGAGTTCGTTCAGCCCCCAGGCGTAGGCGACGAGGTTCTCGCTCTCCGTGGTGTTCTTGGTGAAGACGATTTCCTCGCGCTCGCCCGACGCGCCGATGAACTCGGCGACACGGTCGTGGGCGTCCTCGTAGGCGACGCTGGCCTCCTGACTGAGCTGGTGGAGACCGCGGTGGACGTTGGCGTTCGTCGTCCGGTAGTAGTCCGCGATGGTCTCGACGACCGGCTCAGGTGTTTGCGTGGTGGCTGCGTTGTCGAGGTACACCACTTGTTCGCCGCCGAACTCGCGCTGGAGGATGGGGAAGTCCTCGCGGATACGCTCCACGTCCAGTAGTTCAGATTCAGCGTGTCCCATTAGTTCTGTTCAGGGGCTCAACAGGCAACATTCCTTCGGTTCACCTAGAACTCTTCCCGTCCGGTAGCGGCCGTTCCTCGCCCTATTCGGAGTCCGACTCGGACACGGATTTGGCAGCCATCGCGTGCTGTTCCCGGTAGGTCTCAAGCAGGTAGTTGTCCCAGACGAGGTCCCCGAGGACGTGGGCGTACAGGACGAGGGCGGTAAACAGCGCCAGCGGCTCGGAAACGAGCCAGAGGCCGAACACGGCCACGCCGCCGATGAGATGGTGACTGAGGAGCCGCTGGAGCGGCCAGAGGTCCTGCGGGTCGAAGATTTCGTCCTGATCGAGCACCGCGATCTTCGGGTTTCGGAGACAGTGCCAGAGCGCGGCCCAGTCGCCGGTCTCCAGTCGAGCCACGGCGAAGTGGTCGATGTCGATGGCGACGCCGACGATGACCGCGTAACCGACAGCGGCCCACCAGGGAAGGGGGACCGGCAGGACGACAACGCCAGCGGCTCCGACCGCCGCAGAGACGATGGCGTGGTCTCGAGAATACATACGTGTCTCTGTCGGCGGGCGTGTGCAAAGACTGTCGGGGTCGAGCGTGCGGTAGCGACCTTACATCCAGAGCAACTGCGCGTGGCGCGTCTCGCCCAGGTCGAGGACGTTCTCCTCGTCAACGAAGCCGTGTTCGAGGGCGACGCTGACGGCGTCGTCGCCGACGATGTTGGCGACCGAACACCGGGTGAGACTGTCGACAATTTCGTCTTCGGTAGCCGTTTCGCCGCCGTAGAACTCTTCGTTGACGGTGAGTGACACGGGGCCGTTCTCGAACGTTTCGCCTATGATGTCCGGGTCACAGACCGAGACGAGCAACCCTTCGTCGGTGTCGCGTTCGTTGAGTATCATTCAAGCAGTTGCTGTTCGGCCTCCTCGCGCATCTCGTCGACTTCCTCGGCCAGCTCCTCCGCGCGGTCGAACTCGCCGACCTCTTCGAGGGCGCGGGCCTTCTCTTCGAGCACGTCGGCGTTCCGGAAGCCCAGGCGGACGGCGTTGTCGAACGCGTCGATGGCCTCGTCGGCCAGCCCGCGTTCGAGCAGGAAGAAGCCACGGTTGTACCACCCCTCGCCGAAGCGAGGGTCGATTTCGACGGCGCGTTCGGCGTGTTCGAGCGCCTGTTCGGAGCGGCCGGATTTCCACAGCGCGTACGCCAGGTTCGTCTCCGCCGTGGCGGCGTGATCGGACTCCTCGTCGAAGTTGAGTGCTTCCTTGTACGCGCCGATGGCGGCGTCCCACTCTTCGAGTTCCGCGTGGGCCGCGCCCTTGTTCGTCCAGGCCTCCTGTTTGAGCCGGTCGTCGTCCGTGTACTGGGCGACCCGCTCGAAGGTCTCCGCGGCTTGCTCGTGGCGGTTGATGTGCATGTACTCCAGCCCGACATCGAGCAGCTGCTCGGGGTCGACGGCGTCAGAGGAGATGTTCCGCTGGTCCAGCAGGTCAGTGACGACACGGGAGTCGACGGGGTCGACCTTGTCCGGGTCCACCTCGAACTCCGGCGGTTCGAGATCGAACCCCTCGTAGGGGTCGTCGAACCCCTGCCCCTCGGAGAAAGCGTGGTCGTCGTCGTGGTCTGTCATACCTCCTGATTGACGGCCAATCCGGTTAAGGGCTACGTCCACGGCTCGTGAAGATGTAGGTGTCCTGCGACCGGATTATCGGGTATGCGGGACCCACTGGCAGTAGACGCGTTGCTTGTCTTTTTCGGGGGTGTGTTCGCGGTCGTTGGCTGGGCTGTTATCTCCTCGAATGGGGCTCCGCTGTCACTGTCCGCTGCCGGAGCGGGCGTCGCTGGAACGGTCGTTCTGGCGGCCCTCGTCGGACGCTACTACGTGCAGCTATCGGGGCTCTGGCGCTGGGTGTCCAGTCCGGCAGAGACGCCCCGAGAACGAGCACGGGTGGGTCTCCTGATTGTGACGGCCATCTTCGCTCGGCTCTCCCTCACACTGCTGCCGGACACCGCCATCCCCGCTCTCTTCGGCGGCGCGGTCGCAATGGTCGCTCTGGGATTCGGACACGGTCTCTAGCGGTGGCATACAGCCCCGGACCGCAGCAGCCCCTGACCCCGTCGTAGCTTTCTTGCGGACACGACCGGAACCGCTAATTATGGCCAAACGCCTGTTCGTCAGCGTCGACTTGGACGGGCTCGAAGACGCGGTTGCGAGCGTACAGGCGCGCTTCGACGGGGTGTCGGGTCTTCGGCTGACCGACCCCGAACAAGCCCATGTCACGCTGAAGTTTCTTGGTGATACGGACCCGGACCGCGTCGGTGAGATCGTCCCCGCCCTCGAAACCGCAGTTGAAGACAGCGGCGTCGAGCCGTTCGAAGTCGAGTTCGGCGGTCTCGGCGTCTTTCCGTCGCTGTCCTACATCAGCGTGGTCTGGGTCGGCGTCCGCGACGGCCAGGGTGGCACGGGACTGACTGCGCTGCACGACGCTATCGAAGAGCAGACCGTCGCGATGGGGTTCGAGCCGGAAGACCACGAGTTCACGCCCCACGCGACCGTCGCCAGAATGGACCACGCCGGCGGCAAAGAGACAGTACAGAACGCAGTCGAGCACAACGACCCCGACGTGGGTCGCCTGCTGGTCGAGGAAATTCGACTCAAAGAGAGCGAACTCGGACCCGACGGACCGACGTACCGGACCGTCGAATCGGTGCCACTGTAACCGTGTGCCGTCACAGTCAGACGACTGCTGCCGGTACGACTTCCAGACGGGCGGTTCTTGCCGATTTTTATTACCATAATTTTGTCAGGAGGTGCGCGACGGCGTTGCGACCGCTGTAGCATGGCCGGTATCCGTGTCAAGGCCGTCAATTAGGCTCCCAGGTAGCTACCTATAGCGTCTGGCTACCCGTTTAGGTCAGCCAAAACAAATCAGGTTAGTGACAATTTTTATCGGTCCGAGCGGCGTAGGACCGATATGGTCGTCGTGGAGAACGTTGTCTTCGTGTTCGTCGCGGGGTTGCTTACGGCGCTCGCCACCGGCCTCGGCGCGATACCGTTTTTTCTCGTCGAGGAGTTCTCGGACCGGTGGAACGTCGTGCTGTGGGGGCTAGCTTCGGGGATCATGGTCGCCGCCTCGCTGTTCGGCCTCGTCCGCGAGGGGCTGGCATACGGATCGCCGGTGCTGCTGGTCCCCGGAATCCTCGCCGGTGTCGCGCTTGTCGCCGTGGCGCACGAACTTCTGGACGACTTCGACAGGTCTCCCAAAGAGTTCGAACAGGCAGATTTCACGAAACTCCTGTTGATTCTGGGGATTCTGACGGTCCATAGCTTCCCGGAGGGCGTGGCTGTCGGCGTCTCCTTCGCGGAACTCGGACTGGAGTCGGCGACGCCAGACTCCGCCCTTGGCATCGCGGGCGTCTCCGTCCCGTTGCTTGCCGTGTTCATGACGGTCGCCATTTCTATCCACAATATTCCTGAAGGAACTGCCATCGCCATCCCCCTCCGCTCGCTGGGCGTCAGCGAGTGGAAGATGGTCTGGTGGGCGGTGTTCTCCTCGCTGCCACAGCCAGTCGGGGCCGTCATCGCGTACTACTTCGTCACGCTGGCGAAGGCGTTTCTCCCGTTCGGCTTCGGCTTCGCCGCTGGAGCGATGGTGTATCTCGTGCTCACGGAGTTCATCCCAGAAGCGCTGGAGTACGGCGACGGTTTGCCGGGTGGGGGCAAACGCGAACTCATCACTGGCGTCGCTGTCGGCGTGCTGGCGATGGTGCCGCTGGCATTCGTCTAGAAGGGGAGCTTGCTCCGGATGACGGTGAGATCGACGAAGGCCTTTAGCGGGTCGTCGTAGTCGTCGACCCGGGTCTCCATCCGGTAGTTCGAGTGGTCGACGGCGAAAAAGTATGGCCCGGGCTCGTCAAGTGACTCCCGCGCGCCGCCGTTGTCTGTCGACGCCTGATAGATATCCGACCCCTTTGGCTGGACTGCTGTCTGGCTGAATTTGGGGTTCCCCGGCGGTGTCTCGTCCGGCTCTCGACCCTTGATATACGCATCGTACTGCTTGAACTGCGCACGGTCAGTGAAGAAGTACACGTTGAACGGGGTTTCAGACTTGACAATATACTGCAACTCACCGCCGGGGTCAGATACGTCCGGAATCCGCTCTTTTATCCACGCCTCGTGTGGCTCGACTCTGACATCCTGCTTCACACTGACGACGACTTCGCCGCCACCACCCATGCAACCAGAGCCGACGGCTGTTGCACCGACACCCATTGTCTGGAGGAATCTCCGGCGCTTCATCCATTGATAATCAGGGTTACGGTCTACTTAGTTCTACGTCCGCAGTTATAGCCGCTGATAACGGGCTGTGACTGGTTCGAAAAGGAAGGAATTTAAACCACGGCGCGGAACAAGCACCATACCATGGGTAAGAAATCGAAGGCTACGAAGAAGCGACTGGCCAAACTCGACAACCAGAACAGTCGAGTGCCGGCCTGGGTCATGCTCAAGACGGACCGCGAGGTCCAGCGCAACCACAAACGACGCCACTGGCGGCGCAACGACACTGACGAATAATGAGCGCCAGTGACTTCGAGGAGCGTGTCGTCACCGTCCCGCTCCGAGACGCGCGAGCTGAACCGAACCACAAGCGCGCAGACAAGGCGATGGTCCTCATCCGCGAGCACCTCGCTAAACACTTCTCTGTCGACGAGGACGCCGTCCGTCTGGACCCCTCCATCAACGAGGCGGCCTGGGCCCGCGGTCGCGCCAACACGCCGAGCAAAATCCGTGTTCGCGCCGCCCGCTTCGAGGAAGAGGGCGAAGCCATCGTCGAAGCAGAGACCGCAGAGTAACGTTGCTCCGCGCGGCTTTCTCCGGGTCGTCGTACGTGGGTGTGTTCGCCCGTGCGACCGACGACTGCGTGCTGGTTCGCCCAGACTTAGACGAATCGCTGCGTGACGACCTGAGCGACGAACTCGACGTTCCGGCCGTGCCGACCACTGTTGGCCGCTCCGGGACCGTCGGTGCGCTCGCGACCGGCAACGAGAACGGGCTGGTCGTCTCCGAACGCGTCCGCGAGACCGAAATCGAACGGATTCAGGACGTCGTCGACGTGCCCGTGACGCGGCTGCCCGGCCGGATCAACGCCGCCGGCAACGTCGTCTGCTGTAACGACTACGGCGCGTACGTTCACCCCGATCTCTCCAGAGAGGCCGTGCAGGCGATCAAGGACGGGCTGGACGTACCCATCGAACGCGGTGTCATCGCCGGTGTCACAACCGTCGGGACCGCCGCCGTCGCCACCAACAAGGGCGTGCTCTGCCATCCGAAGGCCACGGACGGCGAACTCGATGCCCTTGAGGACATCCTCGACGTGCCGGCCGACATCGGGACCATCAACTACGGTGGCCCGCTCGTGGGTTCCGGGCTGGTCGCGAACGACCACGGCTACGTCTGTGGCTCGGACACCTCCGGGCCGGAGCTGGGCCGTATCGACCAAGCGCTGGGCTACATCGACTGACGCGACTTCTCTTTCCTCACTCAGGATGGATGCTGGTGGCTGAGTTTCTCTGCCACCACGCCCGGAACGGGTAGTCCACAGTCTCCACACGCCCAGGACCGACTGGTCCCGCCCCGCTCCAGCGTCAGGTCCTGCCTGAACCGTAGCGTCGCACCACACTCACACTGGTATGTCGCCTCGCTCATATCTGACTGTACGCTTTGCCCCGGCAAATCCATCCGGGTCGACGACCATGATAGCTCGTGTCAAAGAATAATATAGTGCGTTCCCAAACATCACGTATGGTCCAGCGAACACCGACTGCGGAAGACCAGAACCGCCTCGTCTGCCGGAAGTGTGACTACTCGACAGGTGTCCTCCGGCCGTCCTGCCCGGAGTGTGGCGGCGATATGGTGTATGCGCCAGAACCCGGTGAATAGAGGTATCCCGCCCGTTTCTTGATATGTCGGTCCCGGACTGCCCGGGCCTGACAGCGGTGAGGACTGCTCGGTTCTGTCGCGGACAGATGGGTTACCCCAAAAAGGCGGAAGGGGAAGATACTTCCCTGCCCTGCCCGCATCTGCGTGTATGAGCACGTACACTGTTCGCGGTAGTTTCCCGGCCCGAGACGGCCCACAGGAGTTCGAGAAGGAGGTCGAGGCGCCAAACGAGAACGTCGCTGAAGAGCGCGTTTACAGCGACTTCGGCTCCCAGCACAACCTCAAGCGCACGCAGATCACGATCGAGGAGGTGGCAGCATGATGGGCGGTGGCGGCGGTGGCGGCGGCGGTCAGATGCAGCAGGTCGCACAGGAGATCGAGCAGATGGAGCAGGAAGTCGACGCCATCGACGAGGAAATCGAACGCCTCCGCGAGAAGCAGTCGGACATCGACGAGGCCATCGAGGCCATCGAAACGCTCGACTCCGGCTCCACGGTGCAGGTCCCGCTCGGCGGCGACGCCTACATCCGCGCGACTATCGAGGATATCGACGAGGTCGTTGTCTCTCTCGGTGGCGGCTACTCCGCGGAGCGCGAACAGGACGGCGCTGTCGACACGCTGGAGACCAAGAAGGAGACGCTGGACGACCACATCAGCGAGCTGCAGGAAGAGAAGGCCGAAGTCGAGACCGAAATGGAGGAACTCGAACAGCAGGCCCAGCAGATGCAACAGCAGCAGATGCAGCAGATGATGCAACAGCAAGAGCAGGAAGACGAGTAAGGCCGCCATGTTCGACGGACTGAAGGACAAACTCAGCGGGTTCACGAGCGACGTCGAGGAAGATGTCGACGACGACGCGCTCGAAGCGGAGGACGAACCGGACGCCGACGAGGCAGACGGGGAAGTGCCTGCCGATGAAGTGACTGAATCCGAGCCCGCAGCGGACGCACAGCCGTCCGAGGACGACACCCGAGTGGCGGAAACGACAGCCGAAACCGACCAGCAACAGGCTGACGCTGAACCGCCAGCGGCGGACTCTGTGGCGACAGATGAGTCAGCCACAGCGTCGGCTACGGCAGTTGAAGACACGGACGCGGTCCCCGACAGCGAGTCACAGTCGGACACCGCCGCGGCGACCGAGAAGGACTCGTCGTCCGAAGCCGATTCGGAGTCTGAGGAAGGCGACGACGGTGGCCGCGGCCTCGCCGCGAAGGCGAAGCTCATGGCAACCGGAAAGACGGTCATCGAGGAGGAGGACCTGCAAAGCCACCTCGACGACCTCGAACTGGCGTTGCTGTCGAGCGACGTGGAGATGAGCGTCGCCAACGAAATCCTCGACGGCGTCAAGGAGAACCTCACGGGCCAGACCCGCCGCCGGCTCTCCAGCACGGGGAACCTCGTCCGGGACGCACTCCGCGAGTCGCTGTACGACGTCATCAACGTCGGCCAGTTCGACTTCGACGAGCGCGTCCAGCAGGCGGACAAGCCCGTCACCATCGTGTTCACCGGCGTCAACGGCGTCGGGAAGACGACCTCGATAGCGAAACTCGCGCAGTACTTCGAGGACCGTGGACTCTCGACGGTGCTCGCCAACGGCGACACCTACCGCGCCGGCGCGAACGAGCAACTCGAGAAACACGCCGAGAACCTCGACAAGAAGATCATCACCCACGAGCAGGGGTCGGACCCGACGGCGGTTGTCTACGACGCCGTCGAGTACGCCAAGGCCAACGATATCGACGTGGTGCTCGGCGATACAGCCGGTCGACTCCACACCTCCGATGACCTGATGGCCCAGCTGGCGAAGATCGACCGCAACATCGACCCCGACATGACGCTGTTCGTGGACGAGGCGGTCGCGGGGCAGGATGCCGTCAATCGGGCGCGCGAATTCAACGACGCGGCCGAGATCGACGGGGCAATCCTGACGAAAGCTGATGCCGACCCGCAGGGCGGTGCGGCTATCTCCGTCGCCCACGTCACCGGCAAGCCAATTCTCTTCTTGGGGACCGGCCAGGACTACGACGACCTCGAACCGTTCGACCCCGAGGAAATCGTCGACAGTCTCATCGGCGAGTAGGCCTCGGACTTCGCGGCTAGTGTTGCCGACATATCTGGGCTGTGTGTCCCTATTGTCCACCCTGTTCGTGGAGAATCCGGAGCGGTCACACTCTTGTGCCGAGAACGCACTGCGCACGATGCGGCAAATATCACCACATAAGCGGAGGTGTGGTCGTTTTCGCCGACAGGAGCGCGCTGAAGTCACTCGGTGTGTATCTCTGACGTACACACCATCGTAGCGTGACACCAATGCAACCAATCGACCGACGTGACGTTTCCGGCGCTGTCGTGAACGGGGGAAATAGCGATGTCTGACAGACGCTACTGTCGGCAAGCCGCGCCGGCTGATGTCGCACCGGAACTCATCGGGCCGTCTCCGGATGATCGTCCTCTGCCTGTGGACGAGCATAGCTAACTGGCGGGGACGAGCTGTTGCCCGCTGTTTCAGTTGCCGGTGACGAGAGCTGCGGCGATGGGAGTTCCCGCAGGTGTGGGACGGCTGCAGGTACTGACCACTGGAACCACGCGTTATTGTGTTACTAAACGGCGACTGAGTGGGTTCTGACCGCTGCGCGGCTGTCTGATCACAGTACAGGACAGACCGGCATGTCCTCGGGCGCAGATACCTATGCGCTCGATAACCGCTCGGGAACAGTGTGTACCGGTACAAGCCGGGTATCGAGCAACACCGCGACACGTCAATGTCTGGGAAATCGAGGCCAGAAACCCCGGTGGACCGGTCGAAATACTGGGTTCGGACGAATCATGGTCTGACACAGACTGTTTACGGCTGTTTTGTGAGTCGATCCACCTTCGGATGTGGCTAATTCGTTCTGTTGGCTCTCCGTCAGACGCTTAGCAGGTCATTCATAAACTGCCCTTGTGGTCTTCGGGCAAACGCTATGGGACGACTCACAGCTCGACGAAACGTTCTCAAAATCGCAGGCGGCGCACTCGTAGCGCTCGCTGGCTGTAGTGACACTGGCGGTAGTGGCGGTAACGCCACGATGGAAACTGACGGCGGAGGTGCCGAAGCCCCGAGTACGCCCACGGCGGCAGAGACTGACGCGATGACGGAAGACGACACAGAACCGGCGATGGAGACTGAGTCCGACACCGAGGGCGAAACCGGAATGGATACGCAGACGGAATTCGACGAAAACGAGACCGGGATGCCGGACAGCGAAACCGACATACCCGGCAACGATACTGAAGGTCCGGGCAACGCAACAGACTTGCCAGGCAACGAGACCGGACTGCCGGATAACGAAACTGAACGACCTGGCAACGAGACAGATATTCCGGGCAACGAAACCGGTCTGCCCGGTAACGAGACCGACACGGCCGGAAACGAGACTGGCAACGAAACGACCGCCAACGAAACCGGCGGATAAGTCGCTGATGCCGTGCCGGGCTGCTTCTGCCCGGGTACGACTGTTGCTACTCTCGGGCGGCCTCGACGGCGTCGACGAATGCCGCGGCCTGTTCGCGGACACCGTCCATGTCGTCGTTTTCGATGGCTTCGTAGTTGACCAGTGCCGAGCCTGCGCCGACGGCGACCGCGCCAGCGTTGAAGTACTCTTCGACGTTGTCGACGGAGACGCCGCCGGTCGGCATAATAGGCACGTCGCCAAGCGGCCCCTGCAGCGCGCCGATGTGGCCCGGGCCGACAGTCGAGGCGGGGAACATCTTCAGGATGTCCGCGCCCGCTTCCATCGCGTCGGCGGCCTCCGTCGGCGTCATGACGCCGGGGATGGCGAGGACGCCCTCGCGGTTGCACACGTCGATGACGTCCTCGTTGAGGTTCGGTGCGAGGACGAACTCCGCGCCGGCTTCGATAACATTGCGGGCGGCGGCGGCGTCCATGACCGTGCCGGCACCGATGATGGCGTCGGTGTCGTCGAGCGCCTTGTCGACGGCGGCGATCATGTCCGAACAGCGCTTCGCGTCGGCTGTCAGCTCCAGCGCCGTGACGCCGCCCTCGTGGACCGCCGTCGCCACGTCGACCATTTTCTCCTCGGGAATCCCGCGCAGGACCGCCGTGACGCCGCTGTCGACCAGTTCCTCTTGTACCGCCTGTTTGCTCGTCATAGGCGCAACTGTGACGGGGTGGCTGAAAAGCGTGTCTGAACCGCCGGCTCACTCGCTATGCGTCCGGGTCGTACGGTCGCGCGATGTCGGTCGGTGGCGCGCCGACGCCCAGTACAGTCACCGATTCGTCGCCGTCAGCAGGGTTGTGAGCGCGATGTGGGCTTTCCGGGTCGGCGACGAACACTTCGTCAGCCGAGACAACGTACTCCCCGTCGGGCGTTTCGACGTGAAGTGTCCCCTCAAGGACGTAGAACAGTTCCTCGCGCGTTTCGTGGTAGTGGTAGGCCCGCGAGAGGTCTTCGCTGGGTGCCATCTCGTAGGTGGCCGCGTGGAGCGCGTGGAGTTCGGCGGCGTCGGAGATGCCGCGCCGGTCACAGGGGTAGTCATCGGTTTCTGACAGGTCCTGTGGGTCGATCTGGTGATAGCCCATATCGTCGGTGGGGGCGTCGGCGGGCAAAAGCGTGACCACGGCGCGGTGTCAGGTGAACAGCCAGATGAGAAGCGAAAGCGTTCCGATGGAGACTACCGTCGACGTGAAGACGTTTAGCGAGGCAAACGCCGCATCGCCGCCCAGTTCCGTCGTGTAGACGTACGTCGACACCGCTGTTGGGGTGCCGAGCATCACGACCGCCGCGCTCAGCGCCGTCGTGTCCATCGACAGCGAGGAGTACACCAGCCACGCCAGCGCCGGCATCCACAGCACCTTCAGCCCGACGACGCTGACGGTCTTCTGTAAGTCCGCCACCGGGAGGTCCGTGTCGAGCGTCGCCCCGATACACAGCAGAGCGACCGGCAGCGCCAGTTCGGCCGGCGGGCCGAGTGCACTGATGAGTGACTCCGGAACGGATAGCGACAGGACCGAGGCTGTGATACCGGCCACCAGTGCGATGAGCACCGGGTTCGTCGCGAGTTTCTTGCACTCGCTCAGTAGCGAGGCATCGCTGCCGTTGATGCGGACCAGCAGGAACACTGTCACCGGGACGTGGGTCACCGCGCCGATGCCGAGGATGACGCTAGCGACGGCTGTCGCTTCGTTGCCCATCGTCGCCGCCACGAGCGGCAGGCCGAGAAACCCCATGTTGCTGTGATACGACTGCACGACCGACACGCTCCGGCGACCCGCCGACTCCAGCCGTCGATGGACGAGCCAGCCCAGCGCTATCGTCAGTCCGATGACGGCCCAGAACCCTCCGAGGAGCGCCGGCGAGATAATCTCCTGTAACGGGCGGTTGTACGTAGATCGGAATATGAGCGCCGGCAGCGCGACGGTAAAGACGAGTGTGGTGAGGATATCCGTCCGCCGCTCGGTCAGCAGCCCGAAGTGGCCGGCAGCGACGCCGGCCGAGAGAAACGCGACCATGAATCCGAGCTGCCCGAGAACGGCCATATTGGTGCCCAATCGGTTCGAACGCTTGACCCTTTCGTCACAGGCGAAAGCGAATTTAAATCATGTAGTTCACCCGCAGAGGGGGCGGTTCCGCTCCCAGTCAGGGCGTGGCGGCCCGACAACAAGCCTTTACCCGCACCGTCGCGTATCTCGCGCCAACAATGGTACTCGACGATCTTGGGAGTTCGCTCCGGGGGACACTTGACGACCTCCGGGGGAAGTCCCGGCTCTCTGAAGAAGACATCGAGGACATCGTCAAGGAGATTCAGCGGTCGCTGTTACAGGCCGACGTGGATGTCGGGCTCGTACAGGACCTCTCCGACAGCATCGAAACACGCGCGCTGGATGAGGAGCCGCCGGCGGGGACGACCCCGCGGGACTGGGTCCTGCGGATCGTCTACGAGGAACTGGTCGACCTCGTCGGCGAGTCGACCGAACTCCCGCTAGAAGAGCAGACCATCATGCTCGCCGGCCTGTACGGGTCGGGGAAGACGACGACGGCCGCGAAGATGGCGTGGTGGTTCTCGACGAAAGGACTCCGACCGGCTATCATCCAGACTGACACGGACCGGCCCGGTGCGTACGACCAGTCCAAGGAGATGGCCGAACGAGCCGAGGTCGACTTCTACGGCGACCCCGACGAGGACGACCCGGTGAAGATCGCCCGTGACGGGCTGGAAGCGACGGAGAACGCGGACGTTCGAATCGTGGACACGGCGGGCCGTGACGGCCTGAACGAGGAACTCATCGAACAGATCGAGCGCATCGAGCAGGAGGTCCAGCCCGACCGGGACCTGCTCGTGCTGGACGCGGCGATGGGTCAGAGCGCCAAGAGTCAGGCCGCCGACTTCGAGGAAGCCATCGGCATCGACGGCGTCGTCATCACCAAACTCGACGGGACGGCGAAAGGTGGCGGCGCGCTCGCCGCCGTCAACGAGACGGACTCGACCATCGCCTTCCTCGGTTCCGGGGAGACCGTCAAGGACATCGAGCGCTTCGAACCGTCCGGGTTCATCTCCCGCCTGCTCGGGATGGGTGACCTCAAACAGCTCACCGAGCGCGTCGAGCGTGCGATGGAGGAGACGCAGGAAGGCGACGACGAGGACTGGGACCCCGAGGACATGCTGGAGGGGCAGTTCACCCTCAAGGACATGCGCAAGCAGATGCAGACGATGAACAACATGGGGCCGCTGGACCAGGTGATGGACATGATTCCCGGCCTGGGCGGCGGGCTGATGGACCAGCTCCCCGACGACGCCATGGACGTGACCCAAGAGCGGATGCGTGACTTCGACGTTATCATGGACTCGATGACGGAGGAGGAACTGGAGAACCCCCGCGTCGTCGGCCAGTCCCGGACCGAACGCATCTGTCGCGGCTCGGGCAAACCCGAGGAACGGGTGCGCGAACTCCTCCAGCAGCACAAGCAGATGGAGCAGATGCTCAAGCAGTTCCAGGGGATGGGCGACGGCGACATGGAGCGGATGATGAAACAGATGCAGCAGGGCGGTGGCGGCGGTGGCGGCATGGGCGGTATGGGCGGCGGCGGTATGGGGCCGTTCGGCGACTGACGCTGCTGTGTCGGGCCGCGGGCTGTGATACCCCGCGTGATTTTGATGATTTATATTCGAAATCCGGGCCAGAACTAAGGGTTGCCCCGTCGTACGGATAAAGCGAGCATGTACGAAATTGTCGCTGGGATAGACAAAAGTGAGGCTCGTGGGACCGCTATCGCGGAAGCGATAACCGAGATTCCGATGGACGCAAGCCAGGTCCGCGTCACGCTGCTACACGACTTCGAGGAGAACCCCGAGGGTGCGTCCGTCGATCAGGTGGCCTCTATTCGCCGGGCACGGGAAGTCCTCGAGGAGGCTGGCGTCGAGGTGGCGCTGGAGGAGTCAAGCGGCGAACCGGCCGACGCAATCCTCCGACTGGCTGACGAGCAGGACGCTGACATGATTGTCGTCGCCGGGCGCAAGCGGACCCCGACGGGCAAGGTGCTGTTTGGCAGTGTCACACAGAGCGTGATTCTTGGCACGGACCGCTCCGTGCTGGTCTGTAGCGGCGAAGAAGAGTAACGCCGCGGTCAGACGCCGTACACTTCTTCGACCCGTTCGGCGAGCGGTGCCGGGTCCGTCCGGCCAGTGATTCGCTCGACGGGCTCCCCGTCCTCGAACAATACGACGGCGGGCGCTGCGTTGACACCGACTGACCGACAGAACTCCGGCGACTGCTCGCCGGCGACGCCGCCAACCGGAACGCCGTCGGGGAAGGCGGCCAGCACGTCGTCTAACTGTTCTTTCATCGCTTCGCAGGGGTCACAGAACAGTTTCCAGACGGTGACGACACACCGGTCGTGGGCGTCGACGAAGGCCTCGTAGCTGTCGTCGTCCAGATGTTCGACCCCGTCGGGGACCGGCGTCTCCGGCCCCAGTTCGGTCGCCATCTGTGCCATCGTCGTCAGTTCCACGGTGGTGTAGTCCCCGTCGACGGCCGACCGAAGGGTCAGGAACGTGGCGAACTCCTCGCGGGACACGTCCAGTTCGTCGACCCGCTCGGCGGCTTCGGCCGCCGAATCGAGGCCGAACACGTCGGCGACGGACTCGTGGAACTCCGCGTCGCCCATCGTGACGTAGGTGTCGTAGTACACCTCGCGGTCGGCCTCGAACGCCTCTGTCGTGCTGACTTCGTCTGTCTCTTCGTCGATGACGGCAATGCCTTCCGACTGCAGTGCGTCGAGCAGCGCTTCGGGAGAGTGTGTGTCCGACATTCAGACACCCAGATATTTGTCGCGTGTTTCTTGATCTTGCTGTAGTTCCTCGGCGGGTCCCTCGAAGACCACCTCTCCCCGATCCAGCACGTAACACCGGTCGGCGATCTTCATCGCCGCGACAGCGTTTTGCTCGACCAGCAGTATCGTCGTCCCGTCCTCGCTGATGCGTTCGATGGCGTTCTCGACAGATTCGATGATCTGTGGGGCCAGCCCCTCGTATGGCTCGTCGAGCATCAGCAGGTCGGTGCTCTGGTGGAGCGCGCGGGCGATGGCGAGCATCTGCTGTTCGCCGCCCGAGAGCGTCCCGGCCTTCTGTGACCGGCGCTCGTCCAGCCGCGGGAAGTACTCGTAGATTTCGTCCGTCGACATCCCCTCGTCGCGGAAGTCGAGCTTCCGCCGCCAGGTGTTCGATTTGTTGCGGACGGTGTCCGCAAGATGGAGGTTCTCGGCGACGGTCAGATCAGTGAACACGCGCCGTTCCTCCGGGACCAGCGAGATGCCGCGGACGGCGATGTCCTCCGGCGGCTGGTTCGTGATGTCCGTTCCGTCGAACTCGATACGGCCGCTCCGGACATCCGGCGGCGTCGCCCCGGAGATACACCGGAGTGTCGAGGTCTTCCCCGCGCCGTTGCGGCCCAGCAGGGCCGTGATTTCGCCGTCGTCGACGTTCATCGACACGTCCTGGATGATGTGGCTCTCGCCGTAGTAGCCGTTGATGCTGTCCACGTCGAGCAGCGTCACTCTTCGACACCTCCAAGGTACGCTTCCTGTACCGCAGGATCGTTCTGTACCTCCGTCGGCGTCCCTTCCGCGATGACTGATCCGCGGTTGAGGACGACGATGCGGTCCGAGATGTCGAAGACGATCTCCATGTCGTGTTCGACAAGCAGGAACGTCAGGTCGAGGTCCTCCTTGACTCGCTTGATGAGCTTGACGGTCGATTTCGTCTCGTCGGGGCTCATCCCGGCAGTCGGCTCGTCCATCAACAGCATATCCGGCTCGGCGGCCAGCGCGATGCCGAGTTCGAGCCGGCGCTTGTTCCCGTAGTCGAGGCTATCGGCCTGATTCTCCCGCTCGTCGTACAGGCCGACCGACTCGAGGACCTCGTTGGCCAGTTCATCGACCGCCGGGTAGCTGTTCTGATTCCGGAAGAAGTTGAACCGGAACGAGCCGTGCTCTGCCGCCAGCGCCGCGATGGTGGCGTTTTCCTTGACGGTTAGCTCGGGGAAGATAGAGGCCGTCTGGAAGGACTTGCTCATCCCTCGTTGGACGACCTCGTGTGGGTCCATCCCGATGATGGAATCCCCTTGGAACGCGATCTCGCCGTAGCTCGGTTCGAGTCGCCTGGTGACGAGGTTGATGAACGTCGATTTCCCCGCGCCGTTGGGGCCGATGAGGCTCACGCCTTCACCCTGTTCTATCTCCAGATCCACCTCGTCGACGGCCGTGAGGCCGCCGAACTGCTTGGTGAGCTGTTCCGTTTTGAGAACCGTCATTCGTCCTCACCTCCAACGACCATGTCACGAAGGTAGTCGATACCGCCCCAGATTCCGTTGGGGAAGAGGACGACAGCGACGACGAACACGATACCGAGAATGAGGTGCCAGAACGGGCCGAGCGTCTCGAACCCGCTGACGATGTTCTCGATGTACAGGTACAGGCCGGCACCGAACAGCGGCCCGAACAGCGACCCGACGCCGCCGAGCACGGTCATGATGACGACCCGACCGGACTCCGTCCAGTACAGCGACTCCAGTGGCACGTAGTTCCCTTCGATGGCGAACAGGCTCCCGGCGATGCCGGCGAAGGCCGCCGAGATGATGAACGCCATGAGCTTGTACCGCCAGACGTCCAAGCCGACGAACTCCGCTCGCCGCTCGTTCTCTCGAATCGCGCGGAACACGGTCCCGTACGGCGAGTGGAGGATGCGGTTCGCCATCGCGACCGACAGCACCGTCATGACGGCGACGAACACGTACAGCATATTGTCGACCAGCATCGACAGCGGGAACGGCACGCCGCCGTGGATGTCGATGACGCCCAGCAGGCTCCCGATGTCCACGGAGGTGAAGCCGTTCTCGCCGTTCGTGAGGAAGGCAAGCGGCGACGCCGCCAGGTAAAAGGACATCTGGCCGAACGTCAGCGTCAGGATGGCGAAGTAGATGCCGCCGCGGCGAAGCGACAGGAACCCGACGACCCACGCCATCAGTACCGCAAACGCCGTGCCGGCGAACAGCACGAGCAGCGGCGAACTGCTGACGCTCGCGCTGAAGATACCGGCGGCGTAGGCTGCGCCTCCGAAGAAGACGGCGTGACCGAACGACAGCAGGCCGGTGTACCCCAGCAGGATATCGAACCCGACGGCGAAGATGCCGTAGATGAGAACCAGCGTCGCCAGCTGCGTGTAGCCGTTGAGGTAATTGTTGAAGAGGAACGGGAAGACGGCCACGCCCACGACTGTGAGTAGTACCGTCGATATCTCCCGGTCGCGGAAGCTGGCCCACCGGTCGGCGAGGCCGCCGGTGACCTCTGTCTCGGCGTCGGCCGCTGCCGTTGCGGTCGCGTCGCCCGGTTCGTCGCTCATGAGACATCCACCTCCGAGCCCAGCAGACCCTGCGGACGCACCAGCAAGACGAGCGCCGCGAGCGCGTAGATACCGACCTGACTCCAGGCGGCGTAGCCGGTCTGGATGAGAAGCACCTGCAGGGTTCCAAGCATCAGCCCGGCCACGACGGCCCCCTCTATTTTCCCGACGCCGCCGATAACGACGGTCAGGAACGCCGGAACCAACTGTTCAGTCCCGATGTTGGGATTGACATTGGCGAGCGGGCCGCCGACGACGCCAGCCACGCCAGCGAGCGCGGCACCGATGCCGAACACGACGAGGTACGGCCGGCTCAGTTTAATTCCCAGGAGGCGAACCATCTCACCGTCGAGGGTACCGGCCTGGACGATGAGTCCGAAGTCAGTGTACTCGACGAGGCCGTACACGCCGAGGACGAGGACTGCCGTAATCGCGATGACGCCGAGTCGCCAGCGCGGGAAGTTCCCAACGACGGGCAACGCGATCGGGCCGGATGCCCACGAAGGCTGTGGGAACGGCTGGCTGTTTCCGCCAAGCAGCGCCCGGAGCAGTTCCTGGACGATGATTGCGAGCCCGAAGGTCACGAGAATCTGGTCAGTGTCGGGGCGGTCGTAGAACGCCTGTGCGACGAACCGCTCCATCAGGAGGCCGACGACGAACACGACAATCGGCACGATGATCAGTGCGGCGATGAACCCCAGTCCGATGCCGTATGACTGGATGCCCCACTCCGCTAACTGGCCGTTGTTCAGCGGGACCTGGCCAGTTATGAACAGCCCCAGATACGCGCCGACGAGGTACAGTGCCCCGTGGGCGAAATTCACGAACTTCAGTGTCCCGAGGATAATCGACAGTCCAACCGCGAGTAGGACGTAAATCGCACCCTGTTGCAACCCGTTTAGTAAGATAGTGAGGATGTCCGCGAGTAGCGTCACGCCGGACTCCCCCCACTGCACTCCGCTCGTACTATCTGCGTATTCCTAATCATGCTAGTTTTTGTGTATCAAGTAAGGCAACCTCATGAACTATAAATCATGAGGGAAACGGTCCCCTGTCCGGATTATAGCCTATTCGTCGCCGTATTCGCCGAGTTCGCACTCTGCAGCCGGCCCGGAATCACACCCGTAGCCGACATCGTCCCGAGACGTGACTTCGACGATTTCGATGAAGTTCCCGTCGCCCTGTTCGCTTTCCGGGAGTCCGCGGGCAACTGGAATCGCTCGCTGGGCTTGGTGGTCGCAGGCCCGCATCGTCTCCTCGCCGAGGCCGATGTTGTTGTACTCGTAGTCCTCTAGTTCGCGGATGACCTCCGGCGGGTAGAAAGTGCCTGCCCGCTCGGCGGCGGCCGCGTACTGGAGCGTCTGGGCGTAGGCCAGCTGTGCCGGTCCGGACGGGACGCGGTCGTACTCGTTCTGGAACACCTCGGTGAAGGAGTTCGACGCCTCGTTGTCAATCTGGGAGTCCCAGGCGATCGTGCCGAACACGCCCTCGATAGAGCCACCGGCGGCCTGTGCCATCGGGCGGTTGTACAACGGAACGACGATCTCCATGTCTTCGTCGATACCGGCATCGACGGCCTGAGAGACGGAGTTCGCGCCGTCCAGCCCGTAGTGGTCGAGCAGCAGCACGTCAGCGCCACTGTTTGCCGCCTCCGAGAGGTACGACGAGAAGTCGCTGGTCCCGAGCGGCGTCGGCACGCTATCGACCTGCTCCCAGCCGATCTCCGAGAGGAACTGGTTCATCGACTCCTGGACGGTCTGTCCCCAGGAGTAGTCGGCGTACAGCTGGTAGAAGGAGTTGTCCGAGCCGTACTCGCTTTCGAGCACCGGCGCTAGCGCCTGTCCGGTCATGTACGCGTTGAACATCTCCCGGAAGCCGTACCGGGCGCAGTCTTTCCCCGTCGTGTCGTTGGAGTGGGTCAGACAGGCCATGAACATGACCTTCTCCTGCTGGCAGAGGCCTTGGACGGCGATGGCCACCGCGCTGGAGGAGCCACCAGAGATCATCACCACGTCATCCCGGTTTATCATCCGCGAAGCGGCCTGTCGGGCAGTGTCGGCGTCGGTCGCTGTGTCACCGTTTACCGACTCGACCGTATAGCCAAGGACGCCGTCACCGCTGAGGTCCTCGAAGCTGTCCACCCAGCCTCCCCCGTTGTTCAGGTGCTTTTGAGCGAGTTCGTATGCCCGGAGTTCGTCTTGCCCCTCAGACGAGTAGGGTCCGGACTGTGGCACGTTGAATCCGAACGTGACCGTATCGCCCTCGACCGGGAAGTTCCCGAGCGACGGGTAGTCGTCGCCGCCGTCGCCACCACCATCACCGCCATCGCCGCCGTCGCCACCACCGCCGTCGCCACCGTCGCCACCGG
Source organism: Haloarcula rubripromontorii (assembly GCF_001280425.1). NCBI lineage: Archaea > Methanobacteriati > Methanobacteriota > Halobacteria > Halobacteriales > Haloarculaceae > Haloarcula > Haloarcula rubripromontorii. The sequence continues at coordinate 461,812 of NZ_LIUF01000001.1, read as the reverse complement.
AACAACCGGCCAGTCCTGTTAGCCCTGCCACACCTGCGACGCCCGTACTCTTCAGCAACTGTCGTCGGTTGACCGATCTGCCATTAGTTGGCATGTTCCATACGGTGTGTGTATATATCATAATAGTTTCGGTAGGTTAACTAACGATTTAACATCTACAGACCGACAGATTCCGGGTAAATTGCGATCCGTACACTTATTTCGATCTGAATGGTTTGTTATACCATGGCAAGGGTCGCAGGGTGGCAACTACTCGTCCTCACCGTCGTCGTTACCGCGGGCTGTGGGGGACTCGGGTTCAGCGGCGACGACGGCTCGCCCCCGCCGGTGACGCCTGCTCCGGTGCCGACCGACTCTGCGACCGCGTATCCGGCCGGCGTTGGACCGACGGGTGTCACCAGCCCATCTCTACTTGGGTCTGCACACGGCGACCGCCTCAACGGAACCGGGTACACGCTGACGATGACCCGCACCGTCAGATATGCAAACGGGTCGTTGCGATCCCACCTTCGAGTCCACGTCGCGCTTGACAGGAACCGGACGCATCTCGCTAACATCTCTGTCCGTGGCCATGCAGCCCCAGTTCTCCTCGGCCGACCGCCGGCGACTGCGTCGTTCTGGTCTGACGGCGACACGTATCTCCGCCGACTCGTACGCGACAACCAAACGGTCTACAACGAGTATGACCCGCCGGACAGCTACGCCGGTACGTGGCAATACTGGGTCCACACCGCCGCGCTGAACGGGCGTCCCGCCGCCGACGTCACTCGGACCGTTGCTCCGTTCCACACTCGGACCTCGCGGTCCGAGCGGTCCGACGAAGCGGTCTACGTCATCAGCGGTGACCGGCTGCGGGACAACGCAACGTCGACAGTGTGGACGAGTCGGGAGAACGCGACGCTCGTCGCCCATGTCACTCGGGCAGGACTCGTCCGCGACTACCGGACCGAGTACACGACGGTCACGGACGGTGGCGACCTCGTCACTGTCACCCGGACTGTGCGGTTTACCGGAGTTGGGAACACGACGGTCGGGCCGCCGCCGTGGCGTGACAGGGCACAGTCGACTCCCGGCTGAGGCGTCGCCAGCGCTATCAGGGGGCTTTTTTTCGCTCGCCGTCCTTCGCCCTGCAATGACTGTCCGCGAGGTGGCACTCGAAGCCTACCGGGAATCGCTCCCGGTACTGGCGCTCAGTGCAGTCGGTGGCCTCTTCGCGGGCGTCGTCCTCGGCGGCATGGACGCGGAGCTACAGGACGTTGCGGGACTGCTTGTACTCGTCCCGGCGCTGCTTGCCACCCGCGGGAACGTCTACGGCTCGCTTGGGGCGCGTCTGGGATCGGCACTTCATCAGGGCCTCATCAATCCGCAGTTCTCCTTCGACGACGACCGCATCAATGCCGCCGTCGCGGCGGCACTGGCAAACGGTGTGCTCATCAGCGGGGTCGCTGCGGTGATGGCCGTCGCCCTGCTCGCGCTGGTCGGTCGACCGTCGGCCCCGCTCACAACCCTCGTCGCCATTGCGCTCATCGCGGGCTTCGTCTCCGGGCTGTTGTTGACCATCGCTGTCGTTTCCGTCGTGTTTATGGGCTACCGCCGCGGACTCAATCCGGATACGCTGGCCGGCCCGGTCGTGACGACAACCGGCGATGTGGTCGGCATCGCGACGCTGCTGGGCGCGACCCGCCTCGTTCTCGCGCTGGGAGGTGGCTGAATGGCGGAGTTCGCCTCCCAGTGGTCGGTGTCGGGCATCGTCCGGACGATGTTCCCCATCTTGGTCGTCCTCACCGCTATCGAACTCGGGAGCGGCCTCGTGCTCGATACCTTCGAGGGAACACTACTGCAGTATCCGTCGCTGCTCGTCCTCGTCCCGGTGACAATCGGGATGGCGGGCAACCTCGGCAGTATCCTCGCGGCGCGGTTCTCGACGGCGTTTCACCTCGGCCTCCTGTCGTTTACGCCGACCGACGACCGGTTGGCCGGCAACGCCATCGCTACGCTCGCTCTCGCGGTGACGCTGTTCCCGCTCGTCGGTGCCGGCGCGTGGCTCCTCCAGACCGTTATCGGCGGCGCTGCGCTCCCGCTTCGGACGGTCGTGCTGGTCGCGCTCGTCAGTGGGGGTCTGCTTGCAGTGCTGGCCATCGTCGTGACGACGGTGACGACCTACGCCGCCTACCGGTTCGAACTGGACCCCGATGACGTGGTCATCCCCGTCGTCACGAACGTCTGTGACGTGCTGGGCGTGGTGGTGCTGTTCGGTGCCGTCCGCGTGTTCGTGTGAGTTCACAGCAGCGACGGCGGCCCCTGAAGGGACTGACGCTACCGATGGGCCTTTGCAGGACAGGCCGCTACGTCGAACCGTGCAGTCGCTTGTCGCCGCTGTCCTCGGACACCCGGCCGTCTCGGTTCTCGGTGAGGTCGCCGTCCGCGTCCTGCGCATCACCGTCTTCCTCTCGCTGGGGGTGTTCCTCGCGGAACTGGCCGTGGCGTTCGGCCTCGTCGAGAAAATCGCCGTCGTCTCCCGCTATCTCACGTCGCCAGCGAACCTCCCCGACGAGGTCGGGACCGCCATCCTGACGACGACGGCCTCGACGACCGCCGGCTACGGCATGCTGGCCGACTTCCGGGAGTCCGGCGCGCTGTCCGACCGCGCGACGCTCGTCGCCGTCACCATCAACACCTTCTTCGGCTTCGCCCAGCACATCATCACGTTCTACGCGCCGATACTCATCCCCATCTTGGGGTTCAGAGTCGGCGTGCTGTACGTCACCACCCGCGGGCTCATCGCGCTGGCGATTACGCTGACCGGCATCGCCGCGGGCGCGGTCCTGCTGGATCCGGCCAACGTGGGCCGTTCGGCCGCCGGCGCGGGCCCGGCCCCCGACGGCGGGACGGCCGACGACCCCGGGGACGTGTTCGACGAGCGCCCGGCCACCCGCCGGGCGGCCGTCAGGACGGCCTTCGACGCGACGGCCGAGAAAGTCCGGGACATCCTGCCGCGGCTAGCGGCCATCTACGCCGTCGTCTCCCTGCTCGTGGCCTACGGTGATGAACTACTAGCGCTGGCCGGCAGCGATGGCGCGTCCGTGACTGCCGCCGCCGACGGGTTCGCCGGCCTGCTCGGCCTGCCCGGGGCGGCCATCCCCGTCATCGCCGCCTACGCGCTCGATACCACCTCGGGAGCGACGGTCATCGCCCCGCTCATCCGGAACGGGACGTTCACCGCACGGACCGCCGTGGCGACGATGCTCGTCGGCGGCATCATCTCCTTTGCCGTCTCGACGTTCAAGCGCTCGATTCCGTTCCAGTACGGCATCTGGGGCCGGGAGTTCGGCTCGAAGGTCATCGTCGTCAACACGGGGCTGAAAATCGTCTGGATCGCGCTGGCGCTGGTCGTACTCCTGTAGTACGGAGCCGACGGCCCGGCGTCAGTCAAACGTGTAGGCCATCATCACTTCGTCGACTTGCTCGCCGTCGACGGTGTAGTGGTTCCGCCGGATTCCCTCGGTGTGCCAGCCGTGCTCTTCGAGGAACACCATCGCGTTCTCCGTTATCGCCGGCACGCTGTTGTACAGCTTCCGGTAGCCGTTGGCCCGCGCCCAGTCCAGCCCGCGGTCCATGAGCTGGCTGCCGATGCCCTGCCCCCGCTGTTCCTCCCTGACGCCGACGGTGAGCTGGGCCGTCTCGCGGAGCTTGTCCAGTTGCGGGATGTCGAGGTGACACCAGCCGATGACCTCGCCGTCTACTGTGGCGACGAAGAACACTCTCGATTCGACCGTGTTGTGCCGCGTGACAGCGTCCTCGTAGAGTAACTGTTCGGCGACGCTCTCGGCGACGACGTAGGTGCCGTCGCTGGAGACGTTCCGAATCGTCTGGACGAGTCCCTCGAAGTCATCGTTGCGGGCCGGCCGAATCGTGTAAGTCAGCCCGTTCGTGGTGTGTTGCTCGACGGAGCCGACATCGAGCGCCAGCGTCAGGGTCCCGCCGTCGTCCTCGATGTACCCCTTCGACAGGAGGTGTGTCAGGGTCTCTTCGAAGCTCTCCGGCGACAGGTCCACCGCCTCGCGGACCCGGTGTCGCGCCGCCGTCCCGTGTCGCTCGACGTACTGATACACCTCCATCGCCGCGCTTGTCTCGAAAGTCGGCCGTTCAACAGCGTCCATATCGGCCTATATACTAGCAGATTATTAACAATTGTTATTCGGTAACACGAACCAATGTGGCCGCGCGAGCGCCGCCGGAGGGCACGCCACTCAGGCCGTATCCGGAATCGGGTCGGAGATAACGACGGCATCGCCCTCGATGACGCAGTTCCCCTCTGAGTCGTCGACGGCCGTGGCCAGTCGGAACCGGTTGTCCTGAATGCGCTCGACGACCTCACAGCGGGCCGTGACCTCCTCGTCGATGTCGACGGGTCCCTGATAGCTCAGCTCTTGCGAGAGGTAGATGGTCAGCCCGGGGAGCCGGGCTAGGGCGGCGCTGATGAGGCCGGAGACGAGTGTTCCGTGAACGATTCGGCGGCCGAACCGGGTCCCCGCCGCGAACCCCGCGTCGAGGTGGAGCCTGTTCGTGTCGCCGCTCGCCTCGGCGAAGGCCTCCACGTCGCCCTGCGTTATCGTCTTGCTGAACTGGACGTGGTCACCTACGTCGATACCGTCGACAGTCCCGTAGCTCTCGAAGGTCCAGTCCTCGTCCTCGTACAGCGTGTCCGGCCGGGTGAACCGCTCTCGCTGTGACGGCTCGCCGGTCGCTCCCCCCGCCCGCGCGAGATGCGGGATGTAGTCCGAGATATCGGTCGTTGTGACAATCCCGACAAGTTCGCCCTCCTCGATGACGGGCAGTTTCTTGACGTTGTTCGTCCGGAGCCGGTCGACGGCCGTTTCGATGTCCACGTCGGGACCGACCGTCACCAGCGTCTCGGCCATCACGTCGCCGACCGACAGCGCCCTGGTGTCCCCCTCGGCCGCGGTGACGGCGACGATGTCGCTCTCCGTGATGATGCCGACACAGTCACCGTCGGACTCGACGACGAGCGAGCCGATGTCCTTGTCGCGGAGGCGCTTCGCGGCCTCGATGACGGGGGCGTCGGGGCCGATGGTCTCGACCGGTGTCCGCATGATTTCCCTGACTGGCAGCGGGACGAGCATTGTACCGGGACCCAGACATGGCAGACGTATAACAGTCCGCCCAGCGGCACCGCCACACTTGTGCCGCCGGCCGACAAGGTCTATCCGATGCGCTGGCCCGTGTTCGGTTTCGTCGTTGTTCTCGTGGTGGCTGCCGGCTGTAGCGGCTTCGCCGGCTCGTCGTCGCAGCCGACGGGGACCGCTGTTGACGGCCAGTCAGCAGTCGATGTGCCACACGCAACTGTCACCGTTACCGTCACGGCCGTCGTCGACGGCGATACGATACAGATTGCCTACGAGAACGGGACTGGCGACACGATCCGACTCGTCGGCGTCGACACCCCCGAAGTCCACACCGAGACCGACCCCGCAGAGTTCGAGGGTGTTCCCGAGACGGACGCCGGTGTGTCCTGCCTCCGCGGGGCCGGCACGGACGCGTCGTCGTTCGCCAAACAGCACCTGCTGGGCGAGACGGTCGGGCTCGCGTTCGACCCGAACCTGGACCGGCGCGGCTACTACGATAGGCTACTGGCCTACGTTGTTCACGACGAAGCGCTGTTCAATTACCGACTCGTCGAGACTGGCCACGCGCGGGTCTACGACAGCGAATTCACGCGAGCCGAGCGGTTTTACACGGCTGAGGACGACGCCCGCTCCGACCGGCGCGGGCTCTGGCGCTGTACGAACCCGAGCGCGGTGACTCGCACGGCTATCGCCGACGGTGGAACTATCACTGAGAGTCCCGGCGGACTCGCGATCGCCGAAATTCACTCCGACGCGGCCGGCAACGACAACGAGAACCTGAACGACGAGTACCTCACGCTCACCAACACTGGCGACGAACCGCTCGATCTCTCCGGATGGACGGTCAGCGATGCTGTGGGGCACCGGTACACGTTTGCGAGCCTGACTCTCGTCCCGAACGGCTCGGTCACCCTCTACACTGGTCGCGGCACCGACACTGGGACCGAGCGGTACTGGGGCCGGAACGGCGCAGTCTGGAACAACGACGCCGACACCGTTAGTGTCCGAAACGCCAGCGGTGAGACGGTCCTCCGGCAGTCGTACTGACGCCGCTGCGCTGTCACGGCAGTATAAGCCGCTCCAGTGCTAACCGATACCATGACGCTCCGCCGGGTGACGCCGACGCCACGGGCGGTCGACTGGGGGCTGTTCGCGGCGGTGGCGACGCTGCTTACCACCGGCATCGCCACCATCTACGCAGGGGTTCCCAGCAGCGCGTGGATAATCGACCTCCACGCGCTCTCCGGCGTGGTCCTGGTGCTCCTGTTGCCGGTGAAGCTCCACCGTGTCGCCCACCGTGTCGCGCCGTCGCGGCTCACTGCGGCCCGTGTCCTCTCGGTCGGTCTGGCGGCGGTCACGTTGGGGGCGCTCGGTACCGGCGTCTGGTGGATATTCGGCGGCACGCTCGACCTCGGACCGTGGGGGCTGTTTCACCTCCACATCGCGCTCGGCCTGCTGGTCCCGCCGCTGTTGCTGATGCATCTCCGGACCCGGTTTTACTCTCCAGCAGAGGCCACTCGTAGCGGCCGCCGTGACGTCCTCCGGTACGCTGGGTTGGTAACCGCGGGGGCGCTGATCTGGCGACTCCAGGGGCCAGTTAACGATGCACTTGACACGGCCGGCGCGGACCGCCGCTACACCGGTTCGCGGGAGGACGGGACCGGCGACGGCAACCGCTTCCCCGTCACGAGCTGGGTCGCCGACGATCCGGACCCGGTCGACGCGGCCGACTGGTCGCTGTCGGTCGGTGGCCGGGTCGACAGCGAGACCAGCTACGCCGCCGACGACCTCTCGCCGGACGCGACCGAATCGGCGGTGCTTGACTGCACGAGCGGCTGGTACTCCGGTCACGAGTGGCAGGGCGTTCGCGTCGGTGACCTGCTTGACGCCGCCGACGCCGACGACGCGGCGGGATGGGTCCAGTTCCGCTCTGTCACTGGCTACCGGTGGAGCCTCCCGCTGTCGGAGGCTCGTGACGCCGTGTTGGCCACGCACGTCGACGGCGAGCGCCTGGCCCACGGGCACGGCTACCCCCTCCGACTCGTTGCGCCCGGCCGCCGTGGGTTCCAGTGGGTGAAGTGGGTCGAGTCGGTTCGGGTCAGCAAGCGCCGCGAACTCGGGGAGTGGCTCGCGATATTCGTGAGCGGGTTCTGAACGACCGACAGCCCCCTCGAAAAGAGAGCTTACCGCTGTAGCTGTCATTGAAGCTACTACTAACGAAGTACTGTGTAGCGGTACCGGGTGGTATGAACTGGCGACACCCCGCCCGACTCACTGGTCCCTCGAACACTGCCGTTGCCCTGTGGGCGGTCGCCGTCGCCTTCTTCGGCGTCGGCGACCTCGTCACGACGCTCGTCGGCTACAGCATCACCGGGGTGACGGAACTCAGCCCCGTTGTCAAGCTACTGCTTGCACAGCATGCAGTGCTGGTGTTGACGGCCCTGAAAGCCGCCGTGTTCGTGGGCTTTTTCGCCATCTGGAAGTACGTTTCTCGGCCGTACTCAATCGGCGTCCCGCTCGGGCTGGCGCTACTCGGTGTCGCGGTAACGGCGTGGAACACCGGCGTCATCCTTACCGCTGTACTGACCTGATTGTCAGCTGCTTCCAGCACGCTGTTCCGTCCCGGTGGCGCCGTGCGCTACACCAGCGCGTCGATAGAATCCCAGAGGTCCGGCCCGCCGTCATCGCCCGACTCGTAGTGAATCGGGACGAAGCCCGCGTTACGTGCACCCTCGACATCGGTTTCGTACTCGTTGCCGACCATCACGTACTCGTCAGCCGGTAGCTCCTCCCGGACCCGGTCGAACGGCGCGCTGTCGGGCTTGTGTGCGCCGACCTCGTAGGAGGCGACAACAAGGTCGAACAGGTCGGTCAGTCCGTGGTGGTCGAGCTTGGCGACCTGTCGCTCCCGGATACCGTTGGTGACAATCGCGAGCTGATTGTCGGCGGCAAGTGCGGTCAGGCTGTCCCGGGCTGTGTCGGGGACGGTCGTTGACGCGAACTCGGTCTGCTTGAGCGTCTCGACCAGCGCATTGAGGTCGACATCTGCCCCGGCCGCCTCGGCGACGGCAGCCATCGACTGGCGGTACGGGTCCGGCTCCAGCGCCTCGAAGGCCGTGTAAAACACCTCTTTGCTAACGGCTCGAAGCTCGTCGGTGTACTCGATACCATGGGCTTCGACGGTCCTCTGGATGACGTTCTCGTAGGGCTCCGGATAGTGGACGACCGTGTCGTCGAGGTCGAAACAGATGGTTGTCGTCATGTGTCTTCGTCGTAGACCGGCTGGCCGTCTTCTGTCGGCGGCGCGACGTAGTCGATATACTCCTCGGCCGACGGTTCATTGACGGTCACGTTCACGTGGATGTCGCCCAGTTCCGAGGGGTCACCGACTGCGAAGTTTATGCGTCCTTCGAACGCCGCTTGCTTCTTCACGTCGAACGCGAAGGTGTCCCCCTCCAGATTGTCGAAGAAGACTGACCGGGCCGTATCGAGGATTTCCCGCCGGTGGAGTAGCTCGGAGAACCCGTCCATCGTGTGCACCTCCGCGACGAGCGCGCCCTGCTGGTGGGACGGGTCGGCCTCCGGGAAGAGGTTCCGAACCGCGTCTGCGACCCGGTCGGTTACCTCGGTGTCGTTGACGGGCGCTTCGATGCGGACGTCGACGGCGTAGACGGCGCTCATTGGTCGAGTGCCTCCGGCCCGTCCCGTATCAGTGTGCGAACGGTCCGCTGGAATGCGGCCAGCGTCTCCGTGTTCTCGATAGTCAGGTCGGCCATGTCCATGGCCTCGCCCATCCCGAAGCCGAGTTCGCGAGCGTCGCGGTCCTCCAGCGATTCGCCGCCGTCGTCGGCCGAGGCGTCCCGGCCACGAATGTCAAGCCGGTCCGCTCGCAGTTCGAAGGGGGCGTCTATCTCGACGAGCAAGAACGCGTCGCCAAAGGCCGATTCGAACGCCTCGACCTCCACGTCTGATCGGATGCCGTCGACGAGGACGGTGTCGTTCGATTCGAGTTCCCCCTCGATCATCGGGAGCGAGCGCTCGGCGATGGCGGCCGGGCCGTTCTCTTCCCGGAGCGCCTTCGCGACTGTCCCGTGGTCCGATGCGGGGTCAAGCCCGCGGTCACGGCATTCCTCGCGGATGACGTCGCCCATCGTCACGACCGGCACGTCCATCTCGGCGGCGACGTTCGCTGCCTCGCTTTTCCCGCTGCCCGGCAGCCCGACGATACCGATAACTGTCATTGCCGGGCGTAATCGAGCAGCGGGCAAAAGCCCTCCCGTTCTGCCTCACCGTTCGCGGACGACGACGAACTCCGCGAGGTCCCGCAGGTACTCCATCGACTGGGACTCCGGGGCGTCGATGGTCGATAGCGACTCCAGGGCGGCGTCGGATTCGGCCCGCGCCCGCTCGTTTGCCTCCTCTGTCGTCAGCTCCGTCACTTCCACCAGCGACGGTCGTTCCATCTCCGCGTCGGTCCCGGCCGGCTTGCCCAGCGTTTCGGCGTCGGCAGTCGCATCAAGCACGTCGTCACGCATCTGGAAGGCCACGCCGACCCGTTCGGCGTACTGGCCGACCGCTTCGACCGTGTACGGGTCCGAGTCAGCCGCGATTGCTCCCAGCTCAGCCGCAGCGCGGAACAGCGCCCCGGTCTTTCGACGGGCCAACTCCATGTACTCTTTCTCGTTGGTGGGTTCTGCGACTAGCTCCATGGCCTCGCCCTCGCCGAGTTCGACCATCGACTCGGAGACGGTCTGCATGGCGCGTTCGTCTGTCGAAAAGAGATTGAACGCTTCGCCGAGCAGGCCGTCGGAAGCGATGATTGCCGGGCCGTGGCCGAAAGCCTCCCAAGCGGCCGGAGAACCCCGTCGAAGCTCTGACTCGTCGATAATGTCGTCGATGACCAGCGAGGCGTTGTGGACGAGTTCGATGCCGACCGCGAAATCGACGGCATCGGCTGGCTCTCCACCCAGCGCCTCACACACCAGCACTGTCACCGTCGGCCGCACCCGCTTTCCGCCGGAAAGCGCCACGTGACGCACTTCATCCGCGAGTTCGTCCGGCTCCACACTGTCGAGAACCGCCTCTAGGCGCTCCTCAACCCGGTCCCGCCGGCGCTCGAGATACTCCATTACCGCCCTCTTAGGACTACCATAAAAAGTACCTTGTCACCCGCGACTCGGTGCCTCGCGGCTACTGGAACTGTTCGGTGAGTGCTGGGACGACCTCGAACAGATCGTCCTGAATGCCGTAGTCGGCAATGTCGAAGATCGGCGCGTTCGGGTCGGTGTTGATGGCGACAATCGTATCCGACCCCTTCATCCCGGCGACGTGCTGGACGGCCCCGGAAATGCCGATGGCGATGTACACGTCCGGGGTAACGACTTTCCCGCTCTGACCGACCTGACGGTCTTTCTCCAGCCAACCGTTGTCGATGAGCGGCCGCGAACCCGACACCGTCGCGTCCAGTGCCTCGGCGAGGTCGTGGATAATATCCAGGTTCTCCTCTTCCTCAATCCCGCGGCCGACGGACACCAGCACGTCGGCGTCAGTAATGTCGATGTCGCCGCCGCCGACCTCTTCAAAGCCCTTCACGGTGGACTTGACGGCACTCTCATCGACTGTCGCGTCGAATGCCTCGATTGCGGCGTCACCGTCCGTTTCGATTGTCGGCCACTCGGCCGGGCGGATGGTCACGGCCGCCTGCTCGGCGTGCACGTCGATTGTCGTCTCGGTTTTCGAGCCGTATAGCTCTCTGGTCGCAGTGAGGCCGTCTTCAGCGTCGATGTCGACCACGTCGGTCACGAGCGGTCGGTCCAGTCGGTTGGCGACTGCCGGCGCGTAATCGAGGCCGTTGACGCTGTTCGGCATCAGGAGGACAGTCGGATCCAGCTCCGTGGCCAGCTGGGTGACGACCTGCGTGTACACGTCGTGGTTGAACTCCTCACCGATGTCGACGGTGTGGACAGTATCAACGCCCTCACGGTTCAGATCCGCTCCAAACGCCTCGACATCACCGCCGATGACGGCGGTGTGTAGCTCGCCACCGAGTTCGTCGGCGAGATCGCGACCGGCTGCTAGCTGTTCTATGCTCACCGGTCGGAGTTCCCCGCGCCGGTGTTCGGCGATAGCGAGGACCGACATTAGCTGGTCACCCCCTTCTCCGCAAGCAGTTCAGCCAACTCGGCCGCTGTCTCCTCGGGACTCCCTTCGAACACCGTCGCCTCGCCCTCGGTTTCCGGCTCGTACAGCGAGGTCTGTTCCAGCGGACTCTCGATCTCAGACGCGTCAAGTCCGACATCTGACAGGCCGTACTCCGCGAGTTCCTTGCTCTGAGCCTGCCGGATACCCCGAAGGCTCGCGTAGCGTGGGTCGTTGATCCCGGTCTGTATCGTCAGTACGGCGGGGATTTCGATGTCGGTGAGTTCCTCGACGCCGCCTTCCAGCTCCCGGTGAACGCTTGCAACACCGCCCTCCAGATCGAGGTCGAGGTCGTTGACGACAGCGCCCCATTCCATGCCGAGTTTATCGGCCAGCGTGACACCGGTCGCCCCGAATCCGTCGTCGGCGGACTGAACGCCGGTCAACACCAGATCGGGGTCTTCTTCGGCGGCGACAGCGGCCAGCACTTCGGCCTTCGTCTCGGGGTCCAGCAGGCCGGCGTCCTCGAGTGCGTCGTCCCAGACACGGATCGCGCGGTCGGCCCCTTTCGCCAGTGCCTGTCGGATCGTCTCGTCGGTTTCAGACGGGCCGATGGTGACAGTGACGACCTCGACATCGTCGTGGGCCTCCTTTATCTGGACGGCCTCTTCGACAGCGTACTCGTCCCACTCGTTGAGGTCAGCTGTGACGTATCGGTCGTCGATAGCGAGTCCGTCGATCTCGAACTCGTCGTCGACGGCTGCCACCTCCTTCACCGTGACAAGAATTTTCATATCGGCAGTCCGATCGGACAGCGAATAAACGTTTCCGAACCAGAAACCACGCCCGGCTTGTTTACGCTCGGGCAGTCTCCCGGCTCACTCGTCGAAGTCGGTGATATCCTCGTCCGGGAACGAAATGAGGTTCTCCCGACCGATCCGGAGCTTGTCGATCCGTCCTTCGTCGTCCATTGATGAGAGCAACTGGGACACCTTTGCGTTCGACCACCCGGTCTCGGAGACGATGCGCGCCTGTTTCATCCGACCGCCGTTCTCTTCGAGGAGCCGTTCGACGCGTTCCTCGTCGCTCAGCAGTTCGACATCGACATCATCCGAGGCCGTGGTGTCGCTCGTCGTGGCTGCCGTCCCGGTACTGTCGTCTCCGTCGTCGTCGGTCCCGGCTGCGATTGCTGGCAGCCCGTCAGTGTATCCCGTTTTGAACATGTACCCGACGGCACCAACGAGCAGCAACATCAGCACGACGCCGCCGATCCAGGCCGAGCCGATGCCACTGAAGATCGACTCTGGGGTTCCCGTCGGCGTCTCGGTCGTCGGTTGTTCGCCAGTGTACACGACGGACAGGTATCCCGGCTCGAACGTCCGTCGCCCCTCGAAAACCAGCTTTCCGTCGTCGACGGCGCTCGGAGCGCTCTCTACCCCGTACCCAGCCGGCGGCGAGATAACGAGTCGCTGGTCTGCAGTCAGCGTCCCGAACCACGTGCCGTCCGTTGAATTGAACGCGTCACCGACGACGATGTTCTCGCTGGTGACAACCGCGAAGTTTGTCCAAGTAAACTCGAGGATCAGTTGCCCTCTGCGGTCTGACACCTCGTACCGACGGTCGACGTCAGTGATCTCCATCTCACGGCCGGTGGCCGTACTGGCCTCGCCTTTTGCCTCCCGGAACGCTGGTAGCCACACTGCCTCGCCGTCGTCGCTAGCGAACTGCTCACCGGTATCTCTGAACGACTCAGTCTCGCTTTCATCGAGCGCGTAAGTGTCTGTTATCGTCCACTTGGCGTCGCCGTTCGATTGTATCTGGAGGGCAAACGTCGTGTTCTCCGCGACCGGTGCCGGCGTCCCGGTCGTCTGTTGTGCGGAGACAGTATCCGCTGTCGCCGCTGTCGCAAGCGGCGGGGTCGCCAACAGGGCAAGCAGGACAAGGAGGAGGAGGGCACCTGAAACCCGCGGGGTCATTCTCGTTCATCGATGAACGTTCTGGGGGCAAAACCCTTTCCATCCGAGAATAAAACGTCAGCGGGCGCTTTGAAAGGTCTCGTGTCCTCTCAGACGATTATTGAGATATGGAGAATGGGGAGATTTTTGTACGGCGGGTGAGTATTCATCGCTGATGCGTCCCCTCCCCGCAGTCGGTGTGATCCTCCTCATGGTTGTTTCCGTGGCTGCCCCGGTGACTGGGGCCGCCTCGCCAGCCCAGACCGCTGACGGCAGCGACCAGTTACCACAGATCACGGCCGTCGACAACACGACGAACCATCTCGCGATCCCAGCCAGTGATGTCAGGTCAACGACGTACAACCGGTCCTCAATCGATGTTGGCGTCGCGGTTGCAGCCGGGTCCAGTGACCTCCGAAGCGATTACGCAACGACGACGTTCGAACGACAGTTCTTCCAGCAGGACAGCGAGGCCGCTCGCGACCGTCTCGTCGACGAGACGCTGACCGATATCGAAAGCCAGCGCACGAGTCTCGAACGACGGAATCAGGCCGCAATCCAGCAATACGCAAGCGGCGTGATAACCGCTACAGAGTTCCTCCGACAGCGTGCACTGATCGACGCTGAGTCCCGTCAGCTGGCCACCCGACTCGACCGTATCCGGGCCACCGCCGGCACCGCACCGGACTACTCGCTCTCACCGGCTCAGCGCTTCCGTCTAGAAAACAGCAGAGGCGTCCTCAAGACGTACCGCGGCCCGATAAGTCAGCGTATCAGCCACGAAACCGCCGGGACGGTCGAGCCAAACGCGGTGTACGTTGAGGCATCCTCGGAGGGATATATGTTGTCTACAGTCGCGGACGGCCAGTACACGCGTGAGACGTATCTCGGACAGGACCGCGAACAGACGGCAGTTGACCAGTTCGCACAGACCAACGACTCTCTCGGTGCGGTTAACACGCGGGCAGAGACCCTCTATCCGTGGCTCTACAGTGAGCAGTACCCGTCCGTCCAGACATACGGTCGGAGTGCCATCTACCAGATTCAGGCTGATCACTCCAACGGACAACTGACTGCCTATCTCGACGGCGGGACGACGAATGTCTTCTACGAGACTCAGACCCTCGAACTCACGACGGTCGACCGGTCGGAAGTGGCGGCAGGCGTGAACCAGTCCGTTCGGGTTCGAGTCCAGCAGTCCTTCGAGTCCGGTCCGCTGCTCATCACAGCCACTGATAATAGCACGGGCTCTCCGACCGATGCGACCGTCAGCATAAACGGTAAGCGGATCGGCACGACCGGGACGGACGGCACTCTCTGGACGGTCGAGCCTCGTGGGGAGTACACGGTTACCGCCACCACACAGGACGGCGAACAGGTTCGAGTGCCTGTTAGTGGGTCGGCGTAACGGCGCGAGAAGGTCGAAATTCGCGATTATTCGGGGACTTCTGCGATTGTCGTAATCGCGCGCGGGCTGCCCGGTCGGGACTGCTGAATGTGATGTTCGAACTCCGCGAACCCGGCCTCAGTGAACATCCGGTCGGCCTCCTCCTCATCGTAAAACAGCATGATGGCATCGGCCATCTTCTGGAAGACTGTCGAGTTCGGGTAGTCGGGACCGACGATGAGAACCTTGCCGCCGGGTTTGGTCAGTCGGCGACACTCAGCGAGCGCGTCGACGGGGTTGGGCCAGTACTCGATGGACCCTGAGGACCACACCGCGTCGAAGCTGTTATCCTTGAACGGGAGTCGTTCGGCGTCACCGAGGTGGTAGCGTACGTCACCGAACTTGCCGAACTTCTCGAAGGCTTTCGAGAGCTGGTGGGGGCTCTGGTCGAGCCCGTACACCGTATCGACGTGTTCGAGCAGTCCCTCGGTGGCGAAGCCGGTGCCACAGCCGACATCGAGGACTCTATCGTCGGGCGCAAGGTCGAGCATTGCGATCGCCTCGTCGCGCATCCGTTCGTCCCAGATGAAGGGGTTGATCTGGTCGTACACCTTCGAGAGATACTTGTAGAACGTCCGCGCGCGGGCCTTGTTCTCGAGGACTCCCATTACTGCCAGCTTAGGACTTGGCGGTCATAATTCCCCGGATTTTGGCCGGTGTCTCACACGGAGAAACTTCGCAACTACCAAATAGCCGCTCTGGCAACGCTCACATGATTAGAGAATGCCACGGCCAGAAGTTCTTGACAGGATACAGGAGGCCGAGCAGGAGGCCGACGAGATCGTCGAAGAGGCCGAACAAGACCGCGAAGATCGCATCGCGGAGGCTCGCGAGGAGGCCGAGGAGATCCGCGAATCGGCGCGGGAAGAGGCCGACGCGGCCGCAGAGGACCGTCTTGAAGCGGCTCGCGAAGAGATCGAGGCCGAGCGCGAGCAGATCATCGAAGAAGGTGAGAACGCTCGCGACGACCTCGAACAGCAGGCCAGTGAACAGATCGACGAGGTAGTCGAATACGTCACAGACCTGTTCGAGGAGGCGGTGCATGCTCAGACCTGAGAAGATGTGCCGCGTCTCGGTGACGGGGTCGAAACGCACGATGGAGCAGACTATCGAGGCCGTCCACGACCTCGATATGCTCCACGTCACCGAGTATGACGGCTCCTGGGACGGATTCGAACCCGGGAACTCGATCGACGGAACCAACGAGGTCTCCGATAAGCTCGTCACGGTTCGCTCGCTCCAGTCAATCTTGGACGTCAGCGAGGAAGACGCCGGTCCGACCCGAGTTGTCACTGACGAGGCAATCGAGGAGCAACTCGACGAGGTTCGGACGGCAGTCAACGAACTCGACGACCGGCGCGACGACGTCCGTGATGAGCTCCGGGCCGTCGAAGACCGGATCAACACGATGGCCCCGTTCGTCACGCTCGGCATCGATCTCGACCTGCTCCGTGGCTACGACTCGCTATCAGTCGTCGTCGGCGAGGGCGACAGCGACGAGATCGAGACTGTCCTTGCAGCTAGCGACATCGAGACGTTCGAGCTGTTCACCGAGGACGGCGTCGTCGCCGTGTTCGCACAGGCCGACGAAGACGCCCTGCAGGACGCACTGGTCGGGGCGACGTTCTCCCGGCTCGAAGTCCCAGAGGGCGACGGCGACCCAACGTCATATCTCGAAGAGCTGGAACACGAGAAACAGCAGCTCGAATCGAAGCTCTCGACTGTCGAGGACGAACTCGATGAACTCCGCCTCGACCACGCTGGATTCCTGCTCGCGGCCGAGGAGAAACTGGCTATCGAGGCCCAGAAGGGCGAAGCGCCGCTCACTTTCGCGACGACGGAAAACGCCTTCATCGCCGAAGGTTGGATTCCGAACGAACGCTACGAGGAGTTCCAGCGGGCCCTCTCGAGTACTGTCGGCGACGCTGTCGACATCGACAGGATCGAAATCGCCGAGTACGATAGCGAAGGGCACGCGGAGTCCCACGAAGAAGTCCAACGCGAAGGCGGCAACGGCGGCGAACCGGTCGGCAGTTCCGTCGATGCCCCCGAGCCCGAAAGCGAGCGCCAACCGCAGGAAACCGTCGCTGACGGCGGCGTCATCACGATGGGCAGCGACGACCCACCGGTCATTCAGGACAACCCGAGCGGCGTGCGACCCTTCGAGGACCTCGTCGAGGTCGTCAACCGGCCGAAGTACGGCGAGTTCGACCCAACGGTCGCCTTCTTCCTGACGTTCCCGGCCTTCTTCGGGTTCATGATCGGTGACCTTGGCTACGGGCTCCTGTACCTTGCACTCGGATACGGGCTGTACTCGAAAGTCGACAGCGCCGTGCTGAAGAGCCTCGGTGGCGTCGGTATGTGGGCCGGCGGGTTCACCGCGCTGTTTGGCGTGCTGTACGGCGAAATCTTTGGGCTGCACACGATTTCGAACGTCGTGTGGCCGGCGCTTGGTTTCGAAGGCGCCCCGATTCATAAGGGGCTCCAGCCTCACTACGGTGAATATGCGACCGCATGGCTCACTGTGAGCCTCCTCGCCGGGATGGCCCACCTCGCAGTGGGATGGATATTCGACTTCGTCGAAAACCTGAACCACGGCCTCTGGGATGCGACCACCGAGAGTGGATCCTGGCTCCTGATGCTGTTTGGCCTCTGGGCGTGGGTATTCTCCGGCGCAAACGGTGCTGCACCCGACTTCCTCTATGGCTCGGAAGGCGTTTTCGCCGGTCATCCACTCCCTCTCGGATTTGCGGGCATGCCGGCGCTCAACCTGTTCACAATTCCGGGGCTCGGCGCACCATTTTCGGCGTGGCTGGTCCTCTTCTTGCTCGGGCTCGTCCTGCTTGCGCTTGCCGACCCTATCGAGGTTGTCGAGTTCCTCAACGTCCTTGTGAACGTGCTGTCGTACACGCGGTTGGCCGCAGTGCTGCTGGCGAAGGCGGGGATGGCCTTCGTGGTTAACCTGCTGTTCTTCGGTGTCTACGTAACCGGCCACGGAAGTGAGGCCGAGTGGCACTTCGGTGTCAGCCACTCGCCGTCCTACTATCTCGAACAGGGTACCTACCACGGTCATGAGGTCACAGAAGTCATGTTCGGCGGCCTCGTCCACTCCGGCATTGCTGCCGCACTGGTCGGTGTCCTTATTCTCGTTCTTGGCCACCTGCTTGTGCTGGTACTGGGAATCACCAGTGCTGGGCTGCAAGGTGTGCGCCTCGAGTACGTCGAGTTCTTCGGCAAGTTCTTCGAGGGCGGCGGCAAGCGCTACAATCCGTTCGGCTACGAGCGGAACTACACGACTGAAGACTGATTGCGCAACTCCGCTTTGTCGGACAGATTTCGGTTGTTTGCTGCCGGCTCCTTTCAGAGGACTAATAGATGGGGCTGAGACGGCATCACACCCGCCCCGATCTGAGGCGCTAAACCGTCCGAACGGCACGCTGACGAACCGTTTTGGGAAGCTTTATGAACTCCGTGGATTCACATACGCTTGTTCGGACACGAGCAATTCCAGAGACTACACATCCATGATAGAAACTATCGCACTTCTCGTCAATGTCGTACTGCAAGAAGGTGGAAACGTCGCCCCAGCTATCCCGAACAAAGCTGCTGCAGCACTCGCAGTTGGTCTCGCTGCACTCGGTTCTGGATACGCTGAACGTGGGATCGGGGCCGCTGCTGTCGGCGCTATCGCAGAAGACGAGAGTATGTTCGGTCGTGGGCTTATCCTGACAGTCCTGCCGGAAACGCTCGTCATTCTTGCGCTTGTCGTCGTCTTCGTGGTCCCCAACTAACTCAGCCTCTTTTCCAATAATGAGCCTTCAAACAGTCGTAGAGGACATCCGCGACGAGGCCCGCGCGCGTGCTCAGGAGATTAGCGACGAGGCCGACGAACGTGCCGAGGAGATTATTGCTGACGCCGAGGCCGACGCCGAGCAGATCCGAGAGGAACGCGAGGCAGAGGTCGAGCGGACCATCGAGCAGGAGCGAGAGCAGCGGCTCTCCTCCGCGAAGCTCGAGGCCAAACAGGCCCGACTCAACGCCCGGCGTGACATCCTCGAAGACGTTCACGGCGACGTCGAGGACGCGCTCGCGGCCCTCGAAGGGGACAGACGGGAGGAACTGACACGCGCACTGCTTGACGCCGCCGTCGAGGAGTTCGACGACAGCGACGAGCTGTCGGTGTACGGCCGTGCGTCTGACCAGTCGCTTCTCGAGGACGTACTCGATGACTACGACGACGCGACCTACGCCGGCGAGCGCGACTGTCTCGGCGGCGTCGTCGTCGAGAGCAGCGAGTCACGAGTCCGTGTGAACAACACGTTCGATTCCATCCTGGAGGACGTCTGGGAGGACAATCTGAAAGCAATCAGCAACCGCCTGTTCGAAGACCAATGAGTTCGCGAACGGGAACGAGCGGCCAGGGAAGCAACTACGAGTACGTCATCGCACGGGTTCGTGCCCGTAGCGCGGCGCTGTTCGACGATGACGACTACCGGAAGCTGGTCCGCATGGGGACGGGCGAGATCGCCCGCTTCATGGAGGAAACAGAGTACGAGACCGAGATGAACGCGCTCGGCTCCCGGTACGACGGCGTCGACCTCGTCGAGTACGCGCTGAACCGCAACCTCGCGAAACACTTCGACGACCTGCTTCGCTGGTCCGAGGGGGCGCTGTACGACTACATCGCCCGCTACCTGCGGAAGTTCGACGTGTGGAACGTCAAGACCGTCATCCGCGGGCTCTACTCGGATGCAGAGCGAACCGAGGTCGAGGACGACCTCATCCGGGCCGGCGAGTTCACCGACCGGCGCGTTGAGGACCTGCTGAACGCCGGCTCTATCGAGGAGGTTGTCGAGCAGCTCGACGACACTATCTTCGGTGACACGCTGGCCGAAGCGTTCGATGTGTACGAGGAAAGCGGCGTCCTCGTGCCACTGGAGAACGCGCTCGACCGCGCGTTCTACGAAACGCTGCTGTCGGGGCTGCCGGATAACCCCGAGGTCGACAGCCCGACCGGGCTGTACGTCGAGTTCCTCGAAACCGAGGTCGACTTCCGGAACCTCCGGAACGCGCTCCGGCTGGCCCACAGCGGTGCCGACATCGACCCCTCGGAGTACTTCATCGAGGGCGGCCAGCTGTTCGACGCCCAAGAGGTCGCACAGCTGTCGACGAACCTCGACCAGCTGGTCAGTGCTGTCCGCGAGAGCAAGTACGGCGAGGACCTCAACCAGGCGCTGTCGGCGCTTGAGGAGGCCGACAACCTCATCGACTTCGAGCGGGCACTGGATGCGGCGCTGCTCGAATACGCCGACCGGCTCTCGAACCGCTATCCGCTGTCGGTCTGTCCGGTGTTATCCTACGTCCTCGCCAAGGAACGCGAGGTCGACAACATCCGGGCCATCGCTCGCGGTCGTGAGGCCGGCCTCGGCCCCGACGAAGTCGAACAGGAGCTGGTGATACTATGAGCCAGGAGATTGCTGTCATCGGCAGCCCGGAGTTCACGACGGGCTTTCGGCTAGCTGGCGTCCGCAAGTTCGCGGACGTGCCTGCCGACGAGAAAGACGAGCAACTCGACGAGGCCGTCGAGGAGATGCTCAACGACGACGACGTCGGCATCGTCGTGATGCACGACGACGACCTGTCGCACCTCTCACGCGGTGTCAGGCAGGACGCGGAGACGAGTGTCGAGCCGGTGATGGTCACGCTCGGCGGCGGCACAGGCAGCGGCGGACTGCGTGAACAGATCAAGCGAGCCATCGGTATCGACCTGATGGACGAAGACTAACCATGAGTCAAGCAACAGACACAGACGTCCGCGAGGACGGCATTATCGAAAGCGTCTCGGGACCGGTCGTAACGGCTCGGGACCTCGACGCCCGGATGAACGACGTCGTTTACGTCGGCTCGGAAGGGCTGATGGGCGAGGTCATCGAGATCGAAGGAAACATCACCACGATTCAGGTGTACGAGGAGACCTCCGGCGTCTCCCCCGGCGAACCCGTCGAAGGGACGGGCTCGCCCCTCTCCGTGGACCTCGGGCCGGGCATGCTCGACGCCATCTACGATGGTGTCCAGCGCCCGCTCGACGTGCTCGAAGAGAAGATGGGGTCGGCGTTCCTCGACCGCGGTGTCGACGCGCCGGGTATTGACCTGGAGAAGACCTGGGAGTTCACCCCAGAAGTCGAGGAAGGCGACGAGGTCGAAGCCGGCGATATCGTCGGTACCGTCCCCGAGACGCCCAGTATCGATCACAAAGTGATGGTCCCGCCCGACTCTGAGGGTGGCGAGGTCGTCGCCATCGAATCGGGCAACTTCAACGTCGAAGAGACGGTCGTCGAACTGGACAGCGGCGAGGAAATCCAGATGCACCAGGAGTGGCCGGTGCGCCAGCAGCGACCGACCGTCGAGAAGGAAACCCCGACGGAACCGCTCATCTCCGGCCAGCGCGTGCTCGACGGCCTGTTCCCGATTGCGAAGGGCGGAACAGCCGCCATTCCCGGTCCGTTCGGGTCCGGGAAGACGGTCACGCAGCACCAGCTCGCCAAGTGGGCCGACGCGGACATCGTCGTCTACGTCGGCTGTGGCGAGCGTGGCAACGAGATGACTGAAGTGATCGAGGACTTCCCGGAGCTTGAGGACCCGACCACTGGCAACGCGCTGATGGACCGGACCTGCCTCATCGCCAATACGTCGAACATGCCCGTCGCGGCCCGCGAATCCTGCGTGTACACGGGGATCACCATCGCGGAGTACTTCCGTGACATGGGCTATGACGTGGCGCTGATGGCCGACTCCACCTCTCGGTGGGCCGAGGCCATGCGCGAAATCTCCTCGCGACTTGAGGAGATGCCGGGCGAAGAGGGGTACCCCGCGTACCTCTCCGCTCGCCTGAGCGAGTTCTACGAACGAGCCGGATACTTCGAGAACATCAACGGCACCGAAGGGTCCGTCTCGGTTATCGGGGCCGTCTCGCCGCCCGGCGGGGACTTCTCGGAGCCGGTCACCCAGAACACGCTGCGTATCGTCAAGACGTTCTGGGCGCTGGACGCGGATCTGGCCGAACGCCGGCACTTCCCGTCTATCAACTGGAACGAGTCCTATTCGCTGTATCGCGACCAGCTGGACCCGTGGTTCGAGGAGAACGTCCGGGACGACTGGCCGGAGACGCGCCAGTGGGCCATCGACACGCTGGATGAGGAGGCGGAACTGCAAGAGATTGTCCAGCTTGTCGGGAAGGACGCGCTGCCGGAAGACCAGCAGCTGACGCTGGAAATCGCCCGCTACCTGCGCGAGGCGTGGCTCCAGCAGAACGCCTTCCACGACGTCGACACCTTCTGTGAGCCCGAGAAGACCTACCGCATCATGGACGCCGCCAAGACGTACAACGATGCGGCCTTCGAGGCGCTGGATGCCGGTGTTCCCGTCGAGGAGATCACCGACATCGACGCCGCGCCGCGGCTCAACCGTATCGGTGTGCAGGAAGACTACAACGAGTACATCGACGACCTCGAAGACGACATCGAGTCTCAACTGCGGGAGCTGTACTAACAATGAAAGAGTATCAGACAATCACGGAGATCAGCGGACCGCTGGTGTTCGTCGAGACCGACGAACCGGTCGGCTACGACGACATCGTCGAAATCGAGCTCAGCGACGGCGAGACCCGCCGTGGTCAGGTGCTCGAATCCGCGAGCGACTACGTCGCCATTCAGGTGTTCGAGGGCACCGAAGGTATCGACCGCGATGCCTCCGTTCGCTTCCTCGGCGAGACGATGAAGATGCCCGTCACCGAGGACCTCCTCGGGCGGGTCATGGACGGGACCGGCCAGCCGATCGACGGCGGCCCGGAAATCGTCCCCGACGAACGCCGCGACATCGTGGGTGAGGCAATCAATCCGTTCTCTCGGGAGTATCCCGAGGAGTTCATCCAGACTGGCGTTTCGGCCATCGACGGCATGAACACGCTCGTCCGCGGCCAGAAACTGCCGATCTTCTCCGCCTCCGGCCTGCCACACAACGATCTGGCGCTCCAGATCGCGCGACAGGCGACGGTGCCGGAAGAGGAGGACGGCGAAGACGACGAGGGTTCGGAGTTCGCCGTCATCTTCGGCGCGATGGGTATCACGGCCGAGGAGGCAAACGAGTTCATGGACGACTTCGAGCGCACCGGTGCGCTGGAACGCTCCGTCGTCTTCATGAACCTCGCAGACGACCCGGCCGTCGAGCGGACGATTACGCCGCGGCTGGCGCTGACCACCGCCGAATACCTCGCCTTCGAGAAGGACTATCACGTTCTGGTCATCCTGACGGACATGACCAACTACTGCGAGGCGCTGCGTGAAATCGGTGCCGCGCGTGAGGAGGTCCCGGGCCGCCGTGGCTACCCCGGATACATGTACACCGACCTGGCCCAGCTCTACGAGCGTGCCGGTCGTATCGAGGGCCGCGAGGGCTCCGTGACCCAGCTCCCGATTCTGACGATGCCCGGCGACGACGACACGCACCCGATCCCGGACCTGACCGGATACATTACTGAGGGGCAGATCTACATCGACCGCGACCTCAACAGCCAGGGTATCCAGCCGCCGATCAACGTCCTGCCCAGCCTGTCGCGGCTGATGGACGACGGTATCGGTGAGGGGCTGACCCGCGCCGACCACGCCGACGTGAAAGACCAGATCTTCGCTGCCTACGCGGAAGGTGAAGACCTGCGCGACCTCGTGAACATCGTCGGTCGCGAGGCGCTGTCGGAACTGGACAACAAGTATCTGGACTTCGCCGACCGCTTCGAAGAGGAGTTCGTCGATCAGGGGACTGACACGGCCCGCAGCATCGACGAGACGCTCGAACTCGGCTGGGACCTGCTCTCGATGCTCCCGAAGGATGCGCTGAACCGCATCGACGAGGACCTCATCGAAGAGCACTACCGCGAGGACGAGACCGCCGAAACCGTCGAAGCCTGACGCGACGGCTTACTTTTTCCGGCCATCCCCGATCTATACCATATATTTTGGGTACGCGACTGTTGAGGAATGACCCCGTATACTAGAATGCACTATGCCAGCACCAGGGAGCGAAGGAATATGGTTGTGGTTAGGTACAGCGGGCATGTTCCTCGGCATGCTCTACTTCATCGCGCGCGGCTGGGGTGAAACCGACAGCCGGCGTCAAAAGTTCTACATCGCGACAATACTTATCACGGCAATCGCGTTCGTGAATTACCTCGCGATGGCGCTTGGATTCGGCCTGACGATCGTCGAGATTGCCGGAGAGCAACGCCCCATCTATTGGGCCCGATACAGCGACTGGTTGTTCACGACGCCACTGCTGTTGTATGACCTCGGGCTCCTTGCAGGGGCGGATCGGAACACTATCAGCTCCCTCGTCAGCCTCGACGTGCTGATGATCGGGACCGGTCTGGTCGCGACGCTGAGCGCAGGAAGCGGCGTGCTGTCTGCCGGCGCGGAACGGCTGGTCTGGTGGGGCATCAGTACCGCCTTCCTGCTGGTCCTGCTGTACTTCCTGTTCAGTTCGCTGTCCGGCCGGGTCGCAGACCTGCCAAGCGATACGCGTAGCACGTTCAAGACGTTGCGCAACCTCGTCACCGTCGTCTGGCTGGTCTATCCGGTCTGGTGGCTCGTTGGTACCGAGGGAATCGGCCTCGTCGGTATCGGGATCGAGACAGCCGGCTTCATGGTCATCGACCTCGTCGCGAAGGTCGGCTTCGGTATCATCCTGCTCCGGAGCCACGGCGTGCTCGACGGCGCGGCCGAGACGACCGGAACTGGCGCAACGCCTGCAGACGACTAACCGCTGTCGTTCGTCGACCTCGTTTTTTCGGTGTCAGTCCGGAAGCGGCAGCGCTCGGACCGAAATAACTGGAAACCGTTAACTGCCTACGTCGAAAAGAGGCCCGTAATGGCTAAGGACGTCAAACCCACGCGCAAGAATCTGATGCAGATCGAGGACCGCATCGAGCTGTCCGAGCGTGGGCACGACACGCTGGAGAAGAAGCGTGACGGCCTCATCATGGAGTTCATGGACATTCTGGACCAAGCGCAGGACGTCCGTGAAGACCTTGACGATTCCTACGAGCGGGCCCAGCGCGCGATCAATATGGCCCGGGCGATGGAGGGTGACGTGGCTGTCCGTGGGGCCGCTGCAGCGCTGAAAGAACACCCCGAACTGACGACCCAGTCCAAGAACATCATGGGCGTCGTCGTTCCACAGATCGAGTCCAGCAAGGTTCGAAAGTCACTGGACGAGCGCGGATACGGCGTCATGGGGACCTCGGCCCGCATCGACGAGGCCGCCGAGGCCTACGAGGAACTGCTCGAAAACATCATTCTCGCCGCCGAGGTCGAGACGGCGATGAAGAAGATGCTCGAAGAGATCGAGACGACGAAGCGCCGTGTCAACGCTCTCGAATTCAAACTCCTGCCCGACCTCTACGACAACCAGGAGTACATCGAGCAGAAGCTCGAAGAGCAGGAGCGCGAGGAGATCTTCCGCATGAAGAAGATCAAAGCCAAGAAGGAAGAAGAGGAGGACGAACTCGCTGCCGCGGAGGAAGCCGAAGAAGAGCCCGAAGCGGTCACTGCTGACGACTGAACAGGGGACCGTCCTGACCGGTATCGTTTTTGCTCTTTCCCGTCCGTGGTTGCGTATGTCCTGTCCCGACTGCGGTGGCGACCTCGTTTCGATTCCGATTCCGTCTGACCTCCAGCAATATCTCCCCGGAGACGCACCGGGGGCCAGCGTCTGCCGGACCTGTCTGGCACTGCACCCGGAGACGGAGCCGCCCGCTGATGTGCCCGACCTCACACGGCTCGACAGCGCAATCCCCACTGCCGATGGTGCAGCGATCCCGGTGGTGTTGCTCGTCGGATTGCTTGACTCGCTTGCGATGCACCGCGAAGAAATCACCGCGCTGCTAGAGCGAATCGAGCGCGAGGGTGTCGACCCGCTGCTGGTACTGGATCGGCTTGACGCTAGCTATGGCGAGGCGGCCCACGTCGACCTCGGCAATCGCCGTCGGCAACTCGAACAGTTGCTGTGAGTCGGCTGACTGTTTTCGAGGTGGGGTAGACGGCAGTAACACGAGTGTCTCGGTGGTGTTGACACCCCTCGTCGAAGACGCCCCAGAAACAGGAGAACGACTGGCTCGTTAGACGCCTGTCGAGTAGCGCAGCAGACCAGCGACGCCGCCGAAAGCGGTCAGCAGCTGTTCGCCTTTTTCGAAGTCAGTGGAGATGAACACCGTCTCCGTGCCCCGTTGGTCGGCCAGTTCCATCAGGTGGTCGATGGCGTCTTCGCGCTCGCCGTCCTCGGCGTCGACGGTGGCCCCACAGCGGGAGCACTCGTGGTCGTCAGTCCCGGCGTTGCTGTTGATGAGGTCGTATTCGTCGTGGCCGTTCTCGCAGGTGTAGGCGACCACGTCTTTCCGGAGGTCCTCGGAGATGAGCAGCTGTTCGACCGCGCCCATGTTGAGGTTCTGGCGGGTCTGGTCGAAGCCGTAGGTGGCCTTGTCACCGTTGTGGAGCTGCTTGAAGAAGTCCTCCATGAGCTCCTTGTCCCGGAGCATCTCGTGCTCGGCCAGCACCTCGTCGGCTGCGTCCACGAGGTCGTACAGGCCCGACTCGTCGGTGTAGGCCACGTCGAACTTCCCCAGCACCATGTCCTGTAGCTCGTGGTGGAGGTAGTCGCCGTCGAGGAATTCGTCTTTCGTCGGTGAGGGGCCGCCGACGAGGATGCCGTCCAGCTCGTGGCGGTCGGCGACGAACAGGTCGTTGGCCATCCCTGCGACCTCCTGATAGAAGTTGTCGATGGCTTCCAACCGGAGGCGGGCGAAACGCTGAGCGGACTGGCCACCTTTCCGCTGCTTACCGGGCACCAGCGAGGAGGCGGACTTGACGGGCTCGACGCGTTTGCCCTTCAGCCAGCCCACGTTGGCCTCGCGCCGGTCGAGTACGATGAGGCCGAACAGCCCTTTGTCTGCCAGCATGTGTTCCAGTGGCTCGGTGAGAAACTCCGAGTCACAGTGATAGCGGAACGACTCGATAGGGTCCGGCGGGGATTCGAGGGCCTTGGTCACCATGTCGGTCCGGCCGCCGCCGGTGTCGAACGCGCCCGAGAACAGCACTAGGCCGTTCTCCGGCGGCGTGTTGTCGTAGTATCGAAGCCGGTCTTTGATCGAGGTCAGTGCGTCTTGGACCGCAGTGCGGGTGTCCTTCGACTTGATGTTCGAGGCCTCGGAGTGCTCTTGGGTGACGTGGGCGACGACGTCGCTTATCTGCTTGTCCTCGGGGACGTAGATAGAGACCAGCTGGGTGCCCGAACCCTGGTACCCCTTGAGTTCCTCTATGACCTTCCGGAACTCGTATTTCTGCTTGTCAGATTGCTCCTGTTCCTGCTGCTCGCTCATTACTCTCTGTTGGCCGAGGTGGCGTAAGAACCTGTTGACAGCGAGGGGCGCGCGAAGTGCGGTCCTCAGATACGTAGCGGGGCGGAACGACCCGTGAGCAGCGAGAGCCCGACCGAAGCGAGGGGTCTCGAATGGGAACGGCGACCAACAGGAGCCGCGGAGGAAGGGAGCGAAGGCGTGCAAAGCGTGGCCTTCGGTGAGCGAGGCGGGACGACCTGCGTGGCCGTGGAACTGACTAGTCTGGGCGGGTCTCCCGGAGCGGTTCGACAATTGACAGTCGCATTTATATGACTGCCTGCATTGTACCCAAGCAATCAGACTATGGCGGGGTACGTGTGTACGATTGCGGGCGGCAAGGGCGGCGTCGGAAAGACGACGACCGCGGTAAATCTCGGAGCCGTCCTTCAGGAGATGGACTACGATGTGGCTGTCGTCGACGCGGATCTGGGGATGGCGAACCTCGGCTCGATGCTCTCCGTGGAGCCCGACAAGAGCCTCCACGAGATCCTGGCCGGCGAGGCGGCCGTGAGTGAGGCCCTGACCGATGCACCGGGTGGGCTCACGGTGATCCCGGGTGAACAGTCGCTCGAAGCGTTCGCGGACGCTGACCCCGCAAAGCTGCGGAAAGTCATCAAGACGCTGCGAAATGCCTACGATGTGGTGCTGATCGACACGGGGGCCGGACTGAGCCACGAAGTCGCCGTGCCGCTCGGACTGGCCGATGGAATCGTCCTCGTCACGACCCCTGACGACGTTGCGGTGGGTGATACGGTCAAAACGGCCCAGCTAGCGAACCGGATCGACGGGACCGTCCTCGGCGCTATCATCAACCGTGCGACCCGCCACACCGATGTCGCGTCCATCGCCGAGCAGATGGAGTTCCCGCTGCTCGCGGTCATCCCGGACGACCCGCAAGCGACGACCGAGGAACCGCTCGTGCTCAACGCCCCCGAGAGCACGGCTGCAGACGCCTACCAGCGGCTGACCGAGGCGCTTGAGGGTGTGTTCTTCCGTGGCGAGAGCCCCGAGGGGGATATCGAGACGATACTCGACGACGAGTGGTTCCTTGACGACACCGACGACCGCTCAGATGTCGACGACGACGAGGACTCGGGCGGCGTGTTTGGCCTGTTTAATTGACGGGTCTGCACCTGCTTGCTGTTCCGGTCGTAGCCCGCTGTCCAGACCGCGTTTCACTGCTTTTCGGCTTCCGGAAGCGGCGGCCACAGCGTTGCGACCGTTTCCTGGATGAGCTGTGTCTGTGCTCGGCGCAGTCGCTCAGAGAGCGATGATGCAGAGATGTCCAGTTCCTTCGCCACGGCGTCTAGTGATGCACGTCGCGGGATTTCGAAATACCCCATTTCGTACGCCGTCCGTAGCGCCTCCAGTTGTCGGTCAGTGAGCCCGTTACCGGGCGGCTTCGGCTCCGCATCCCGGGTCAGTCGCTCTAGTCCGAAGTCCGCGTTCCGTTGCCAGAAGGATGAAAACTCCGTGAACGCCGCCCGGTCAGCGAACCAACCCATTTGCTCCCACCCGTCCGCGGTCACGGTTATCCGTTCAATGATTGCGTCTGCCGTGGCCAGTGCTTCGAGTCCGCTCAAGTCGTCAATCTGGCCGCCGAGTTGCTCCTCGAAACTCAGCGCCGGCACTGCCTGATACCGTCTGGTGTCGCCTGCCGTCCCGATTCGCGTCCACTCCTGCACGTCGTAGGCGTCGGTGAGTGCCCGCTCGACAGCTTGCTCGGAGCTACCCGTCACCGTGGCAAGAAACAGTGGACGACGGCCGTGGTTGTACTGAAGGGAGCAGACAATCGACGCGTCGGGGACCGCGTTCGCGACCGACACGAGCGGCAACGCATCGCAGTATATCTGAAACTCTGCAACGAGTCCCATAGGAACTCCCTCTAGGCCGACGCTGAAGCGCCTGTCGGAACAGTGCGTCTACCCCTGCCGACCCAGCCCTTTTAAACGGCCGAAGCACTGAGAGAACGGCTTAGCCCGACTGCGCTCGACCGTACTACTGTATGCAGCCAGCACAATCAACAGACGAGATTGATGTCGAATTCGAGCGCTACGGCGACGGCCAGCCACTCATTCTCTTACACGGTGGGATGGCACCCACGGAGTACTGGAGGCCGGTCCTCCCACAGTTCGAAGAATACGGTGGTGTCGTCCCCCAGCGACCGGGGTTCGGGACCTGCCTCGACTCCCCCTCGGAAACGAGCGCCGACGAGGTACTGGCCCGCGAGGTCAGATACGTCCGGGCGCTTATCGACGCTGTCGACGGCGACCCGATCTTGTTCGGCCACTCCTACGGCGCGCTCACCGCTATCGAGGCCGCGACCGAAACGGCGGTCGATGCGGTCGTCGCGTACGAACCGGCAGTACTTCCCGACGCGTACCGGGCTGAGGCTGACCTCGCCGACCGGATGGCGTCGCTCGTACGTGATGGGAAGCGGGAGGAGGCGGTGAAACGCTACATCGAACAGGTGCTTCACCCAAGCGGTATCGACAACCTCGACGCCTGGCTAGCGGACTGGCCGGTCTGGCCCGACTGTGTGGGCCTCGCCGAGGAGGTCGTCCGGATGAACCGCTCCGTCGAACAGTACCGGCTCCCGGACCGACTCGATGTCGACGCGCCCACTCTCGTTCTGTCCGGCACCGATGGGCCGGATTTCCTTCGACAGAGTGCTCGGGACGTTCACGACGCACTGCCACGGAGTCGATTCGTCGAGTTCAATGGTGTCAGCCACAGCGGCCCGGCTGCGGCACCTGCACTAATCGAACCGGAAGTCACCGCGTTCCTGCAGAAGTAGGCCAGCTCGACGGACTTGTGTCGGCAATCGCGTCCGTCACACCGGATACCCGGCGCAGACCGCTCCTACATTGAGGTCGGTGCTTCGACGCCCAGCGCGTCGAGCGCGTTCGCAATCGTGGTCCGGGTCCCGTCGACGAGCGCCAGCCGCGCGGCGCGGGTCTCGGGGTCGGCGTCGAGAACCGGGCACTCCCGGTAGAAGGCGTTGAACGTCTCGGCGAGGTCGCGGGTGTAGGTAGCGACGGTGTGTGGCGTCAGGTCGTCGGCGGCCGCCTCGATGACGGCGGGGAACCGGGCCAGTTCGCGAAGCAGATCGCGTTCTTCCGGTTCGGCGAGCGGGCTGAAGTCCGGCTGGTCGGGCACATCGCCCTCCACGTCGCCCAGAATGCCACAGCAGCGCGCGTGGACGTACTGGACGTACGGCGCGGACTGGGCCTCGAAGTCGAGTGCGCGGTCCCACTCGAAGGTGATGCCCTTCGTCGGCTGTTTCGAGACGATGTCGTAGCGCACCGCGCCAATGCCGACTTGGCGGGCGATGCGGTCGATGTCGTCCTCGTCGAGGTCGCCGCGGGTCCGGTCGTCGAGTCTGGACTCGACCTCCTCGCGCGCGCGGTCAATAGCCTCATCTAGCAGATCATCGAGGTCGATACCGGTCCCCTCGCGTGTACTCATCCCACCTTCGGGGAGATTCACCCAGGAGTAAAACACCTGCCGGAGCTGGTCGGTGTCGTTGCCCAGCAGGCCGAGAGCGGCGTCGAGCTGGTCGGCCTGTAGCTTGTGGTCCTCACCAAGCACCGTCACGGCGCGGTCGTAGTTCTCGAACTTCCACTCGTGGTGGGCCAGGTCGCGGGTGGTGTACAGCGACGTGCCGTCCGAGCGAAGGAACACGAGGTTCTTCTCGAAGTCGGGCAGGTCCAACTGCCAGGCGTCCTCCTCGTAGACGGCGCAGTCGAGCGCTTTCAGTCGGTCGACCAGATCGTCCGTGTCGCCGTTGCGCATGAACCGCGTTTCCTTGACGAACTCGTCGAACTCCGCCGGGAGGCGACCGAGTGTGTTCTGCATCCCGCCTAACACAGTGTCGACGACCTCGGCGACCCGCTCGTAGGTTTCCTCGTCGCCGTCTTCGAGGCCCTGCAAAATTGACTGTATCTCGGTCTCTGCTTCCTCGACTTCTTCGGGGTCCCCGTCTTCGAGAACGGTGTTGCCCTTTCGGTAGTACCGGACCATCTCGTACTCTGGGGAGTCTCGCTGGGGTTCGGGCAGGTCGTCCTCCCCGAAGGTCTCGTAGGCCCAGGTGAACACCGCAATCTGGCGACCCGCATCGTTGACGTAGTAGTGGCGGTCGACGTCGTAGCCGGCGTAGTCCAGCACGCGGGCGACGGCGTCACCGATGATGGGGTTGCGCGCTCGCCCGACGTGGACCGGGCCGGTCGGGTTCGCGGAGGTGTGTTCGACGACGACGCTGGTGTCGCGGTCGGGGAGCCGGCCGAACTCGCTCTCCGTGACCGACTGCAGGGTCTCGGCGAAGTACGCTTCGCTCGGGAGGAAATTGACATACGGCCCCTGTGTCGTCACGTCGCTGACGTAGGTGAGGTCGTCGGCGTCGATTGCGTCGGCGATATCGCCGGCGACGTTCGGCGGCGCGGTACCGACCTCGCCGGCCAGCCGGAAGGCGACGCTGGACGCTAACACGGCGTCGACGTCCTCCGGTGGCTCCTCGATACCGAGGTCCTCGGCCGGCAGGTCGAGGGTTGTGAGTGCGTCGGCGAGGGCGTCCTCGACCTCCGCACGGAGCTGCAGGAACATACGCCCGGCTTTCGCGGCGGGGAGTAAATGGGTAACGAAACCCCGACCGTCACAGACGGCCTGTGAGACGCTCCATTCACAGCAACCACAATAGTCTGGCAGTCGTCGGGAGAAACAGAGACGACGGTTCGCCTCAGGTCAGGAGCCTCGGGCCAAACACCATCAACAGGAGGCCGCTGATCATCGACACTGTGATTGCGATCGAGACAGCCGTCGTCACCCGCCGCCCGTCCGAGACCGGCAGCCGCGAGACGAACGATTCAGTCGACGCCCGAAGAATGTGGCCGCCGTCGAGCGGGAACGTCGGGATGAGGTTGAACTGCCCGATGACGAGGTTGATCCAGCCGGTCCAGAAGAGGACGTTTGCGAGCAGGAACACCGGCGTCGACCCGAGCGCCCCGAGCGGGCCCTGAACGGTGTAGAAGTTCGTTGCGATTCCGGTGAAGCCGGCGAAATTATAGCCAAAGCCGCCAGCAACGCCGATGAACGGAAGCAAGAGCGTGCTGAAGATCCGCTGGGCGAACGAGAACTCGGAGACCGATGTCGGTGTGTCAGGCGAGCCACCGATGAATTCAAGAAACGCCGCCGCGGGGTAGGCGTCGATGCCGAAGTCACTGACCTGGATGCCGCTGATGCCCTGTTGAATGCCGACACCGATGATACCGTTGTCGACCTGTTCGCTCTCGGCCATCGTTAGCTCGTAGGTTTCCCGCGAGCCGTCGACGTAGCCGGTGACTGTCACTCTGTCACCGGGTTCTCCCCCTTCAAGAGCCTGCATCAGTGCGGCCCCGCTGTGTGTGCGCTCCCCGTTGACCGCGGTGATAATCATCCCTTCGCCGCTTGGCGCTCCTTCCCCGGCGAGCGGGCCGTCTTCGGCGACCAGCACGTACGCGCCGAGTGGGGTCGTGACCGTCTCCCCGGACTCAGTTTCGAGCGTCGCGACGGAATGGGTTCGGGCCGCCTGCTCGAACTCACTGCGGGTCGCCACTGCGGTCCCGTTGACCGCGACAATCGTCTCACCAGTTCCGAGTGGCGCGCTCTGGAGGGCCGCAGAGACAACGACGGACCGCTCGACGGTGACGGGGGTGGCATCCTTGCGAGCCACTTCGACAGCCTGTGCGTCGCTTTCTCCGAGTACCGATTCGAGTTCCTGCTGGGTCTCGACAGGCTGGCCGTCGACTGCCGTGATGACGTCACCCGACTCGATGCCCGCATCGGCGGCGGGGGTTCCGCTGATTGGGCTCCCGACCGGAACGCCATCGACGACGGAGATAGCACCGGCAACTGGTCCGAAAAGCAGCAGGAGCGTGATGATAGCGAGTGCGAAGTTGTTGGTCACGCCGGCCGTGTACATCCGGGTTTGTGAGCCGCGGTCGGTACGGAGGAGTTCGTCTTCGTCGGGTTCGACGAACGCCCCGATCGGAATAATCGCCAGCAGGGCAAGCCCCATCGACTCGATGTCAATGTCCTCGACGCGACAGAACAGCCCGTGACCGCCCTCGTGGACGACGAGGCCGAGCAATAGCCCGAGGACGATTTCCGGTGCGACCGACAGCGGGAGGAAGTCGTTCACGCCGGGAATCGCCAGCGCGTTCCGTGGTTCGTTCAGTGCCGAGGGCTGTGGGTTGACGAGCGCCTGGTAGGCTCCGAGCGCAACGAGGAGAAACGAGCCGACCATCACGACGAGGCCGAACCCGACGCCGAGGTTCCCCCAGGCGCGCCAGAACCGCTTTGGCCGCGCGAGCCAGTCGAGAACTGCCTTGCCCTTCTGCGTGTGGATCGTCGTAATCGGGCCGCTAAATCGGATATACTCGGGAACAACGCCGCGAGTCCGTAGCGCCATCGCGAGGAGGGTGTAGGCGACAAGGCCCGCGAGGACCCACGTCAACGTACTCACCATTTATCAGAAGATAGGTTTAGCCAAGCAAGAGGGTTTGGTTTGGGACACACTGCTGGCACAGCGCAGCCAACGGTGAAGTGACCCCGCCGCAAACGACCACACAATGTACGACCACATTCTCATTCCCGTCGATGGGAGCGACGAATCCGTCGCCGCCGCCCGGCGTGGCCTCGAACTGGCGATGGACTTTGACGCGACTGCCGAGGCGGTGTATGTCCTCAACCAACGAGCACGCAGGCTCACGCGAACTGACCCCGAGAGCGCCCGTCTCCGGGAACACGGCGAGTCGGTCCTCGCGGAGATCGAGTCACTCGCAGCCGATATCGGCCAGTCGGTCACGACAGAGCTGCTGGAGGGGAAACCGAGCGTGCAGATAGACACGCGCGCTCGTGACACTGATGCCGGACTCATCGTTCTTGGCCGACAGGGGATGACCGGTCTCGGGAAGCGACTTCTCGGTGGCGTCACTGAACAGGTCTTACACCGGTCCGCGGTGCCTGTCCTCGTCGTTTCAGACGGGACACAGCCGGACGATTTCGAGTACTCTCGGCTACTCCTCCCGACCGATGGCAGCGAGAACGCTAAGACGGCGACGGAACACGCTACGGAGGTTGCGGGCCGATACGACGCGATGGTCCACGTCCTCAACGTCGTTGATATTCAGGCCGCCGGCGGCGCGTTCAACGCCGGCGGGCTGGACCAGACGTTCCTTGAACGACTGGACGAGAACGGACGTGACGCCGTTGCAGCGACCGCCGACGAAATCGGACAGATTGCCCCGGATGTGTCGGTTGCAACCGCGGTGGAACGAACCGACTCCCTCGACGGCGTCGCCGCCGGCATCCGTGAGTACGTCTCGGCCCGAGATATCGACCTCGTCGTGATGGCATCACACGGCCGCTCGAACCTGAAACGCCAGTTGCTCGGAAGCGTCACATCGCAACTCGTCAGAACTGCCGATGTCCCCGTGCTGGTGACGCCCCGTTCGACCTGAGCAGGTGGACGAACCACCTGTTCTATGTACCGTGGGAACGTACCGCAAACCGGTGCCGGAACATGCCAGAAACATGCGGGATCTGTGGCGAGACGGTCCCCTTCGACGCGACCGTCCACGCAATGATTCACACGCATAGCGAGGCCGGCGTCATCGACGCGTACGTCTGTGAGGACTGTTACGACGAACGGCTCGGGCCGATGTTCGACCGGGCAGATACGCAGCAACAGTCGCCCTGAACGCGCCGTTTCGCAGCCCGGTAAGACTTGCTTACTCAGGCTCACTCGTTTCGACGGAACCGTTCCACGACGAACTCACGGTCCAGCTTCGCGATGAACGTCCCGAGCTGTGGACCTTCGGTGTCGTCGAACAGCAGCCGGTAGCCGGCCGAGAAGAACTCGCCGATGTCGATGTTGTTTCGCTTCGCCGTCTCGTAGATCTCCGACTGAATCGCTTCTCCGTTGTGGCCCTCGGCGATGAAATCGGCCAGTTCGTCCAGCGCGGCCGCCGTCTCGTCGTCGAAGGACACGTCGGGCATCTCGGCGCGCTTGAGTTCGTAGTTGAATTCGTTGTTCGTCAGGCTGGCCCACTCCTGGGCGCGCTCGACGCGGGCAAGCGCCTGCTCGACGGCCCACTCCGGCGCATCGTCCGGAATGTGACCCTCCTTCCGGGCTATCTGCTCCCGGAGCGCCGGGTCATCTGTCATCCCGAGGACGGCCGCGAACGTGTAGGGAATCCGAACCCGCTGTTCCTGCGGTTCGTCTACGACCATCGGGTAGGCTCGCTCAGCGAGTTCCATCTCGTCCTCACTTCCGTCTGTTTCACCGAAGTAGCGCCGCTCGAACCGGTCGAACTCGTCAACGAGCTGGTCGACATTCTCGACGGAGAAGTCCCGCTGCTTCCGCGGGTTTTTCACGAAGAAGTACTTGAACACCTCCGGTTCGAGGATGTCCAGCACCTCATCGACAGTGATGACGTTGCCCGACGACGAGGAGAGGGGTTCGCCGTCCAGCGTGAACCACTCGTACACCATCGGGACCGGCGGCTGGATGTCAAGCACGTTCTCGGCGACGTCCTCGCCGGAGGGCCAGGACCCCTCGGCGTGGTCCTTGCCAAAGGGCTCGAAGTCGACGCCCAGAATCTCCCACTGGGCGGGCCACTCGAACCGCCACGGGAGCTTGCCGTCCCGGAGCGTCGCCGTCCCCTCGTGGCCACAGCCCTCGATGGTCTGGTCGCCGGCCTCGACATCCTCACAGACGTACTCGATTTCGCCGGCATCGAGGTCGACCGCGGTGACGCCCTCGGTGAGCTTCCCACATTCGGCACACTGTGGCAGGAACGGGACGTAGTCGTCGTCAACCTTGTTCTGGTACTCTGCGAGCACGTCGCGGGCTCGGTCGGCGCGTTCGAGCACGCGGCGCGTGACTGCTTCGAACTCGCCGTCGGCGTACAGTTCCGTGTTCGAGACGAACTCCACGTCGACGCCGACCAGTTCGGCGCTCTTCTGCAGGAGCGTCGTGAAGTGCGCGCCGTAGGAGTCACAGCAGCCGAAGGGGTCCGGGATGTCCGTGTAGGGCTTCCCGAGGTTTCGCCCGAGCGCGCCGGCGTCGACCTCGCCGAGGCCGACGACATTCCAGTCGAGGTCGGCGAGCTGGCGGGGAACCGCACGCAGGCGGTCCTTGTCGTCGGCGGTGAACACCTGCCGGACCTCGTGGCCGCGGTCCCGCAGCGCCTCGGCGACGTAGTAGCCCCGCATAATCTCGTTGAAGTGGCCGATGTGGGGGACGCCGGACGGCGAGACACCGCCCTTGATGACGATTGGCTCGTCCGGGTCACGCGCCTCGATGGCGTCGGCGACGGAATCGGCCCAGAACGCCCGGGAACCGCCCCGTCCGACCTCGTAGGGGTCTTCCGCCATCTATGCCTCCGGGAGAATCTCAGACCCTTCGAACTCGCCGTCTTCGACCGCGCGCACGACGCGGTCTGGGTCAGCGCCGTCGAGCACTATCGTCCGGATGCCGGACCGCTGGATGATTTTCGCGGCGAGTAGGTCGACCGGCGCGCTGCTGCCGGCGTCCATCTCGATGTCGGCGATCACATCGACGAGTTCGTCCGCGCCGAGTTCGTCGAACCGCGTCGCGTCGCCGTCCTCGTTCGGGTCGGCGTCGTAGACGCCCGGAACCGACGTGGCATAGACGAGCAGGTCAGCCCCGACGTACTCCGCGAACGCGGCCGCCACGGCGTCGGTGGTCTGTGCGGCGACGATGCCCCCGAGAACGGGGATGTCCCCGCGACGGATGGCTTCTCGCCCCTCGTCGTAGCTCTCCGCGGGCGTCGGTGCCGCGCGGTCGTCCAGCGCGGCGATCAATAGCCGGCCGTTCAGCCGCGTGACAGCGATACCGAGCTGGTCGAGTTCGATCTCGTTCGCGCCGAGGTCGCGGGCGCTGCCGATGTAGTCACGTGCAGTCGGCCCGCCGCCGACGACGGTTCCGAGTGTATGCCCCTGTGCATCGAGCGACTGGATGGCGTCGGCGTAGTCGGCGACCCGGTCCGCGTCGAGGTCCGGAGCCAGTACGCTCCCGCCAATGGAGACGACGACTTTCATTAGCCCGCCGTAACCGCGATGCACTCTTAAGGGTTGTCAAGGCCACTGACCGCCGTCTCTATAGACGGCCCTTTCTGGCCCCCACAGCGACTGCTATCCACCACGCACCGGCGCGAATCTCCGTATGACGTGTGCCCGACGTGCTGACGCACGTCTGACGGCTCCGCCGTTCTACCAGCGAAATATGCCGCCTGTTGGGGCCACAGAGGGTGATATCTCTCTTTTACAGACCGTTCAAACTACCTCGAAACTGGTGTCCAGATATCGTCTCAGATGGCTTTGTAAAATGTCTAAAGGAATTTGAAACGGTTATAAAAAATGCGTTTTAGCCCGATTTGTCCTGAAAGTGACCGAAGTGACCTGAAGGTTCCTGCCTTTATATACTCCCGGCGGGGTTACGGAGGAGTGAGGTGACAAAGATGAGCGCTACTGCAACGCCCTCCGGCGAGGAAGAGCCCTCCAAAGAAGAGCGACTGAAGTCGTTCCTCGCAGAGAAGGCAAGTGACGGCGAGATGTATTTCAAGAGCAAGTTCATCGCCGACGAAGTCGGTCTCTCCCCGAAGGAGATCGGTGCCCTGATGGTCAAGCTCAAGGACAGCGCGTCCGAGATCAACGTCGAAAAGTGGTCGTACACGAGCGCGACCACCTGGCGTATCGAGCCGGCGTAGGCGACTGGTCCCCGCGTACAGTTTTCGGACTCGTACCTGCTAACTGTGTGATCGTTCGCGGAGTATTTGTGCCCGCATCGTCTACGAGTAGTCGATGAGTGGCTCCGCCGATGACCCGCCGTCGCCTGACCGACTGGCCGGCGTGTTCTCCGTCTCGTCAGTGCGGCGGGGAGACGGGACTGTTCAGTATATCGGCGACCCGCTAGTGTCACCAGCCGCCGTCACTGAGCAGCTCAGGCCGGTGTTCCGACAGCAGGGCTACGACGTTCGGCTCGAAGAACTCGGTCCCGCGAGCAACGGCGGCACGACCGTTGTCGGCGGTCCGGGCGACAGCGACTCGATTACCGCCCTTAGTGACGGGTTGCACGCGGGTAGAGACCAGTACGCGCTAGTGGCGGAACCCATTGACACGGACACCGGCCTCCCGTGGCTCAACATTGGGCTCCTGCTCGCGACCATCGCCTCGACGCTGTACGTCGGGGCGAGCGCCTGGTACTACATCCCGGTCGCCGAGGCCCCGCTTCGCGTCTTCGAGGCCTGGCCGTTCGCCGTGGCGATGCTGGGCGTGCTGGGCATCCACGAACTGGGCCACTACGCCGCAGCCCGCTACCACGGCGTCGACGTGACGCTCCCGTATTTCATCCCGTTCCCGTCGTATCTCGGCACGATGGGAGCGGTCATCAACATCCGCGGGCGCATCCCTGACCGCACGGCGCTGTTCGACATCGGCGTCGCCGGGCCGCTGGCTGGCCTTGTCGCGACGACAATCGTCACGATCATCGGCCTCTCGATAGACCCGATTACGGTCCCGGAACGCGTGGCAAACAGCGACACCGGCGTCATCATCACATTCAACTATCCGCTCCTGTTTCAGGCGCTGGAAGCGCTGGTGGACGCGCTGGGGCTCGGGACCGAGATCGGTCCCGGCGAGTCGGTCCATCCAATCGTGTTCGCTGGCTGGGCCGGGATGTTCTTCACCTTCCTGAATCTCCTCCCCGTCGGGCAACTCGACGGCGGCCACATCGTGCGGTCCATCGTCGGCCAGCGACAGGAGACCGTCGCCGCCGCCGTGCCCGGCGCACTGTTTGCACTCGCCGGCTACCTGTATTTCACCCGCGACCCGCCGCCGGTCGGCTTCGGCGTCTGGGGACTGTGGGTATTCTGGGGCCTGTTCGCTACCGGACTCGCGTATGCGGGCCCCGCCAGACCGACCGTGGACACGACGCTGGACCGACGGCGGACGCTGCTTGGCCTGCTTACGTTCCTGCTTGGGCTGGCCTGTTTCACGCCGGTGCCGTTCGAAATCAGCGCGATCTGACCAGTCGCTCGCGTCGCCGGGACCCCTCTCAGTGAGAGTAGCCCCGGTCCCGAAGCGGCTCGCCGTCGAGCGTGACGCCGCGCTCGGTGGCCGTACCGATTCGGTGAAGCGGGCATGGCACTGCCGCTCTGGCTTCGGACACGTCGGACTCGGGCAACGTACACACCAGCTCGAAGTCCTCGCCGAAGAATACACCGAACTCCCTGCGCTCCTGTTCAGTCTCCGCAAGCGCGTCGGCCTGCTCGTCTACTGGCAGTGGCTCCTCGATAGCGAAGCCACAGCCGCTGGCCTCGGCCAACTGGTGCAGCGAGCGGGCCAGCCCGTCGCTCGAATCCATCATCGCCGTCGCGTGCGGTCGGAGCGCAGCGCCCGCACGTACGCGCGGCTCAAACCGGAAGAGGTCGTTCGCGTGGTCGACGTCTCCCCGGTCGAACAGTTCGAGGGCGGCGGCTGAGCGACCGAGCGTGCCGGTGACACAGACCGCGTCACCGGGCGACGCGCCCGAGCGCCGGACCGGGGCAGCCGCGGAGCCGATGGCCGTCGTCGCGACGGTAAACTCGTCGTGACTGTCCAGGTCGCCGCCGACGTACTCTGCACCGACCGCGTGACACACGTCCTGTGCGCCGTCGACGAACGCCCCGAGTTCCTCCGCCTCGAATGTCGGTGCGCCGTACGCGGCCACCGCCGCAGTTGCGTCGGCACCCATCGCCGCTACATCCGACAGCGAGGCCGCGACGGCTCGCCAGCCGGCCGTGTAGCGGGTCGTCCCCGCCGGGAAGTCCGTCCGCTCGTGGAGCATGTCGGTCGTGATGACCTGTCCGTCCACGACGGCGCAGTCGTCGCCAGCGTCGGGAAGCCGGTCGGCGAGGTCGGCGAGTGCAGCCCGCTCGTCCATACCCCGTCGTCGAGTTCCCGGGGCAAAACCCCCGTGGATATCTCTCGGCAAGACAGGGTCGGTGGGTTGAAATCGGAGACTGCCAATCCCATCCACATGGATGGGAACCGGATGGCGACTGTCGTCGGATTCACGGCAGCGCTTGCCGTTCTCGCGGGGCTGGTGTGGCTTGTCGGCATCGACGAGACGCTGGCCGCGCTCGCGACAGCGGACCCGGGGGCGTTGCTCGCCGTCGCAGGTATCGCCATACTGTGGCTCGTCTCGTGGGGATTAGCGCTGTGGACGGTCCTGCAGGCGCTGGGCGCACCGGTGGCACCACACACTGCCGTACTCGTATTCGTCGCCGCTGTGTTCTCGAACAACGTCACACCCTTTGGCCAGGCCGGCGGCGAGCCGCTGAGCGCGCTGCTGATCTCGACGGCCGCCGACTCCGAGTACGAGACCGGGCTGGCGGCTATCGCCACTGTCGATACGGTCCACTTCCTCCCGTCGGTCGGGTACGCCATCGTCGGCTTCACCTTCGTCGCCGCTGGAGCGGTCCAGCTGACCCGGAATCTGACGTTTGCAGCCGGTGCTGTCGCAGCGCTTGCGGTCGGCATCCCCACTATTGCTGTCCTGGGCTGGCGACATAGAGACCGCGTACAGGCGGCAGTCATTCGGGGTGTTGTCCCGGCTCTGGCTGCGCTGTCGAGCGTTATGCCCCGGTGGTCACCGCCGTCTGCGGAAAACATCGAGGCGCGAATCGAGGGATTCTTTTCGGCTATCGAGCGCATCGCGACCGACCGCCGGACGGTCCTCCAGACCTTCGGGCTTTCGGCGTTTGGCTGGGTCTGCCTGTCGGCGTCGCTGTGGACGTCGCTGTACGCCGTTGGGGCACCAGTTCCGGTCGAAGTTGTCCTGCTCGTTGTCCCCGTCGGGAGCATCGCCAGCGTCGTCCCGCTACCCGGCGGGTCCGGCGCTATCGAGACGGTACTCGTGACGCTGCTCGTCTCGACGGCCCCGGTTTCGGCCGCACTCGCTACCTCCGCAGTACTGATCCACCGCGTCGGGAGCTACCTGTTGCCGACGATCATCGGCGGCGGCGTCGCCGCCGCACTCAGTGTCGATCAGGCTACCTCGCCCGAGGAGTGACTGCCACGGTTCGCGGTAGAAGCATCGCTGCCCTACGGGCGAGTGAACGGTTCACGCCCGCCGACTGCGAACGACGCGTTTAAATGACGGCGACGGAAAGCATTCTGCAATGGCTACACTCTACGACGTTCCCCCCGAGGAACTCATCGAGGCACTCACGGAGACGCTCGCAGACGAAGACGACATCGAAGCGCCGGACTGGGCCGAATACACGAAAACCGGCGTCGACCGCGAACTCCCACCCGAGCAGGAAGACTTCTGGGCTCGACGCGCCGCCAGCCTCCTCCGGAAGGTCGCCGTCGACGGCCCCGTCGGCGTCAACGCCCTCCGCTCCGAGTACGGCACCTCGAAGCAGGGGACGACCCGCTACCGCGTTCGCCCCCACCAGAAGACCAAGGGCTCGGGCAACATCATCCGGACGGCGCTCCAGCAGCTCGAAGACGCCGGCTACGTCGAGACCAGCGAGAACGACGGCCGCCGCGTCACCGGCGAGGGTCGCAGCCTCCTCGACGATACTGCAGGCGACCTCCTGACGGAACTCGACCGTCCGGAACTCGAACGCTACGCGTAACTGACGCCGTTCTGGCTGTTTTTCGCTCGTCCCGTAGTCCCTGCTCCGAAATCGTTTTCCGACCGACTCCAGTATTTTCACACAACTATGAGTGGCGACCCCAGCGAGGAAGAACTCGAAGAGCTCCGGAAAAAGAAGATGGAGCAGCTCAAGGAACAGCAGGGCGGCGAGAGCGAGGGTCAGGAGGCCGCGCAACAGCAGGCCGAAGCCCAGAAGCAGGCGGTTCTCAAGCAGAACCTCACGGACGGCGCTCGCAAACGGCTCAACACGGTCAAGATGTCCAAACCGCAGGTCGGCGAACAGATAGAACAGCAGGTCGTCGCGCTGGCCCGCAGCGGCCGTGTGCAGGGCCAGATTGACGAGGATCAGATGAAGGAACTCCTCTCGGAGCTGACGCCCGACTCAAAGAGCTTCGACATCAAGCGCCGGTAGATGCGCTGTGCCCTGTTGTACAGCGGCGGCAAAGACTCGACGCTGGCGGCGCTTTTGCTTGATCCCTTTTACGATGTGACGCTCGTCAGCGGCTCGTTCGGCATCTGTAACACGGACCCTGCACAGGAGAGCGCAACGGCTGTTGGCTTCGACCACGCGACGGTCGAGCTGGACCCGGACGTGGCCCACGACGCTGTCGAGCAGATGTACGACGACGGCTACCCGCGAAACGGCATCCAGCAGGTCCACGAACACGCCGTCGAAACCGTCGCGAGCGGTGACTGGCTCGCTGATGCTGACGGTCTCGATACGCTCGACGCTGTGGCCGACGGCACCCGGCGCGACGACCGGGTGCCGACGGTGGACCGCCCGCTCGCACAGAGCATCGAGGACCGCTTCGGCGTGGACTACCTCGCGCCGCTTGCTGGCATCGGTCGTGGCGCTATCGACGTGATGGCCGCTGACCGATTAGTTGTCGAGAGCGGCCCCAGCGCCGAGATTCCGAAGGCAGACTACGAGGTCGAACTCCGGGCACTCCTGCGGGAGCGCTACGGCGTGGGCGCCGTGGCCGACGTGTTCCCCGAGCACACGCAGTCGCGCGTCCAGGGCCTGCAGTAGCCGTCGGCCCCTCTACGCACCCGCCCGTTCAGGCGATATCTCGGGTGGTATCCACCCTGATGCGGTCGGTGAGGTCGAGACGGATCGGCTCGGTGAGCGCTCGTCCCCCGCGGAACTTCGGAATATAGAGCCTGTTTTCGATGGCGTCGTCGCGTCGCTCCGTTTCGAGGTCGAGCACCATGTCGCTTGTGTACTCCGTCCGGTGGCGCTGTGACGGCGTTGCGTCGTGCTTGAGCGCGTGCAGGACCGCGACGCTGTTGGTCTGTGTGAGTCTGGCCTGCAGCGTTTCGAGGAAGGCCCGAAACTCCCCTGTATCGGCGCGCTCAAGCGGCTCGACCGGGTCGACGACGAGGAGCGACCCTTCGGTGAGCCCCTTGACATGAGCGAGCGCATCGCTGACCGGAGCCTCCCGGTCTAATTGACTGACCGCGAGGTCGTCGTAGGTTTCTCGCTGTGACCGCAGCGCCGACGCAATCGTCGTGGGTGCCTGCTCGCCGGAGAGATACACCGTCTCTTGTCGGGCGACGAACTCGGAGAGAAACAGCTCCGCCTGACTCGCCGGCTCAGCGAGCAGCGTGACAAGGCTTCCAGTCGGAATGCCGCCGTTGAGCTGCCGGTCCAGCGCCCGGACCCCCATCTCGAATCGCTGTGTCACTGTCTCACCCCGCGCCGCGTCCACCGAGCCGTTGCCCATCCCATACGACCACTCTCGGCGGAGACGCTCTTTGTTGCCTCCTCTCTAATACGGGCTGCGTCCCATATAGTCAGCCTCTAGCTCCCTTACCGCCAGCGTGCACTGGTTACGCCGCCTGTGATAGATAAATCGCTAGCAAACGCAGTAGTGTGCACACCTTAGCGAGTTGCTACCGGCCCTTCATTTGTGGTTCTGGTCAACGTGAACGAACAGGTTCAAGCGCGCGCTCGCTGTAGGCGCGGGTATGTACGACTCCGTCAAGGGCTTTCGCGATTTCTACCCCGAGGAGATGCAGGCTCGGCGGTGGGCTATGGACACGCTGGAAGATGTCGCACAGCGCTATGGCTTCCGAGAGATCGGCACGCCGGCGCTGGAACCGACAGAGATGTACGTCGACAAGAGCGGCGAGGAGATCGTCGAGGAACTGTACAGCTTCGAGGACAAGGGTAGACGCGAGGTCGCACTCACGCCGGAGCTGACGCCGACCGTCGCGCGGATGTTCGTCGCCAAGCAACAGGAACTCTCGAAACCGATCAAATGGGTCTCGACGCGACCGTTCTGGCGCTACGAGGAACCCCAGCAGGGCCGGTTCCGGGAGTTCTACCAGACCAACGTCGACATCTTCGGGTCGTCGGAGCCGACCGCGGACGCCGAGATTCTGGCCGTCGCCGTTGACATGCTCACCGATCTCGGGCTGACCGGCGAGGACTTCGAGATTCGCGTCTCCCACCGGGATATCCTCGCGGGCGTGCTGGAGTCGTTCGGGGCCGACGTGGACGTGCCCGAGGCGATCCGCGCGGTCGACAAGCGGGCGAAAGTCGACCACGACGACTACCTCGACGCGCTCGTCGAGGCGGGACTCAACTACGGACAGGCCGACAAATTCGACGAGATGCTGCAGATCGACGCAGAGGAAATCGAAACGCTCGCGGACCTCACCGGCTCCGAGGACGTTCGCGCGGCGACCGACAACCTGCAGGCAGTCCTCGATGCGGCTGCGGACTTCGGCGTCCGCGAGCACCTCACCGTCTCGCTGACGACCGCACGCGGGCTTGACTACTACACCGGCGTCGTCTTCGAGTGCTTCGACTCGACGGGCGAGGTCTCCCGGTCGGTGTTCGGCGGCGGCCGCTACGACGATCTCATCGAGGGCTTCGGCGGCCAGCCGACGCCGGCAGTCGGGTTCGCGCCCGGCCACGCCACGCTCCAACTCCTCTGCCAGCGCGCCGGCGTCTGGCCCGCCGAGGAACTCTCGACGGACTACTACGTCCTGCAGGTCGGCGACACCCGTCCGACCGCGGCCCGCATCGCACGGGAGCTGCGTGAGCGCGGGCACGTCGTCGAGAGCGACGTAGCCGACCGCTCGTTCGGCGCGCAGATGGG
Source organism: Haloarcula rubripromontorii (assembly GCF_001280425.1). Classification (NCBI taxonomy): domain Archaea; kingdom Methanobacteriati; phylum Methanobacteriota; class Halobacteria; order Halobacteriales; family Haloarculaceae; genus Haloarcula; species Haloarcula rubripromontorii. The sequence continues at coordinate 416,872 of NZ_LIUF01000001.1, read as the reverse complement.
CTACGCCGACGGCATCAACGCCGAGACGGTCGTCATCGTCGGCGAGCAGGACCTCGAAAACGACGAGGTGACGCTCAAGGAGATGGACGACGGCGAGCAGGTGAGCGTCCCGCTCTCGGCGTTCCCCGGCGATCACGACCGGCCGACGTTCGAGGACTTCGCGGAGTAGCGCGACCTCGCGGTCGGATTGTGACAGTAGCTTTTTGCGACCAGCGTGTTGAGTGGACGACATGAACCTCCCCTCCATCGCCCTCCCGAGATGGAAGCTCGTTGCGACCATCGCGATACTCTCGCTGGGTATCGCCATGCTTGGGGGTGTGGCCGGCCTCGGCAACGTGATTGCACCGGTCTCGATCATTCTCGGGTGGGTCATCCTCGCTCCGCTCGTCGCCCTTCTGGGGTCGAAACTGCCGATGATCGAGTCCCCGGCGGATGAGACAGCACAGGATGAAGCCGATGCACCCAACGCAACGGAACCGACGGTGGACCCGGTCGATCACCTCCGAGAGCGCTACGCCCGCGGCGAACTGACAGACAGCGAGTTCGAGCGGCGGCTGGACCGCCTGCTGGAGACCGAATCTCTCTCAGCGAACAGCGGAACCGAAAACGAGGTCCGTAAGACCGACAGGGAAGTCTCCCTCGAAACCGAATGACGGCGTCAGGGTCTACTGCCGCGTAGCCACTATCCCTGCGTGTGGCCGTTCGTGAGTGGGCCGCTCACAGCGCCCGTTCCATCTCCATCTCTACGCGTTCTTTGGCAATCGTCTCGAAGCCCACCGACTCGTACAGCGCTCGGGCGACGTGGTTCGTGTTCGAGACGGAGAGCCAGACGCGGTCAAGTCCGTTCTCCTGTCCGTAGCCAAGCAGTACGCGGATGAGCTGTGAGCCGATGCCAGCGTGCTGGTAGTCCGGATGGACGAAGATCGCAAGCTCCGAGGTGTCCTGATACGGAACGAGGACGGCGTGGCCGACGGCGCGATCCTCGTGCCAGACAACGACGTTCAGGCCGTCTTCGACAAGGTTCGGTAGCCAGTCACGGACATCCGCCTCAGTCCGTGGTGGCACGCCCTGTGACCGGGAGTCGGGGCCGAAGTCAGTGTACATCTCCACGAGTGGGTCAATGTCGCCGTCGTAAGCCTCGATTGTCACCGTCCGCCCGTCGTGGTCGGTGAACGTTTCGGGCGGGCGAGGGAAGTCGTGATCCGCCGCGGCGGCGTTGGACATACTCCCTTCTTTGTCCTCAGGACGCCTAAGTTCGTCTATCCTTCCCAGCGACTGAGATTCGGACGAGACAAGTGGCTCGCAGTCGAGAAATCGGTATGCGCGCCTATCGCGTGGCCTACGACGGCCGACCGTACCACGGGTTCCAGCGCCAGCCTGACGTGGACACGGTCGAGGGCCGGCTCCGCTCGGCGCTCGTCCGCCTCGGCGTCTGCGAGCGCGGCGAGGGGCTACCCGAGCGGTACGCCGCTGCCGGCCGGACCGACGCTGGCGTATCCGCACGAGCACAGACCGTCGCCTTCGACGCGCCGGCGTGGCTCTCACCGGTGGCGTTCAACGGCGAACTACCGGACGACATTCGCGTGTGGGCAAGCGCCGAGGTCCCCGACGGCTTCCACGCGACCCACGACGCCGCTCAGCGCAGCTACACCTACTACCTGCACGCCCCGACGGACGCCGACCGGCCCGGACGCGACCCCGTCGACGACCAGCGGTGGGCCGACGCTGTCGACGCGCTCGCCGGGACACATGACTTTCACAACCTCACGTCCGACGACACCGGCACCGAGCGGGCCGTCAGTATCGATTGGACCCGGGAGGGCCAGTTTCTCGTCGTCCGGGTGAGTGCCGGCGGGTTCTGCCGCGGGCTGGTCCGCCGGCTCGTCTCGCTCGCGGCGGCCGTCGCGGACGGCTCGGCCCCGCTGTCGAAGGTCGACCGCGTCCTCTCGCCGGAGCCCGTTCTTGGCCCGGACGGCGTCCCACCCGCCCCGCCCGAACCGCTGGTGCTGACCGATGTCTCCTACCCGGACGTGAATTTTACTCGGGACGACGACGCCGCTGTGGATGCCCGGACAGTCTTCGCCCGACGGCGCGCGACTGCTCGAACAACTGCGCGAGTCGCCGACCACATCGCTGACGGACTGTAGCTCCCCGCCGCTGAAACGAAGGCTTACTTCGGCCCCGTCCCAAGAGCGGGCTATGAGTTCGGTACCCGCACGGAGCGACATCGACGAGGCGTACAAGTGGGACCTCGACTCCCTCTACGCCAGCGACGAGGACTGGGAAGCTGCCTACGAAGAAGCGGAGGAACTAATCGAAGACCTGTCGGCCTACGAGGGACGGGCCACCGAGGACGCCGCCACCCTGCTGAAGACCTTGGAAACCTACGAGGAACTGATGCGGACAGTGTCGAACGTCGCCGCCTACGCCCGGATGCGCCGGGACGAGGACACGACCGACGACACGTACCAGGCGCTGACCGCCCGCTCGCAGTCCCTCTCCTCGGAAGCCAGTTCGGCCGCGTCGTTCCTCGAACCCGAACTGCAGGAGTTAGAGTACGACGACATCGAGGCGATGATCGACGCGGAGCCGGGGCTGGAACCCTACGAGCACTACTTCGACGACGTGCTCCGGATGAAAGACCACACCCGCTCGGCCGAGGTGGAGAACCTGCTTGCCGAACTCGGCGAGGTCACCGGCGCGCCCGGCGAGGTGTACAACATGCTGGCAAACGCCGACATGGAGTTCCCGACCGTCGAGGACCCGGACGGCGACCAGCAGCCGATCACGCTCAACAACTTCACGACGCTGCAGAAACACCCCGACCGAGAGTTCCGCCAGCGCGTCTACGAGGCCTTCTACGACGAGTGGGAGACGGTCCGAAATGCGGTTGGGACGGCCTACAAGAACGCCGTCAAGACGGACGTGAAGATGGCCAGCGCCCGGAACTACGACACCGCCCGCGAGGCCGCGCTCGACGGCCCGAACGTTCCCGTTGAGGTGTACGATACGCTTGTCGACACCGTCCACGACAACCTCGACACGCTCCACCGCCACGCCGACCTGAAACGCGAGGCCATCGGGGCCGACGAACTGCGGATGTGGGACCTCTACGTCCCGCTCGTCCAGGAGGAGTCGCCCGAAATCGAGTACGAGCAGGCCTGCGAGTACGTCACCGAGGCCGTCGCCCCGCTGGGCGATGACTACCAGTCCCGGCTGGCCGAGGGCCTGGACTCGCGGTGGGTCGACGTCTACGAGACCCAGCACAAGCAGTCCGGCGCGTACTCCGGGGGCACCTACGACTCCCAGCCGTTCATCCTGATGAACTACCAGGACGACGTCGAGTCGATGTACACGCTGGCCCACGAACTCGGCCACTCGATGCACTCCAAGTACACCAGCGAGGAACAGCCGTTCGTCTACTCCGGCTACGAGATCTTCGTCGCCGAAGTCGCCTCGACGGTCAACGAGACGCTGCTGACCCACCACCTGCTGGACACCGTCGAGGACGAGCGACTGCGCCGGCACATCCTCAACGAGTACCTCGAACGGTTCCGCTCGACGCTGTACCGCCAGACCATGTTCGCCGAGTTCGAACAGCGGACCCACGAGATGTCCGAGGCCGGCGAGCCGCTGACGCCCGACCGACTGGACGATCTCTACGCCGACCTGAAGGGCGACTACTACGAGCCCGCGGCACTTGACGACCGAATCGCCCGCGAGTGGATGCGTATTCCCCACTTCTATCGCGCGTTCTACGTCTACCAGTACGCGACCGGCATCTCGGCGGCTGTCGCGCTCGTCGACGGGATTCTGGAAGAGGGTGAACCCGCTGCCCAGCGGTACGTCGACTTCCTCCGGAGCGGCTCGCGGCAGTACCCGCTGGAACTGCTTCGCGATGCTGGCGTCGACATGGCCAGTCCCGACCCGGTCGAGTCCGCGCTCTCGACGTACAGCGACTATCTCGACGAGTTCGCCGAGCTGTTGTAGGGCGGCCAGCGGCGACTCGCTGCTTGCCCGACTGTTCGAGCCACCGGTCTCACTGACCGCTACAGCCCCGTCTCGACACTCATAACTGTTTCACCCCCCTGTGACCCGAAGGCACTTTGTGTCTCAACCGTATAGTATCGACCATCCAAATGTCGCGCAGTCCCTCGCTTCCGGAACGACCACGGTTGGAACTTGATCCCGATATGACGCCTGACGAGCGTCTGGAGGCACTCCGGGAACATTTCAAAGAGATCGTACAGGTCAACGAACAGCTGACTGAGCAGCTTGACGCCGCCCGTGACCGGCAACACGACCTCACGGACGAGGTCGACCAGCTCGAACGGGAAAACGAGACGCTCAAAACCTCTTCGCTGTACATCGCGACAGCCGAGGAGCTGACCGACGACGGCGTCGTCGTCAAACAGCACGGCAACAATCAGGAAGTGCTGACTGAAGTCTCGCCGTCTATCCGTGACGGGCTGGAGGCCGGCGACCGCGTCGCCATCAACGACTCCTTCGGTGTCAAGCAGATCCTTGACCCCGAGACCGACGCCCGCGCGCAGGCGATGCAGGTCGATGGCTCCCCCGACGTCTCCTACTCGGATATCGGCGGCCTCGAAGAGCAGATCCGCGAGGTCCGGGAAGCCGTCGAGGAGCCGCTGGTCAACGCCGACCAGTTCCGCGAGGTCGGCATCGAGCCGCCGAGCGGCGTCCTGCTGCACGGCCCGCCCGGCACGGGGAAGACGATGCTGGCGAAAGCCGTCGCCAACGAAACCGACGCGACGTTCATCAAGATGGCCGGCTCCGAACTGGTCCGGAAGTTCATCGGCGAGGGGGCGCGACTGGTCCGGGACCTGTTCGAACTCGCCGCCGAGCGCGAACCGGCTATCATCTTCATCGACGAAATCGATGCTATTGCGGCCAAGCGAACGGAGTCGAAGACCTCCGGCGACGCCGAGGTCCAGCGGACGATGATGCAACTGCTCTCGGAGATGGACGGCTTCGACGAGCGCGGTGAAATCCGCATCATCGCGGCGACCAACCGCTTCGATATGCTCGACCGCGCCATCCTGCGGCCCGGCCGCTTCGACCGCCTCATCGAAGTCCCGAACCCCGATGTCGAGGGCCGCGAGCGCATCCTCGAAATCCACACCGAGGAGATGAACCTCGACGACGACGTTGATCTGGGTGCGTTTGCCACCGAGACCGACGGCCTCTCCGGCGCGGAACTGGCCTCACTGGCGACCGAAGCCGGGATGTTTGCCATCCGCGACGGCCGGACAACGGTCCAGCAGTCCGACCTCCACGACGCCTTGGAGAAGATCGAAGCCGACGACGACGCAAGCAGCGTGCCGGTCGCGTTCGCGTAGCGTCGGCCCCGGCAGCTATTCTGGGTGGCTCACGGAACGGCCAGCAGATTGTCGACCACGGTGACGTTGGCCTGTTCGAACACCCTCCGCATCTCGTCGCTCAGCGACACGTCCGTGATGAACATGTCGATGTCGTCGAGCGTTGCGAACTCGCGGAAACTCCGGCTGTCGAGTTTGCTCCCGTCGGCGACCAGGATGACGTGCCGGCCGCCCTCACAGAGCAGTGTCTTGATGCGTGCCTCGTCCTCGTTCGAGACGGAGAGGCCGCCGTCGCTCTGGACGGCATCGGTCTCGAGGAACACGATGTCGAAGTTCGTCTTCCGGAGGTAGGACTCGGCGCTGGGGCCGACCAGCGCGTCCGAGGTCTGGCGCAGCGAGTCCCCGACGACCTTGACTTCGCCGCAGGTCTCGCGGAGTTCGAACGCGCTCTCCGGCGAGTTCGTCGCGGCGAGCAGGGACACCTGCTCCGGGATGGCTTTCGCCACTTCCCGCGCCGTCGGCCCCGTGTCGAAGAAGACGGCGTCGCCGTCTTCCAGTTCGTCGATGGCCCGCTCGGCGATTGCTCGCTTGCCGTTCGGGTTGTCGATGCTGTCGGTCGTCCCGTTTTCCTCCTGTTCCGACGCCGGGAGGGCACCGCCGTGGAACCGTTCGATGAGTCCGTCTTCCGCGAGTGACGAGAGGTCCCGTCGGATCGTCGCCTCGGAGACGCCGAACTCCTCGGTGAGCTCCTCGACCGTGACCCGATCCGACTTGTTCACTTGTCGAACGATTTCCTTCCGTCGTTCATCAGGTATCATGTTCTGTTACAGTGCTACATCGGCGGGCCCGGACCCTGTGGAGGAGTTCGGCCTACAACGTGTGTCTATGTTAGTTCTTGTCATCATCAACCCCGAAAGAATTGGCCCCGGGAGCGGGGCCGGCGTCGCAATACCGCGGTCTGCGAGAGTTCTCGATTACCTTCGATGTTATATCATCTAGTATGAAGACGTTCATAAAAAACTCTCTCCCAGTATCAGCTAAGGACACCGAACAGTGCCGCGACGACGGTCCCAACGCTGCTGACTATCGCGCCGCCGTAGATGCCACTCGCGTAGTTGGCCGCTGCGAGACCCGCTAGCCCGAATGCGGCCCCGAACGCGAGCAGGTCGACGGCTGTCATCCTGTCGGTTATCTCCGTCGCCATCGTTAGACGGTCGCCTGTCGCTCGACCTTCGAATCGTAGGTCAGCGATTCGCCGGTGGCAGGGTCGAAGTACTGGAGCGAGTCCCTGTCGAACCGGAGGTTCACCGCGTCGCCCATCTCGACGGTCGTGTCCGGGTCGACAGCGGCCTTGATACTCTGGCCGGTGTCGAGTTCGAGTTCGAGCACGGTCTTCTCGCCCTGGGGTTCGACGACTTCCACCGCCGCCGGGTGGACGTTCGCCGGCACGCCGTCCTGATTGAGCGCGATGTTCTCCGGACGGATGCCGAGTGTCACCCGGTCGCCGAGGTACGGTTCGAGCGCGTCGGTGAACTCGTCGGGGACGTTGTGCGTCGCGCCGCCGAGGTCCAGTTCGAACTTGCCGGCGCTGGACTCTTCGAGAGTCCCTTCGAGGAAGTTCATGCTCGGCGAGCCGAGGAAGCCGGCGACGAACATGTTCCGCGGGTTCGAGTACACATGGGTCGGTTCCCCGACCTGCTGTATCTGCCCGTTGTCCATGACCGCTATCTGGTCGGCCAGCGTCATCGCCTCGACCTGGTCGTGGGTGACGTAGACGGTCGTCGTCGACAGCTCCTCGTGCAGTTTGTTCAGTTCGGCGCGCATCTGGACCCGGAGCTTCGCGTCTAGGTTCGACAGCGGCTCGTCCATCAGGAACACCGCCGGGTCGCGGACGATAGCCCGGCCCAGCGCCACCCGCTGTTGCTGGCCGCCGGACAGTTCTGACGGTCGCCGGTCCAGGAGCTCCTCTATCTGTAGCAGTTCCGCGGTTTCCTGGACCCGCTCGGTGATGATGTCCTCGGCCGTGTCGTGTTGTTCCAGCCCGAACCGCATGTTGTCCCGCACCGTCTTGTGCGGGTACAGCGCGTAGTTCTGGAACACCATCGCGATGTCGCGCTCGTATGCGCGTGCGTCGTTGACGACGTTCTCGCCGATGCGGATTTCACCGTCGGTCGCCCGTTCGAGCCCCGCGATGAGACGCAGGGTCGTGGTCTTGCCACATCCGGACGGGCCGACGAGGACGGTGAAGCTCTCGTCGGGGATGTTGAGTGAGATGCCGTCGACTGCGGTGACGTCGTCGAATTGCTTTACGAGGTCGGTGAGTTCTACGTGTGCCATAGTTAGTTACTCCTTGACTGCTCCTTGTGTGAGTCCGCTCACGATGTACTGCTGGAAGAACAGGCCAAACAGGATGCCGGGTAACGCGGCGATCATCCCGCCGGCTGCGAGGTGTGCCCAGTCGACGAAGTCGTCAGCCACGAACAGCGAGACGGCTATCGGTAGCGTCTGGGCCTGCTCCGAGGACGTGAGAACGAGCGCGAAGACGAACTCGTTCCACGAGAAAATAAAGGCGAGGATGGCGGTGGCCGCGATGCCCGGCTTCGCCATCGGCAGAATAATCTTGACGAACGCCTCCCAGCGGGAACAGCCGTCGATGCGAGCCTGTTCGTCCAGCGATTCCGGGATGCCGTCGAAGTAGTTTTTCATTATCCAGACGGCAAACGGGAGGTTGAAGAACGTGTACGTGAGGATGAGCGCCAGCCGCGTGTCGTACAGACTTCCGGTGAACCCACCGACGAGCGGCGGGTTCGACATTATCTGGAAGAACGGGACGATGAGCGCGATGGGGGGAATCATCCGCGCGCCGACAATCGACAACAGCAGCGACTTGTTCCCCATGAAGTCGAAACGGGAGAAGCTGTACCCGGTGACTGTCCCCAGGGTGATACAGATGAGCGTCGTCGTCGTCGCGACGATCATGCTGTTTATCGTGTAGTTGTCGAACGGTCGGTTCGTGAAGATGTCCACGTAGTTCTGTGCCGTCGGGTCCTGCGGGAGGAACGTAATCGGAAGCGAGAGCACCTCGCTCGACGGCTTGAGGCTCGTGATGAAGATGTAGTAAATCGGGAACCAGATGACCAGGACGTACACGGCAAGCAGTCCGTAGGCCAGCAGTCGCTCTCGGGCGACGGACGGCCACTCGTTCTGTGTCTCCAGTCCCAGCGACCGGCGCAGTCGGTTGAGCGGTGATTTCTTCGTACTCATGCTTGGTAGGGTGACTCGCCGAATATCTTGTACAGACTGGCCACGATGGCGAAGGTCACGGCCAGCAGGACGACTCCGAGTGCGGCACCGGACCCGGGTTCGTTGAACACCTGTGCGGTCCGGTACAGCCAGGAGGCCCACACTTCAGTCGACTTCCCGGGGCCGCCCTGGGTCATCACCCAGACCAGGTCCAGTGCCCGGATGTCGAAGATGATGCGGATGGTCAGCGCCACCAGTATCGACGGTTTCAGGAACGGGTACGTGACGTTCCAGAACCGCGACCAGCGGCTCGCACCGTCGACCTCGGCGGCGTCGTACAGTTGCTCGGGGACGTTCTGCAGGCCCGCGAGCAGGATGATGATGATGAAGGGGGTAAACACCCAGACGTCGGCGATGATGAGCGCCACCATGGCGAGCGCGCCGTCGGAGAGAAACGGGATGTTCCCGGAGATGATACCGAGTCGCTGGAGCGCCCCGTTTATCGCGCCGAAGTCGGACTGGAACATCCAGCGCCACATCAGCCCGCTCATCACGTACGGGAGAATCCACGGGACGATGACCGCCGTTCGGAACCAGCCCCGGCCTTTCAGGTCCTTGTCGAGCAACAGCGCGATGCCCAGCCCCAGCAGGAACGAGATGGAGACGCTGAAACCGACGTAGATGGCCGTGTTCGTCGTAATCGAGACGAAACTGGGGTTGAACACGCCGAGGGCGGCCTGGCCCCCCTCGCGCGCGAAAATCAGCCGCCGGAAGTTCCGCAGGCCGACGAACTCCATCTCGTTTGTCACCGGGTTCCGGAACTGGAAGCTACTGAAGAGCAACTTCGCTGTCGGATAGACGATTATCGCGGCGATCCACAGCAGTGTCGGCCCGACGGTCAGCGGGACGAACAGTTTGTCGAGTTTGCGACGCAACGGGCTCTTTTCGATTGACATATTGTATATAAATCCTGGACCGCGCCGTTCAGAGCAGGCCGATGTCCTGGTAGAGGCGCTCGATGTTGCTGTAGGCGTCGTTGAGTGCCGCCTCGGGGTCCTTGTTCCCGAGCAGCGCCGGCGTGAGCTGTTCGTTCAGGTAGTCGTCGACCTGCGGCTGTGCCATGTAGGTCTCGCTCTGTGCGTTTTCGAGGTTGAACCGCATGTCCTCGAGCAGCCAGGACGGGTACTCGCTTTGCACCTCGTCGTCCTCGTACACTTCCGGGACGACGGCCGGGTTCCCCTCGACGAGCATGTTGTTCTTGGAGGACGCGCGGGTCGTCATGAACCGGGCGAACTCCTTGGCCGCGTCCTTCCGTTCGGAGAACGCCGAGACGCTGATACCGTTCGTGTCCTGGAAGGTCGCGCGGCTCTCCGGCCCTTTCGGCGGCTTGGCGCTGCCGATGCGACCCTCTTCCCACTCGTCGATGGCGCGTGACCCGAGCGGTGTCCAGGACTCGACGGTCGCGTACTGGCCGGCGATGAAGTTGTCGCCGATGCCGCCCTCGCCGAGGCTGGACATCCCGTCCGGGATGATGCCACGCTCGCGGAGCCCGTTGAAGAACTCCAGCACTTCGGTCCCCTCCTCGACGAACACGGGTTCGTAGCTGTCGTTGAACAGCTGGCCGCCGGCCTGGTAAAGGAACTGCTTGAAACTGAACACGGACTTGCCGGACCACGTGAACGCGAACCCGGACTTATCGCCCTGTGAGAGCTGCTCGCCCTGGCTCAGCACCTCGTCCCAGGTGTCCGGCGGCGCGTCGAAGCCCTGCTCGTTCAGGTACTGCTGGTCGTAGAGGTAGCTGCCCCACTTCCCGAACTCGGGGGCCATGTAGGTCTGGCCGTCGAACTGGACGAGGTCGGTCAGCGAACTGGGGAACTTCCCCATGTGGTCGCTGCCGAGGCCGAGCGGTTCGAGCCAGTCGGAGCTGACGAAGTCCGCCAGCCACCAGGTCGGTCCGTTGAACGCGTCGACAGTGCTGTCCTGATTCCGCCAGATGGTCGTCAGGCTGGTCTTGAGGTTGCTCCAGGGGACCTCGTTGACCTCCACGGAGATGCCGGTCTCCTCCTCGAACCGCTCGATGTTGGCTTCCGTTCCGGGGTCGAACTCCAGCGACCCGGCGTTGTAGAACACGATTTCGTCCGCCATCGTCTCCGAGCCGGTGCCGGTCGTGGCCCCGTCCGAACTTTCGCCGCCGGAGCCGTCCTCCGTGCTCGAATCGGAGCCGCCACTGCAGCCGGCGAGTGCCGCTGTCCCGATGACGCCGGCGCTTTTGATGAACGTTCGACGAGTGCGTTTTGAATTCTTCTGCATGCAATCGCTCACGTAACAGCCATAGATTATAAATCATGGGGGTAAACAAATATGAAAAGAAAACTCGTAATTAGTAAAATAAGCCTATAAAATAGCTTTTGAGTATCTGAGAAAGAGTTTCAGAGAGTAAATTCTTTAGTATAGGTATATTTATATATTTTTACAGACTGTTCTGTATGATTGATTTCACTCACGAATCTGAATACGCGCATGTTTTGAGCGATTCGTTCACCGAAACGTGCAGCCGCCGGAACCAGGTCGGGTCGGCTTCCCGTCCCCCGGTTCGTCGACGACGGCCGGGCCTCCTCGCGGCCCGCCCGATTTAAGCCACCCCGCCCGGTATCGGCGTCCGTGACAGAGCGCGCACGGACGCGGCGGGCGTTTCTGGGGACGCTCGCGGCGACGACGGCCGGGTCGATTGCGGGGTGCCAGTCACAGTTCAATCCGCTCGCATCGACGGCGCTTGACGAACACGCTGCTGCGCAGTTCCGGCAGGGGCCCCTGAACCAGGGGTATCAGGACATTTCAGTCCCCGGTGCCGTCGAGCGGGCCTGGGAGTTGCCGACCAACCGCGGGGACCACACCGCCGCGAAAGGCAGCCCCGCGCTGGCTCCGACTGGTGACCTGATTCTGGCCGATGACACCGGCCGCGTGCGGGCCATCGCACCGGACGGCGGGGTCCAGTGGGCGACGACGGTCACGCAGGCAACGCGTGGAAGCCACGGCACGCCGGCCATCGCCAACGACACCGTCTACATTGGCGCCTACGACGGCGCGCTGTCGGCGCTGGACCTCGAAACCGGACGGCGGCGCTGGCGGACGGAGCTGGGTGATGCTATCGGCGCGAGTCCGACATACTACAACGGGTCGCTGTACGTCGCTGTCGAACACGCCGCACCGAGCGGGAGCGTCGTCGCCGTCAACGCCGCGACCGGGGACGTGCAGTGGCGCGACAGTCGGCCGACCGACCACCCACACTCGACGGTGGCGCTGGACCGCGAACACGGTCGCTTGCTGTTTGGCTCCAACGACGGCTACTGCTACGCGTGGTCGTTTCCAGCCCTCGAACGGGTCTGGCGGTACGACACTGGCGGCGATGTCAAAGCCCCTGTCGCCGTCGCTGACGGGACCGCTATCGTCCCGTCGTGGGCAGCGACCGTTACCGCCGTCGATGTGACCGACGGCTCGGAACTGTGGACCTTCGAGGCCGACGCCGACGTGATGTGCGCGCCGGCAGTCCACGACGGCACCGTCTACGTCGGCAGCCACGACGACCGGGTGTACGCAATCGACCTCGACAGCGGCGCGGAGCAGTGGCGGTACGACACCGGCGGGTGGATTATCGGGAGCACCGTCGCCACCCGCGAGCACGTCCTCGTCGGGTCCTACGACGGGCGACTGTACGCGCTAGACAGGGACTCGGGGACGGTGTCCTGGGCCGTCGAGAGCCGCGGGCACGTGACGAGTGCGCCGCTGGTGACCGCTGATGGCATCTACTACGCGGAGCGTGCCGTCGAGGGCGACCCGGACCGCCCGGGGATGTGCTACAGACTCGTCCCGGCGTAGCGAAGCGAAACCCCTTACCCCGCGGACCGTCGACTGTCGCCTATGAGTACCATTCGGGTCGTGTGGGGGACTGCGACCGGCCCGACCGCGCTGGCCGCGTACGACGCAGCACTCGCCGAGGCGGGCGTCCACAACTACAACCTCATCTCGCTGTCCTCTGTCATCCCTGCAGAGCCGACTATCGAGGTGACTGGGTCAGCACCGGATCTGGGACCGCCCGGCGAGGCGCTGGAGGTCGTCCAGTCTTCGGCGACCGTCGCACCGGGTGAACGCGGTGCGGCGGGCATCGGCTGGGCCCGGAGCGAGGACGGCCCGGGCATCTTCTACGAGGTCGACGGCACCAGCGAGGACGCGGTCCGGACGGAAATCCGCGAGGGGTTAGCCGCCGGCCGGGACCTCCGTGACTGGGAGTTCGTCGAGGAGAACGTCTACGTCGAGTCGGCGTCCGACGACGCCGAATACGCCAGTGCCGTCGTGCTCGCCACCTACGGCGAGAGCCACCCGGTGATGTGAGCCGCGTGTTCCGACGGTGCCGGCCAGACCTGTGCTGGACCCTGGGTTTTTAGTCTTCCCCCGCATAGAGACAGAGAACGTTCATGTACGGCAATACGTCGTTTGGTGGGGAACCGGAAGAAGTAACGCTGACGGCGGAACAGCGCGAGGAACTCCGTCGGGACCTCTCGAGTGTCGCCGCCCGGACCCGCGAACTCCTGCCCGGTGAGTTCGTCGTCGGCTCCGAAATCAGCAACAGCACGACGGGCCCGCGGGCCACAATCGCGGTCCAGCCCCCGGTCGGGTCGGTCGTCAGCGCCGACTACACGCCCGAGGACCCGGAAAGCGCGAGCATCTCCGACGCCGAGCGCGACGACCTCGCCCAGGGCATCGCCGCCTCCGCCGCACTGCAGGTCAAGCAAGTGATGGGCGACGACACGTCGCCGACAGCACAGTAGCGCCGCTCTCAGTTTTCTGCAGCACGGTCACGGTGACATGTCGTCGCCGATATCAGGCGCGACCGCCGCTGGCGACTGGTGGATTATAAAAAAGCGCATAGCCGATGGAGCCGGTCGCCGGGAGACTGCCGGCACTCAGCGCAGTCACGAAGCTGATCGAGGTGACGACTGCGCCGAGCGACGCCAGCAGCATCGAGAGGGCGATGCTGGCAAGCACGAGGTCGGGCATCGACGGGGACCCAGGCATTCGTGTCTGTACAGAGACACTCCCCCTAATTAAATATTATTACTCGCGCAAACGGCGCACTGAGTACCGCTTACTTCCCCCAGAAGGGGTCGCGGTTCCGGTGTTTCTCCAGATACATCGACAGCGCCTCGCGTTCGTCGACGGAGATATCCTCCTTGAGTTCCTGTTCGAGAATCTTCGCGTGCTTTTCGGGGATTTCGACCCAGAGGTCGTCGCCTTCCTCTATCTGGCGGCCGACGGTCGGCCCCTGAATCGAGACGGCCATGCGCTCGCCGGCGCGGGCCGAATCGACATCTTCGCCCTCGTCCTGAATCGTCTTGAGGGTCCCGACGCGGTTTGCCTCGCCGTTGTCCCATCTGACGACGTTGACATTCCGCCGGAGTTCACCGGAGAGGATTTCGACGCCGACGACAGCGGGGTCGGACTGGCGGAAGGTGTGGTCTTGCAGAATCCGGAACTTCGCGGGACGAGTGATGTTCTCCAGAATCTGCTCTTGCTGGGCCTCCTCGATGGCGGTGACGTGGTCGTCGTAGGACTCGACGAGCTGGTAGATGACGTCGTCTTCGAACAGTTCCACGTCCTCCTGCTCGGCGAGGTCCCGGGCATCGTCGAGCACCTCGACGCTGAACGCCAGAATCGCCTGGTTCGTCGGTTCGCCGGCTGTCTCGGCGACCCGCACGTCTCGTGGTGCCACTGCGCCGACCTCGGCGCGCATGACCGGAATCTCCTCCTCTTCGAGCGTGCTGGAGAGGGCTTCCAGCGAGCCGAGCGTGTCGGCCTTGATGACGACCCCTTCTTCCTGTGTCGTGACCTCGATCTCGGCGAGTTCTTGCTCCACCTCGGCGATGACCTCGCTGCGGTCGCGGTCGCGGATGACGCGGATCGGCGCGCCGGCCATCGCGTCGTCGAGGTCCGGCGCGGCGATCTTGACACCGTCGGCGGCCGCGACCTGCTCGACCTGTTCGAACTCCTGTTCGGTCCGAATCTCTTCGAGCGGGCGCGGACGGAGCAGGGCGCGCACATCAGTGACAATTGGTCCCTGGAGTCCGCCGACGACGATGGTGTCGTCGTTGCGGATGGTCCCGTCGTAGATGATGGCGTCGAGCGTCGTTCCAAATCCCTGGGTGTCTTTCACTTCGAGGACGGTCCCGACACCGGGGCCGGTGGTGTCGATCTCCATCTCTTCTTTCATGTACCGCTGGGACAGCCCCATCATCACCGTCAGCAGGTCGGGGATGCCCTCACTGGTTTCAGCCGACACCGGCACGACGCCGATGTTGGCCTGGAAGTTCTGGACCCGCCAGTACATATCTGCGGAGAAGCCGTTGTCCGAGAGTTCGCCGATAATCTCGTACAGTTTCTCGTTCAGGTCTGACTGGACGCGGTCGGACTGGGCGTCCATCGTCTGCTGGACCGGTTGGCCCTCGTTGGGGTTCCAGCCGGGGACGGTGTCAATCTTGTTCGCGGCGACAATGAACGGCGTCTGGGTTCGCTTGAGGATGTCGATGGCCTCCAGCGTCTGGGGCTGGAAGCCGTCGTTGACGTCGACGACCAGGATGGCGATATCGGCGAGTGCGCCACCACGGGAGCGAAGCGTCGAGAAGGAGTGGTGGCCTGGCGTGTCGATGAACAGCAGGCCGGGCAGGTCGAAGTCCGTCGGGTCGACCAGATCACCGGCGATCTCGGAAATCACGTCCAGCGGGACGGCTGTTGCGCCGATGTGCTGTGTGATCGCGCCCGATTCGCCGGCGGTGACGGCCGAACCGCGGATCTTGTCGAGCAGGCTCGTCTTCCCGTGGTCGACGTGGCCCAGAACGGCGACGATGGGCGTCCGCAGGGTGTCGTCGGTGGCTGTGGTGGGGTCCGTGTCAGACATAGATGGCTCCAGAAGTTGTCAGAACCGAGTCGTCGGTGGCAGTTAAGTTCGTCGTCATCAGACGCGCGCGACCGAACGTCGGGCTAAGCGGGCGTTACTCTGTTACAGTGAACGACCCCGTCATCCCGAGGCTCTGGTGGGGGACACAGTGGTACTCGTACTCGCCGGGGACCGCGAAGGTGTGGGCGTACTGGTAACCGCTGGAATATGTCCCATCGCCGGGCGTCCCGGACCAGTCGCTATCTTCCGGCGTCGCGGTCGGTTTGACGTTGTGGCCGCCGCCCTCCCAGACCCACAGCACGGTGCTTCCGACCGGGATTTCGAAGGTTTCCGGGTCGAAGACGAAATCGCCCGGCGCGACGGCGACTTCCTGGTCGGCGTCGACCGGCGTCTCGGTCGGTGTCGGTGTGGCAGTTGGTGTCTCCGTCTCAGTCAGTGTGTCCGTTGGAGTGGCGGTCTCCGTCGGTGTCGTAACCGAATCAGCCGATGTTGCCGTCGCAGTACGGGTCGGTACCTGCGTAGCGGTGGCTGTCTCCGTTGGTGACGGATCTTCGCTGTCGCCACCACTGCAGCCCGCGATAGTCCCGGTAACGACGGCTGTGAGCGCGCCGAGAAACTGACGCCTGTTCTGGTCCATGCGTATTTGTGGGGTGCCTGTCGCTTAGGGCTGCTGCTGTGACTGTTCTGACCTCCGTTGTCGCCGGTGTTTCTCAGTGACTCTGTCAGCTGCCGACGCGTCAGCTCTCGGCAACAGTTACGATGCCCTGCTCACCTGTCGGACATCCCCGTGGCGTTTATGTAACCTCGTTCGGAACAAGGGGGTATGGCCGCGATACTTGCGGAAAACCTGTCGGGCAAAGACGTGATGGGGACTGACGGCGCGGAAATCGGCAGTCTCTACAACATCACGATGGACTTCTCCTCGGGCGCGCTACACAACCTCGTTATCGACCCCGCGGAGTCGCTCCGCAACACGAACTTCGAGTACAGTGACCAGGGCCGCCTGCTTGTCCCGGTTGAGCGGGTCAAGGCGGTGAAAGACCACATGATTGTCAAACGGTAGATGTACGTTCTCGATTCCTCGGCATTTATCAACGAGTACCACACCGACGAGCAGATAGCGACGATTCCGCTCGTCAGAGAGGAACTGGAAGACGAGGCTGCCTATCGCTTCGACGCCCTCGAAGGCTCGGGGATGCACCTTCACATTCCCGAGGACAACACCGTCGAGCGCATCGAGCGCGCCGCCGGTGAGACCGGTGATCTGGCGGAGCTCTCGGAGACCGATATCCGGCTGATCGCGGCCGCGTTCGAACTCGACAGCCGACTCGTCACCGACGATTACGCGATGCAAAACGTCGCGGAGAAACTCGACGTGGCGGTTGAAGTCATCGCCCGCGAAGGGATATCCGAACAGCGGGAGTGGCTGTTCCAGTGTGCCGGCTGCGGCCGTGAGTTCGACGAGAATCGCGACCGCTGTCCCATCTGTGGCAGCTCACTATCGCGGAAGAACCCGGCTTAGACGGTCTGTTCATCCCGGGCTTCGAGTCCGAGCTCGACCAGCTGCGAAAGTACTTCCTCCTCTGTGATGCTGTAGCGTCGCGCAAGCGTTTCGATAATCCGCGCTTGGTCGTCATCACAGACGATGGTGAACCGCCGAGCCATGCCATCGCTTACAACGGTATGTCGCATAAACACCCGTCAGACAGCAGTCAGACGGCTCAGATTGCTGGATTTCCTGTAATTTCGATGTACAAAGTGAGAAACTGGATAGCGTTAAACGCCCCGTGAATAAAGATAGGCACGAGCAGGTTCTCGGTCTTGAGGTAGCTCAGGCCCAGCAGTGTCGACAGGACGAACACCAGCAGCAACGAGAGGACGGTCTGTGTCGGCGTCCCAGTACTGTACTGTCCGAAGTGAACGACGCCGAAAACAGCACTTGTGAGTACAATCGCCTGCAGATCACCGAAATCGTCGTAGAGATACTTCTGGATGAGATTTCGGTAAATAAACTCCTCACTTGGCGCGATAGTGAGAAACGCCAGCGGGACCATCACGAGCAGGAACGACGGGTCCTCGCGGGCCAACTCCTCGACGCTGCTCCGAGCGGCTTCCAGCCCGAGCGCCTGAATGAGGTAACTGAAGCCAAACAGCGCGAGCATAAGGACGACGACGCCGCCGACGCTGTAGCCGATGTCGCGGAGGCCGGGGCGACGGAGGTCAAGGTCGGCCCAGGTTCGGTCTAGCCGGCTGGCGACGGCCGCCCCGAACCCGACGAAGCCGACGCCGATGCCGACAGTGAGCGTGATGTACGTGGGTCCGGTGACAGTCCCGCCTTCTAGCGCCGCGGCGCTGACCAGCCCTCCCGCCGCGGCCCCGAGAACGACGAACTGGGCGAACACCGTACCCACGAGGAAGCCGGCCAGTCCGATTCCCGTTGCGACCGAGAGCGCTCTGGCGACCGTGTACAGTCGGTTGTTCGGCACGCCGGTCGAAAGCGCCCAGCCCAGCGCAATCGTCACGCCGCCGGCCAGCACTGTGAGGTACACGGCGATGCCGACGGTGGCCTCGACGCCAGTACGGAATTCTGGCCCGAAGAACGCGATGAGCGTCGCGAGGGTTGCGACGACGCTCGCGCCTGTCGCGCCCAGACCGCCCTGTCTGCGGCCGAGTGCGCCGTGACGGACAAGTGAGAAGACGAGCGCGGCGACGACGAAGCCGGCGACAGCGACCTGTCGGGCGGTGACTGGGCCGATAGCCGTCGCCGGTGTCATCCAGCCGACGACGCCGGTTTCTGTGGCGACGAGTACGACGAGACCGAGGCCAGCAGCGAGCACACCCCAGTTCGCGGCAGTGTCGTCCATTGTCGGCAGTCTGTTGCGCCGGCCTAAAGGGACTCCGTTTCGCCGATCCGTAGCCGTTCGCGGTCGTCGATGACCGCCGTCTCCTCGGTGTCTTCGCCGCGGATGAGCGCCCGCGTGGCGTTTTTGCCCCACTCGACGGCCGGCTGGGTGAACGTCTCAACATCCGCGAGTTCGCCGACGAGGACGCAGGCGGCCTCCATCGCGTACAGCAGTTCGCCGAGGTTCTCGGCGTCGAGGCGGTCGATCTCCACTTCCAGTGCCGGTCGGTCAGCCGCCGGCAGGCTCGCCACCGTCGCCTCGTACTCGGCGTCGATGAGGCCGCCGAGATCGGTTCCAGCGAGATACGACAGGTCCTCGTGGTCCGGTTCGGGAATCGGCACGTCGGCACGCTCCCGGGGACGGACGAACGTGACGACTTTGTCCCGGTGGCCAGCGCGATACAGCTGGAGCTGGGAGTGCTGGTCGGTCGCGCCAAGCGCCCGCGCCGGTGTCTGGCCTCGCCCGTCCTTGCCCAGGCTCTCAGCCCAGAGCTGTGCGAACCACTCGCCGAAGGACTCCAGCCGCTCGGCGTAGGGCATAACAGCGTTGACTATCGCACCTTCTTCTTCGAGTGCATAGGCCATCGCGCCGTAGGCGTAGGCCGGCGAGTCGTACAGCGACGGTGCGAGGTCGTCGGCCGCTGCCCGGCCGCCGGTAAGCAGTCCCTCGATGTCGATGCCGAGGATAGCCGGCGGGACGAGCCCGACCGACGAGAGCGCGCTGAACCGGCCCGGAACGCCCTCCGGGACCGGCAGCGTCGGCAGGTCGTGCTGGTCGGCGAGTGCCCGGAGCGGCCCGGACTCGCCCGTCGTGACGACGATGCGCTCGGTCCAGTCGACGCCGCGGTCCTCGTAGGCCTCGCGGACGACGAGGAAGTTCGCCAGCGTCTCCGCCGTCGTTCCCGACCGCGAAACGACGTTGATCGCGGTGTCGGCAAGCGAAAGGCCGTCGAGCGTCCGCCGGACGTGCTCCGGGTCGACGTTATCCAGCACGACGTGGCTGTCCGGGTCCTCGGCTAGCGCCTCCGTGATTGTTTTCGCCCCTAGCGCTGAGCCACCGATGCCGACGGTGATGACAGATTCGGCGTCGGCGACCGGGTCGACGGCATTGCGGATGGTCTGTGCGTCGGTCGCGTCGGGGAGGTTCAGCGACGCGTAGCCGAACTCATCGTCGTTTCGCCCCTGTTCGATTCGCTCGTGGGCCGCCGCCACCCGCTCGTCTAGATCTTCTAGCGTCGCTCGCTCGACGCCCGGGTCGGCGGCACTGGCAAGCGCGGCTCCGATATCGACGTGCATACTGGGCGTGTCGACGGGCGGGTACAAACAACTCCCGGACGGCACGGCAGGCAGCGGACGCGGAGCCGCAGTCACCGCTGGTCGGACAACACCGCGCTTAACCACGCGCTCGCCTAACCAACAGGTATGACAGACGCGACGGCAGAGCAGTCCGTCACAGCCGACGACGACCGGCCCGAACCGTACAACGGGCTCCCCGGCGCGTTCCCGTACGCGTTCCGTGCCAGCGACTCGCTGCTGTTCAAAGCGTACGTCCCAGTCGCACTGTTGCTGTCCGTGGCGATTACGCTCGTGTTCACCTTTGGACTGATAACGCAACTCGCCGAGACCGGGAGTGTCCGCGGCGGGACATTCACTTTCTCCCGGAGCTTCTTCCTGTTCGTTGGACTGTTGTTGGTCGCGCCGCTGCTGGCCCCGGTGCTCTCTGTCGCGCGCCGCCACCGACGGACGGGGTCCTCGGTCGCCTACGACCGCGCCCTCGCCCTCGCCGCGTTCCTGTTCATCGGGTCGATATACCTCGCACTGTTGACCTCCGCTCCGGCGGAGCTTCGCGAACCGACACAGAGCGCCGTCGTCGGGTTCTTCTACTCGCTGCCGCCGATTGCCGGCGTCGTCCCCCCGCTGCTCGCGACGCTGGGGATTTATCTGACCCATCGGCTATTGAAGTAGTCCCGCAGGCCTACAGCCGCCCGCTCCCCTGAGATGACCCGACAGTCCATTCCCGGGTCGAAACGGGCAAGAACGCCCGTCACGAATCCATGTCTATGACAGCAATCGAAGGAACATTTCTTGTCACAAACGCTGACGACGCGTCGGCGACGCTTCGGAACGTCGCGGACTCACAGGTGCTGACACTGTCGGGTAATCCCGGTATCGAAGCCGGCGAAGTAGTCGAGGGGACAGTCGAACCGGAGCCGCCGATGGAAGTCACGTACACCCTCACCGAAGTCGCTGAGCGGCGAACAATTCCCGTCGAGACGGTCGACCTCGCGCCGACGGCACAGACGACCGAAATCGCGGCCGACCAAGCACCGGGCGAGCTAACGACAGTCGAGCGCGCCGGCGAGGGCGAGGTACACGTTCTGACGGTTCCGGACGACGAGACAGCCGAGGCTGCGGCAGATGTCGTCGAGGACGAGGCCACCCTCTCACGAGCGGCCAGACTCGGCGTCGACCGCGTCGAAGTCCGGACGACTGACGGCGTTGTCAGCGTGCGCTACCTCCCGGACTGACGCGTTCTCTCAGCCGCTCACACCTCTTATTCGGTCGGTCCGGCAGCGCTCTGGACTTGCCAGCCGCCGGCAACACCACACGCCTCGCGCTCAGTGTACACGAACTCGGTGTCTTCGGTCACTGCTGTGCCGCCGTCGACGGATTCGACCCGAAGCGGGAAGTCCAGCGTGTCGCCACAGCAACCGACGCCGACGAACTCCGTCCACACGTCCCCTGGTGCGGCGGTGTCGTGTGTCTTCCGAAGGTACGCACGGAACGGCGAGCCGTCGATCTTGTCGCGGCCCCATCCGCTGAGGTCTGCTGGATACGAGAGTTCGACCCTGCTGGCGCGCTCTGACATACCGGATATACGTGATAGACTGTCATAGATGTACGGCCACGCTGGATGTCAGCGGCAGTGATTGAGAAGGCTTATTCGCGCCCGTCTCACATCGTTCGGTCATGTTCGAGTTCGAGGTCCCGGAAGTCGATTACACCCAGTACTCGAACCGCCAACTGGTGGCGGTTCCGCTGGTAGTGCTCGGTCTGGCACTTGCGGTGCTCGGTGGCTGGTATCTGGTCACCGGTGCGCCGGTCTCTCCGAGCATCGACTTCACGGGCGGTTCGGAACTCACCGTCGAGTCGTCTCTCTCACAGGCGGAACTCAGGGACAATACGTTCGACGAGCCCGTGGTTTCTGTCCAACAGGTCGAAGGTGAGAACCGCTACATTATCACGTTCGATTCGTCGAATCTGGAGCCTATCGAGGAAACCGCGCGGTCGAGCGACCAGATGGAGTTCCTCGGTAGCGGAACGACCTCACCGATATTCGGGCAGGAGAACCAGCGGCTCGCGGTCGTCGGCATCGGTGTCGCCTTCCTCGGGATGAGCTTGCTTGTCTTTGCGATGTTCCGGTCGATCGTGCCGAGCATCGCGGTTGTCCTTTCGGCGTTTTCCGACCTTGTCATCCCGCTCGCGGTGATGAACCTGCTGGGAATCAAGCTTTCCCTGGGAACCGTCGCCGCGCTGCTGATGCTCATCGGTTACAGCGTCGACTCAGATATTCTGCTGAACAACCACGTCCTCCGGCGGTCCGGCGGGTTCTACGAGTCGACGTACCGCGCGATGCGGACCGGTGTGACGATGACGCTGACTTCGATGGCGGCAATGGCGGTGATGGCGATTTCGGCGACGATATTCGGTATCGAACTGATGGCCTCTATCGGGTTCGTTCTCGTCGTGGGACTGGCTGCTGACCTGATGAACACCTACATGCTCAACGTCACGTTGCTTCGCTGGTACAAGTACGAGGGGGTCAAACGATGAGTACACTCAAGGAGAACTGGCGCGTTGTTGCGCTGGTCTCACTGTTGTTACTCAGCGCTGTCGCGCTATTCATCCCTGGTGTTCCGCCCGGGACATCGGATACTGAGGGGGCCGGGGCCGCCAACCAGACGACGAACCTCCAGTACGGCATTCAGCTCAGCGGTGGCACACGCATTCAGGCCCCAATCGTCGGTGCCACTGCTGAAGGGGTCGACGTTGCGCCCGCTGACGAAGCTGATCTTGCCCAATCTATGGCGGACCGTCTGGGCCTTGACCCGATAGACGTGCGCGTCTCGAATCGGACCGAAACCGTCGAGGTGTTCTCGAACAATGTCACCACCTCGGAGGTCGAGTCTGCACTCGAAGCAGAAGGGTACCAGCCGAACGAGGTGCGGCCCGGCGTGACACGAGAAACCCGGGAGAATATGGTATCGGTCATCAACGACAAACTACGCGAATCAGCGTTAACAGGGGGCTCCGTGCAGCAAGTCAGTTCGCCGGGCGGTCGGAGCTTCATCAGCGTCACGGCCCCGGACAGAGGGCGCGAGGAACTCATCGGTCTGCTTGAAGAGCGTGGCGTCGTCCGCGTGTACGCCGTCCACGACAACACCGAGAACGGCTCGTACGTCCGCGAGCAGGTCCTCTCACAGGGTGACTTCGCCGGTATCGGGTCGGCACAGCGAACCGAGACGCAGGGAACGCACGTTCCCGTAACGGTCAAACAGAGTGTGGCCGAGCGCTACGCGAACGACATGGTCGAGGCCGGCTTCGGTAGCGGGTCGACCTGCCGGCGCTCGGATTACGACCACGATAACCTCCAGAACTCGCAGGCGGACTGTCTGGTGACGACGCTGAACGGCGAGCCGGTGTTCGTCGGCGGCGTCGACCCGGGACTTGGCCAGTCCTACCAGAACGGTGAGTTCGTCAACAACCCGCAGTTCATTATGCAGACCGGCAATATGTCTGAAGCGACTGAGCTTGAGCTCGCGCTGAAGGCCGGCCGGCTGCCGGCTCCGCTCAACTTTGACAACGCCGAAAGCCAGACGCTTTCGTCTGCGCTCGCTCAGGAGTTCCAGCAGCGCTCCCTCCTGACGGGCATTCTCGCCGTCATCGCAGTGAGCCTGGTGGTGTATCTCCGGTACGGACGGCCCGAGGTCGCCCTGCCGATGATCGTCACGGCGCTGTCGGAGGTGTTCATCCTCCTCGGGTTCGTCGCCTTCGTCCAGTATCCGCTGAACCTCTCGCATCTGGCCGGGTTCATCGCGGTCATCGGGACGGGGGTGGACGACCTCATCATCATCGCCGACGAGATTCTCCAGCAGGGGAAAGTCGAGACCGGGCGCGTGTTCCAGAGCCGCTTCCGCAAGGCGTTCTGGGTCATCGGCGCGGCCGCGGCGACGACCATCGTCGCCATGAGCCCGCTGATGGTCCTCTCGCTCGGTGACCTCTCCGGGTTCGCCATCATTACCATCGTGGGCGTCCTCATCGGTGTGCTCGTGACACGGCCGGCCTACGGTGATATCCTTCGGAGTCTCGTGCTGGACGAGGACTGACCGCTCGCGGCCCGTCTTTTAGCTGCTGTCTCTGGTAGTCCAGTGCCAACTATTTTCATGTGAAGAATTACCAAATTCTTTTAGATTGACTTATTATCCCACGGCTCCAATGTACACATCCCGCCAGATGCGGGGAGCCATCGGACGACGGGTCTCAGACTGTCCACACTGGACGGAACGGGACGCGTTGGGGGCAACAACCGAGCGGTCCGTCACACGACTCCGAGGTGAACGCTCCGAAGGAGAACCGAACCAGCCCACCGCCGGCCCGGCCGGCCGGACCGGTGCGAAGGCCAACTACCGGATGTCACGTAAGTGGCGTTCGGGAACCCAGCACATCGACAAAACCCGGTGCGAGCCCGGGTAAAGCCCGAACGGGCGAGGCCGGTGAGAGTCCGGCTACAGTCGGACACATGCTGGAAGGGCCGTACGGGCTGTGGAAAACAGCTCCCGTCCGACTCCACACCGCCTCTGTCGGGGTCTCTCGTTCAGAAATCGCCCAGCGACGCCTGTTCCGCCGCCGCCAGCACGTCGTCACACGTCGACCACGAGCGGCGGGCACACCCCGGCAACTCGCCGTGGCGGTCCACGTACTCTGCGAGAAAGGCTCGCGTCGTCGGGTCGCTGGGATAGCCAGACCCCACGTCGCCGTACTCCTCGGCCAGTTCCGCGACGTGTGTGTCGCGGGCCACCTTCGCAATGATGGAGGCCGCGCCGACCACTGGGTCCGTCTCGTCGGCCCCGTGTTCTGCCCGCACGGTCACATCAGCCTCGACCGCGTCCGCGACCCGGCGGCCGAACCGCGCCGCGTCGGTGTCGCCGGCGTCGACCGTCCCCGACAGGCCGGTTCGGGCCACTTCCGAGAGTGCCGCCGCCTGCGCGTCGACGGTCAGCGTGTTCATGTCCGTGCCGTCGGCGTCGATACGTTCGACCGGGACCTCGGCGACGCCGACGGCGTCTGCCAACTCGCGGATCTCCTCGGCCAACCGCTCGCGTCGCTCCGGTCTGATGTCTTTCGAGTCACCGACACCGTCAGGTAGGACTGCCGGGTCGGCCTTGACAGCAGCAGCGAACATCGACCCCAGAACCGGCCCTTTCCCAGCCTCATCGACGCCAAATCGCATGGCTGGCACGTCGACGGCGGTGTAAAAACAGGTTCCGGTCGCGACCGGGTCGCTAGTTGTTGGGGCCGCGCCCCTTCCCGCCCGGTGGGTTCCGGAGGAACGGCTCGAAGTCGACGTTACCGACGACATCGCTCCGCTCGTCGTCGTCCGCGTCTAGGTTGAAATCGGCTTCTTCTGGCCCTTTGCGACTCCCCCAGTAGTTGTTCTTCGCGTCGACCTGTGGGTCGCTCGACGGGTCGCGATTCCCGCTGTCGGTCCCGTTCCGGTTGTTCAGCCCGACCGCGACGAGCAGTTGGTTGGACCGGAACGTCAGGCCACCCCCGTCACCGTCGATTTTGACCGCTTCCGGAAGAATCGTCTCCGCGCTGGTGATGTCCTCGATGACGTTGTGGGCGATGGTGGTCTCGTTCGTCGAGGGCGATGCAATGTTGATGCCCTGTGCGAACGTGAAGTCGAAGTCCACGCTGTCGGACGGGTCAGAGTCGGTATCGTCCGCGGCTTCGAGGTCCCGAATCTCGTTGTTGTTGATGTCGACGCCGTCGGTCTCGTGCTGGACGACGATACCGAGCGGCGCGATGTCGCTCTCGATGTCTCGAATCGTGTTGTTGTTGACCGTGGTGTCGCTCACGGTCCCAGGGTCGCTGTTGTCGGCGTCGAAGAGTACCCCGTTGACCGTCGGGAACCCCGAATCGTCCGTCGTTTCCTGGTCGAGGTTCTGAATCGTGTTGTTCACGATCTCGATGCCCGAGTGGTCGCCCTGACCGACGACGACGCCGGTCACGCCGAGCCGGCCGGTCGGGCCGATGTCTTCGATTGTATTGTTACTGAGGGTCGTGTCGTCGTAGCCGCGCCCGACTTTCACGCCGAGCAATCCACCCGGATTCGTGACGGTGAACCCGTCAAGCTTGACGCCGTCTGCGTTGACACTCACCGCCGCGTCAGTCCCGCCATCCCCCTCGATTGTCGGACTCGCACTCGTCTCAATTGTCACCTCAACGTCGACGACAATAGGGTCGTACGTCGCTGAATCGCCGACTGTGAGCGTCTCGCCGTCGCTCGCGTCGTCGATGGCTGTCTGTAGCGCGTCGCCGCCTCCGGAAACTGTCGTCGCTGCGCTCGCTGTGCCCACTGTGAATCCCAGCACACCGGCAGCGACTGTCCCGTGGCGTAACACCGCTCGTCGTGAAAACGTGGTCTGCTCTCGTGTCATGTGTCTCCCCGCAGCACCGTTGATATATCTGGGGTACGAATAAAACGCTTAGACGGTTCACAACCGTTTCACCCGTAGTGACCCCCTACTGCGGCGCCAGTAGTGGTTGCGCTGCCAGTAGCAGGCTACTACTCCTTGAGATACTCGGCTTTCGCGAACGGCTCGTCCTCACCCTGTACGTCGACCACGTCGAGTGCGGTCACCACTGCGTCCGTGTCGAGCAGGCCGGCTAGGCTCGGCTCCGTCCGCCCCTCGTCGCTGGAGACGAGTTCCTTCACGTACAGGCCGCCCTCGCCGTGGATGCGGAGGTCGGCGTGGCGCTCGTCGGTCAGTTCGCCCTCGGCGTTGTACACCGTCCGCGTCCGGGTGATGTCGGCCCGTCGGTGGGTGACACGCTGGGGCGTCTCCTGTTGGATGGTCGCCCCGTCAAGTTCCGCCAGCGCATCCTGCAGGGCATCGGCGTCGACCGGCTCCCCGAACTCCACGTCCATCCGGTAGGTCTTGGAGGCGTCTAGTTCCTTGACGCGCTCGACCATCTCGTGGGTCGCCAGGTGGAGGTCCGTCACTTCGACTTTCCCGTCGGCGAAGGCGTTAATATCGGCTTCGAGGTCGTCGGTATCCACGTCGCGTTTGCGGGGTTCCATCACCTCGATGACAAACGGGCGGCCGGAGTCGAGCATCAGCGCGTCGACGTCCTCGCGACCGGCTCCGTGGAACACGGCCTCCTCGCCGTCCATCGCCTCGCGGACGACGGGTGCGGACAGTTGCTCGACGCTCTCGTCGTAGCGGTAGCCGCTGCCGCCACAGCCGTCGCAGGGCTCGCCCTGCCACAGCCCGGTCCCGTTGCAGTCGTTGCAGGGCCACTTCGTCTGGGGGATGTCGCGTTCGAGCTTGCGGTAGCGGCCGTAGACAAACGCCGAGTTGACGTGTGTCTCCACTTCGTCCGTCGCGAGGTCGAGTGTGAGCTGGACTTCCGGCCGGCCGAACTCCACTTCCGCGCCGGTCAGGTCGCCGATGCGCTTGCCGACCTCGCGGTTGAGTTCGGTCTTCAGCGCCTCGCCGGCGTCCGGTTCGAGGCCTACGTCCTCCCGGAGCAGTTCGTCGTTCTCTTCGAGCAGCGGCGGCACTTTCGTCCCGACCTGGTATGTGTCGAAGTCGTAGCCACGGACCGCGCTGGCAGCCTGCTGGGCCCACCAGTCGAAGCGGTCGCACTCGCCTTCACAGACCCAGCAGTCCTCGCTGTCCTCGAAGGGGTCGTCGTCCGCGAGCGCGACCGTCACCCGCAGGGCGTGGCCCCGCTGGGCGTTGGCCAGTCCGAAACTCCGGTCGGCGAAGAGCCGGCCGAGACAGGAATCACACAGCGGCCCGGTCGCAAGCGCCGCGCGGGCGTCCTCCAGTATGCTCATTGCCTGAGCCGACGCGTCGCCATCGTAACTGCGTTTCGACCTCTCGGTCGCTGGGTCGTGGGCGCTGTGACCTGTTCGCGCTCACTCGCGAACTATGCCGCCGCCGTCCGTGGTTGTGCCCTTCGACTGTCCCCGACCGAACAGGTCGCCCGGAATCTCTTCGGTCGAGATGGAGATAGACTGCTGTGGGAACGGGATTTCGATGCCCTCGGTCTGGAACCGTTTGTAGATCGCGCTGTTGAGTTCGTGCGTGGCACGGGCTGTCAGAGCCGGATTGCCGACCCAGCACAGCAGCTCGAAGTTCAGCGCCGAGTCGCCGAACGCCCGGAACCGGACTCGCGGGTTCGGTCGCTCCTGCACGAGGTCCTCGGTTTCGGCTAGTTCCAGAAGCATATCCTCGACCCGGTCGATGTCCGTTCCGTAGGCGACGCCGACGGGGACGCGAATCCGGCGCTTGCGCCGCGGCGTCGACTCGTTGACGATGGCGGCGTTGTTGAGCTTCGAGTTCGGGACGGTGACGAGGATGTCGTCGCGGGTGCGGATGACCGTCGAGCGGACGGAAATGTCCTCGACGCGGCCGCGTTCGCCACTTTCGAGGACAACAAAGTCGCCAACTGCGTACGTTCCATCGAGATACAGCGACAGCGAGCCGAAGAAGTTCGCCAGCGTGTCCCGGGCCGCCAAGCCGACGATGATACCCATAATCCCTGCTGAGGCCAGTAGCGGTGTGACGTCGATGTCCCACAGGACCAGCAGGAGCAGGATACCCCCGCCGGAGACGACCGCGCTCCAGACGTTCTGGAGGATGGGGACCATCTGGCGGTCGATGTACGCCGAATCCGTCGCGATGGCGGACGCCTGGCGGCCGATGCGCAGCAGCGTCACCATCCAGACGATGACGACCAGCGAGAGCGTCCCGGCTTCCAGCGAGACGGCGACGGCCGGCCGGACGTCGTAAATCTGTGCGCCGGCGTAGGCCCCGCCCAGGCCGACCGTGACGTACATGGCGGTGTGAATTCCACGGAAGACGATATCGTCGACATCGCCCTCGATGCGGGGCGTGATCCGTCTGAGCAGTCGGTCACCGACCACGCGAATGCCCAGCGCGAGGGCTACCCCACTGCCGACGAGTAGCAGAAACCCCTGCCAGGCCGGCAGCCCAGACAGCAGGTCCACAGCACCGCTTCCCAGTTGCATACCTCCGCTTGGCTACCGGTCGTATATATACTGTCCCGTCAGCGGGGCGAACCGAACCGCCTTTGTCCCGCGGCGTCCGCTCCGTGGGTATGAACCCGATTCTCGTCGCTATTCTGCTGGGTCTGCTGCAAGGAGTGCTGGAGTGGATTCCGGTCTCCAGCGAGGGCGGCGTCGCACTCGCCTCGACGGTGGTCACGGGCGTCTCGCCCGCCGCCGCGACCCGCCTCGCGCTCTTTCTCCACGCCGGGACGGCTGTCGCGGCCACGGCCTACTATCGCACCGAGGTCAGGACGATTCTGCACTCGATTCGACAGCTCTCGCGCCGGCCGTTCGCCGACGAGACGGCGGACCTCTCGTTTATCGTCATCGCGACGGCGGCGACGGCTGTCACCGGACTTCCCGCGTACATGGCCCTCGACGCGGCCGTCTCGGAGCTAGAGGGCGGGCTCTTCTTGGCGCTGGTCGGTGGCCTGCTTGTCATCACCGGCCTCCTCCAGCGGTTCGCCGCGGCGCTGTCGCTGGGTGAGCGTGAGGTTCCCGACTGGCTCGACGCCGTCCTCGTCGGTGTGTTGCAGGGGCTGGCTATTCTTCCCGGTGTCTCCCGGTCCGGGACGACAGTGAGTGCGCTGTTGCTCCGGGGCCACGAGGGCGAGTCGTCGCTTCGCCTCTCGTTCCTGCTGTCGATTCCGGCCGCGCTCGGCGCGAATGCGCTTGTGCTGGTCGACGACGGCGTTCCTGCAATCGACCCGCTGCCGGCCGTCGTCGCCCTGGCCGTCAGCGCTGTCGTCGGCTATCTCACCGTCGACGCGCTGGTCCGACTGGTGCGGCAGGTCCCGTTCTGGGCGGTCTGTACGGTGTTTGGCGCGCTCGGCGTCGTCGGCGGACTCCTTGTCGCGCTGTGAGAGCGGTGCTGGAACTTATTTACCCTTCGGCGTCAAATCCCTAATATCAGCGGCCATGAGTGGTGACGAACGCAAGCTAGTCGACACGTCGGGGGACTTCCAGTACGTCGTCCGCGACGGCGACCAGGTGTCCGACCCGAAGTGGCGCTCCTGCCGACTCATCGTCACCAACAAGCGACTCATTCTGGCGACGAACGGCTCGAAACAGCCGATTCCCCACTCCAGCATCACCCTCCCGTCGAACCCCGACGATCTGGTTCCAGACGGTGGGACCGGCGGCGCAACCGCGCTGGAGGTCGGAAACAACGTTCTGCTGGTCGATACGCCGAATTTGGACGACTTCGAGACGGAGTACGTCCGGGCGACGCTACAGGGCGAGGTCATCCTCGCGCGACAGCAAGCGGTCGTCGGCGGCGTGGTTCAGGAGGATGCCGAGTGGAGCAAGGCGCGGTTTCAACTGGACGACGACATCATCCGCCTTCAGTTCCCCGGCGGCAAGAGCACGTCATTCGAAATCGAAGACGTCGGGACCATCGAAACCGGGACCAGCACGGTGATGGGTCAGGAGCGGGAGGTCATCGAGGTCGAACACACCGACGACGAGGACCGCAGCGTCGAAACCCACATCTCAGGGATGGACCACCATACGCGGGCGCTGCAGACACTCTTTACCCGCGTTATCGAGGATCGCGAGGACGATTACGAACTCTCGGAGATGGAGAGTCAGGTGTTGATGGCGCTGTACTCCGGTGTCTCTCCGTTCGAGATGTCTGACTTCGTCGGGACGACACCTGACGAGGTCGAAGAAATATACCAGAAACTGCTCGATATCGGTGCGGTTGACGAGGTCCGAGTTCGGACCGAAGTCGCGTTGAACGCGCAGGGGCGGAATATGGCGAGTGAAGCGATGAGTGAAAAATAGCGAGGGGACGACCGGAAGGAGGTCCCTCGGATAGCGAACGGGGAAGATAGTGACCCGTGAGCGGCGTGGCGCTACCCGCCACAGAACGAACGGCAAAGCCATGAGTAGCGAGCGCCCGAGCGAGGGGCCTCGAATAAAACTCATGCGTGATCCAGTCCCGAGCCGAGCGGTAGGACAGCACCGCCGAACGGCGCACTCAGTATGACTCGGAACGGTGGTTCGTCTGCGGGTCTTGCTGTAGCACCGACAGCTCAGACAGCGTTGCGCCTGCTCCTGCCGTCCTTACTCGGGCAGGTACTCGACATCCTCAGCTTCCGTCACCGATACTCCGTCGGGGAGCGCTGATTCCGGGACTGGCGTCAGAGTGAGGATGTCACCTGCCTCGGTCTGTACCCATTCCTGGCCTGTTGCCTGACTCCAATCGTGTGGTTCCCAGAACCCCGACTCGAAGCGCATCCAGATGTCGAGACCACTGTAGTACTCTCCTGTTGAACTTTCGTATATCATTGCTGACTCCACAGCGACTGCTGCCATCGAAAGGGTCAATGCACCTACATGGTATTATTACTACCGGCAGGGCCGAAATTCGCCAGGCCTGAGCATAGAGGGGTGCTTGGATAGTACGGGTATCGCGGCGACTCGGCCACCGGCTGTGTGGTTCTCAGAGGGTCCCGCGAAACGGCCGGGGACCCGTCGCTTTCGTGCAAACAGAGGGCGACTTACTGCTGTTCCATCGCCATCTCAAGCGACCAGAAGAAGCCGTAGTACGCGACAACGCCAGCGGCAAGCGTCAGGTAGTACGCCCACTGTGGAGCCGACAGGAGGTCGAAGATGACGCTCACGGCGGTCACCCAGGCGATGGCGAACACGAGGTCGACGAACATCCCCCGCTTGTGGTCGCGTACGTGGTCACGGAGGGTGTCGACGACGCTCATCGGCGACCTCGCGTCGTCTGTGGCGGTCGGTGTCGGGTCTGTCCCATGCTAGTCACGCCTCGATGTCCGTGTCACCGTGCACGTCGACGACCAGCACCGGCAGCCGCGTTCGGCGCAGTACCTTCTCCGTGACGCTACCGAGAATGACACGCTTGAGGCCAGAGCGACCGTGTGATCCCATCACGATGAGATCGATATCGTTGTCCTCGACGAACTTCCGGACGGCGCGGGCCGGCTCGCCGGCGGTGACGTGCTCTTTGACCTCGACGCCGTGTTCGGCGGCCCGGTCGCGAACGTAGCCGGTCGCTTCGTCTGCGTCGGCTTTCACTTCGGTCATCTCGTCGAGGTAACCCTGTCGGATACGGTCGACCTGCTCTGTCCCCAGCGAGTAGCTGGTGGCGTCGACGTCGACGACGTACAGCGCGTGAACCGTCGCGCCGTACTTCGAGGCGATGTCGACTGCCTGGTCGACCGCGTTTTCGGCGGTTTCGCTGCCGTCCGTCGGAACGAGGATGTTGTCGTACATTGGTTTAGTCGTCTGCGGGGGTGCCGCCGCCGGTGTTGTCGCCGACGACGTCTGCGGCGGTCTCCTGCTGTCCCATTGGTTCGGGGCTGTGACACTGTCGCACCATCTTCTTCGTCTCCATGGGCGGCTCTGGCGTCGCCAGCGAGACGGCGATGGTGACGATGAACACGAGCGGCGTCCCGATCAGCGCAGCGCCGATGGGTGGGACGTACTGGGCGTAGATTGGAACGATTGCCCCTCCTTCACCGGCAATCGCTTCGAGCGCGCCGATGTAGCTCGGCAGGACGCTGTTGATGATTGAGGTGATCCAGATGAGCAGGCCGAGCACCATCCCGGCCAGTGCGCCCTGACGGTTCGTGTTCTCCCACCAGAGGCCGAGGAAGAACATCGGGAACAGTACGGTGCCCGCGAGTGAGAACGCGTAGGCGACCAGTTCGCCGATGAGCGCCGGTGGGTTAAACGCGGTCACCGTCACCAGCGCGCCCATGCCGATGATCGTTCCGCGACCGATGAGCACCTGCTGGCGCTGGGTCGCGTCAGGGTTGATCAGTTCGGTGTAGATGTCGTGCGCGACTGCGGAGGAGGCCGTGATGAACAGCCCGGCGGTCGTCGCGATGGCGGCGGCCATCGCACCGGCCGCGACGAGGCCGACGAACCACGTCGGGAGGTTGGCAAACTGCGCGGCGAGGACGACGATCACGTCACCCTCAGCGCCGGACATACCGCCTTCAGCAGCGTAGGCGCTCGCGCCGGTCGTCGTCTGGAACAGGTCGACGCCGAAGGCTGCCATCGCGGGCGACGCCCAGTAGAGCAGGAGGATGAAGAACAGCCCCCACACGCAGGACCAGCGAGCGACGCGCTCGCTTCTGACCGTGTAGAACCGAACGAGGACGTGCGGGAGGCCACAGGTCCCGACGATGAGCGAGAACGCCGTCGCGATCCAGAGGTAGAACGGCTGGTTCACGAACGGTGCGGAGAACTCGCGACCGAGGTCGGCGATCAGCGCGCCGTACTCGATCTGCGGGAGTATCGTCGAGTACCCCTGCGAGAAGCCGACGACGTACACGCCGGCAAGGAACGCGACGATGAGGATGGTGTACTGAACGGCCATGTTCTTCGTCGCGCCCAGCATTCCCGAGAGCGCGAGGTAGCCGACAGTGATGGTCATCATCACGACGATCATCGGGATGATTTCCAGCCCGAAGACGTACTGACCGACCAGCCCCATGCCGCGGGCCTGGCCGACGGAGTAGACATACGCGATGAGTAGCGTGGTGAACGCGGCTAGCGCGCGAGCGGTCGGCGAATTGAACCGGTCGCCGACGAAGTCCGGCGCGGTGTACTTCCCGAAGCGGCGCATCTGCGCCGCGAGGAAGATGAGCAGGACGAAGTAGCCGGTCGTCCAGCCGACGATGAACGCCAGCCCGTAGAACCCCGAGAGCGCAACCAGTCCGGCGAGCCCCAGGTACGAGGCGGCGGACATCCAGTTCGCGCCGATGGCCATCCCGTTCTCGATGTTGCCGATGCCGCGGCCTGCGACCCACATCCCTTCTGTGTCGGCCACTTTGAACACGTAGCCGATGACGAGGAACGAGGCCATCATCAGGAAGACGATGATCGCCGGGACGAGCTTGAACGAGATGTCGAGCGCTTCGGCCTGTAGCGGGACCGTCACTGCTCGACACCTCCGTCAGCGGCCGTCGCTTCGCCGGCCTCTGGGGCCGTGCTCTCGACGGAATCGGGGTCGATACCGTACTTCTGGTCGAGCGCGTCTCGGTAGCGCGTGTACACCACCGCCAGGATGAGCGCACCCGTTGGCGCACCGAACGAGACGAGGAAGTAGTGCAGCGGGAAGCCGAACAGGGGCGTCTGCACGGTCATCATCTCCGGCGCAAGTGCGGTCAGCGTCACCGGCCCGAACACGACCAGCGCCCAGAGCACGAAACTGCTCCAGATGATCTTCAGGTGGTCGCGCATAAACGGTGTGCTTGGCCGTAACAGGTTCACCTCCCTGTCGAGGTAGTCGACGTCCTCGTGGGCGGGCGCTGTACCGCCGTCTGGTTGGATAGTTGACTCTTCTCGGTCCGCAGGCGTGTCTCTTGACATGGGTTTGAAAGCTTGAGAATTCGTGGTGCTGTTCGCCGCTACGGCTCAGTCACCCTGGACCTTGGTCTCGATATCACTGACAACGTCAGGGTTTCGCAGCGTACTCGTATCGCCCAGTTCCTCGCCGTTAGCGATGTCTTCTAGCAGGCGGCGCATGATCTTCCCGGAGCGGGTCTTCGGCAGTTCGGGCGTGAAGATGACCGCTTCCGGCCGAGCGATCGGCCCGATAGCGTCTTCGACACCGTCGATAATCGCACTGCGGAGTTCTTCTGTCTCTTCGTAGCCGTCCTCGGTGATGACGTAGGCGTACACCGCCTCGCCCTTGATGTCGTGGTCGCCGCCGACGACGGCGGCCTCGGCGACGCCTTCGACGCCGACGATGGCACTCTCGATTTCCATCGTTCCGAGCCGGTGACCGGAGACGTTGATCACGTCGTCGACGCGGCCGAGGACGGTGATGTAGCCGTCCTCGTCGATTTTCGCGCCGTCTTCGGGGAAGTACACCCAGTCGTCAGAGTCGTCGCTGTCGGTGTCTGAGTACTCCGCCCAGTACTCGTTGATGAACCGTTCGTCGTTCTTGTACAGCGTTCGGAGCATCCCGGGCCACGGCTTGTCAACAGTCAGGTAGCCGGCGCGGCCGGGTTCGACCTCCTCGCCCTCTGTGTCGACGATACGGACGTCGTTGCCCGGTAGCGGCGGCCCGGCTGACCCCGGCTTCATGTCCTTGACGCCCGGGAGTGTCGTTATCATCATGCCGCCGGTCTCGGTCTGCCACCAGGTGTCGACGACGGGACACTCCTCGTTGCCGATGTGTTTGTAGTACCACTTCCAGGCGCGGGGGTTGATGGGCTCGCCGACAGTGCCCAGCAGCCGCAGGCTGGAGAGGTCGTGTTGCTCGGGGTACTGCTTGCCCCACTTCATGAACGCGCGGATTGCCGTCGGCGCGGTGTACAGTTGGTCGGCCTCGTACTCCTCGACGATGTCCCAGAGGCGGTCCTTGTCGGGGTAGTCCGGCGTCCCCTCGTACATCATCGTCGTGGTGCCGAGCGCGAGCGGGCCGTAGACGATGTAGGAGTGGCCGGTAATCCAGCCGATGTCGGCCGAGCAGAAGTACGTGTCCTCGGGTTTGATGTCCAGCACTGCCTGCGAGGTCCAGGCCGCCCACGCGAGGTAGCCGCCCGTGGAGTGTTTGACGCCCTTCGGCTTCCCGGTGGTTCCGGAGGTGTACATGAGGAACAGCATGTCCTCGGCGTCGCGGTCGACTGGTTCGACCGTCTCGCCTTCGTTGTCGGCGACGACATCCTCGAAGGCGACCTGATTGTCCGCGTAGTCGTGATCGAAACCGTCGCCGTCCATCAGGCGCTCGGCGACGATGGCGCGCTCGACCTCGTGGTCGACACCACTCAGTCCCTCGTTGGCCTTGTCGAGGTGGTCGAGCGGGTCGCCGCGGCGGTAGTAGCCGTCGCAGGTAACAAGATACTCAGAATCAGCGGAGTTCATCCGCGTCGCAAGCGCGTCCGCGGAGAAGCCGGCGAAGACGACGGAGTGGGGCGCACCGATGCGGGCACAGGCCAGCATGGCGATGGGGAGCTGCGGAATCATCGGCATATACATCGTCACGACGTCGTCTTCGCCGACACCCATCTCGCGCAGGCCGGCCGCGAACTCGTTGACCTTCTGATGAAGTTCCTCGTAGGTGTAGGTGACGTTGTCTTCCTCGACCGGCTCACCGACCCATTCGATAGCGGCCTCGTCGCCGCGCTCTTCCAGATGCCGGTCAAGACAGTTGGTCGACGCGTTCAGTGTGCCGTCGGTGAACCACTCGTAGAACGGCGGGTTCGAATCGTCGAGTACCTGATCGTACTCTTCCTCCCAGTCGAGAAGGTCGGCGGCCCCTTCCCAGCACTCCGGCCAGTTCTCCTCGAACTCCTCGTAGATACCCTCGTCCGTGACGTTCGCCTGCTCGACGAACGACTCCGGGGGCTCGAAAACCTCCTGCTCTTCGAGCCGTGCTTCGAGTTGGACATCTTCATCTGACATGGTCTATCATCGATATTTCACAGCGGCCATATAAACGGGGGGTCTAACTACGATAACATG
Source organism: Haloarcula rubripromontorii (assembly GCF_001280425.1). Classification (NCBI taxonomy): domain Archaea; kingdom Methanobacteriati; phylum Methanobacteriota; class Halobacteria; order Halobacteriales; family Haloarculaceae; genus Haloarcula; species Haloarcula rubripromontorii. Next base: position 380,624 of record NZ_LIUF01000001.1, on the reverse strand, counting down.
AAACAGGGTTTCAGTTGTCTGCCGGCTGTCGGGGCTCGGTCGGCCGGTCGTCGAAAAACGCGGTCAGGACCTTCTGCTGGGCCTTTCTGAGGTGATTGTGCAGCGTCGGCGACGAGATATCCAGCGAGTCCGCTAGCTCCTCAGCAGTCGATCCGCGCGGCCATTCAAAATAGCCGCTGTGGTAGGCCGCCTGCAGGACGGTCTCTTGCCGGTCTGACAGAGTGTCGGTCAGTCGGTCGCGGAACCCGGTGTCCGTCTCCGCCGGTCGTTCCGTCTCTCGCTTCGCTGCCAACGATGTCTCTGGATAGGCGTCAGTGACAGCGTTGACTGTCGGTCTGATGTCGGCCTCGCTGGGAAGCTCGACTGCGATAGTCGCGACGCCGTCGGTGGCTGTCACAGAGCGAACGCGGCCACCGCTTTCGACGAGCTGGAGTGCTGGCGTGTCGGTGACCACGACCTCCAGTAGTACGCCGTCGCTGTGCTCTTCGAGGAGTCTGGCGTCGGCCACGCCGTCGTCGTCGTCCGCATACGAGAGTATCGCGTCGGCCGAGGCCCCTTCGACCATCAGGTAGTACAGCAGCGACTGGCCCGCAACGGGAACAACGCCAGACAATTCGACCGTACACTGTAACGCTTCGGACACTCCGGCGGTAAACGTCCGATCGTCTCCACAGTGGAACTCCAACTCGGTCACCGTGTCGGCGAGCAGGAGGCGCTTGCGTTCGGCGGCGACCTGTGCGTGGCCGACCTGCACGCCAAGCGCCGACAGTACGGCACGTTCGGTATCAGTGAGACCCCCGCCCGTTGCGACTCCGACAACACCGGAGATGGTGTCTTCCCTGACGAGTGGCACCAGCGCGACCGGGCCACTGTCGTCGTCGACGATACGAACCTCACCCACGTCAAGCAGAGCAGTGACTGACTCGATGTGGGTGTCGATCTGCTGCTCGACAGCCGCTTCCGAGATTTCTGCCGTCGTATGCGGTGTCAGTCCGTCACCGGTCCGTTCGGCGAGCCAGGCGAACTCGAAGCCCGCTGCTTCTGTCAGGTGGTCACAGACTGTTGTCGCAATTCCCTCACCGGTCGCGGCGGCCGCAAGCGCCTCGCTGACTGCCGTAATCCAGCTGACGGCCCGTTGCGGCTCGCTTGCGGCCGCCTGCCCGCTAGACCCGTCGATGGCCGCGACGATGGTTTGGCGGTCCGGTTCGTCAAGTAAGGGGTCAAGTCGGTCGAGGCGGTCCCAGCCGCCGAGTGCACAGACGATGTCCGGCGCGACGCCGTCGTCCAGCAGGCTCGCCGCGAACCGCCACCGGAGGTCACGCGAAGACACGTCCTTCAGGTGCGGTGTCGTCTCGGCGGCTCGGTCGGCTACCTCGCTGACGAGCATCTGGAGCCGACGTGCAGAGACGGAAAACAGCGGCTCGTCGTCGTCCCCTCCGGCCGCGTTTGCGTACTTTCGTATATCGTGTTCGACCGAGTCCGGGAGGTAGGTCTCGCGGACCACGGCACCGTTTTCCCGAACAGCAAGCAGGCGATGCCCATCGAACTCGGTGATGTCGGCTAGCCGTACAGCGGTCATCTCTGCCGGACGGAGTCCCACCTCGGCACCGAGTCGGAGGACGAGGTCAGACCGGTGTGTCTCGGCCGCGCGTCGAAGCTGTTCGTACCCTCGCTCGCCGATGCGGTCAGTTGTGCCGCCCATCTATTTCGGAAATTCACAGGATATCGAAATAAGTATTGCGCCAAAGACACGGCTATCTTCGAGTAGAGAACTACGAAGCGCCTATCACCGTCGGCGCTGGCAGAGAAAGACTTCGGAAAAATAGAATAAGACGAAATAGTTTACTTCCGTCTTGTCGTCGACTGGATTTCGCCGAGGATTTCGGGGTTACGAAGCGCGCTGGTATCGCCCAGTTCCTCGTCGTTCGCCACTGCGGTCAGCAGGCGGCGCATAACTTTGCCCGAGCGTGTCTTGGGGAGGTCGGGTGTGAACACAATCTCTTTGGGCCGAGCGATACCGCCGATAGCGTTGACGATAGCGTCTTCGATGGCTGCCCGGAGTTCACTCTCGGCGTAACCGTCCTCCGGGGAAGCGAACGCGTACACTGCCGTTCCGGTCGTCTCGTCGTCGGCACCAACGACGGCGGCTTCTGCGACGCCGGTGACGCCGGCGACCGTCGACTCAAGTTCCTTGGTGCTGAACCGCCGGCCGGCGACGTTAATCGCGTCGTCAATCCGGCCGAGGAACGTGATGTAGCCGTCATCGTCGACCGAGACGCTGTCTTCGGGGTAGTACTGCCACTCCTCGGCGCTGTCTGGGACACTGCCCCAGTCCGTTCCGTCGAGCAGCGCGCGCGGCATTCCCGGCCAGGGGCGCGTCACGACGAGTTCATCGGCCGAATGAGGATCGGCCGCCGCACCTGAACGGTCGACGACGGACGCTTCGATTCCCGGCAGCGGCCGTCCAGCGGCTCCGGGTTTCATTTCGTCGACGCCGGGCAGCGTCGACACGAGCACCGCGCCGGTCTCGGTCTGCCACCAGGTGTCGACAATCGGGCACTCGCCGCTGCCGATGTGTTTGCGATACCACTTCCAGGCGCTCGCGTCCATCGGTTCGCCGACGGTGCCCAGCAGCCGCAGGCTGGAGAGGTCGTGCTTGGCGGGGTACTCCTCGCCCCACTTCATGAACGCCCGAACGGCCGTCGGTGCGGTGTAGAACACGTCGACGGCGTACTTTTCGATGAGTTCCCACAGCTGGTCTTTCTTCGGGTGATCCGCTGTGCCGTTGTACAGCACTGTTGTCGTCCCGAGTGCGAGCGGCCCGTAGACGATGTAGGAGTGGCCGGTGATCCAGCCGATGTCGGCCGAACACCAGTAGGTGTCCTCGGGCTTGATGTCAAGCACTGACCGGGCGGTCCAGGCGACGTGTGCGAGATATCCGCCGGTCGTGTGCGTGACGGCTTTCGGCTGGCCGGTCGTCCCCGACGTGTAGATACGAAAGAGCGGGTCGTCCGCCGCTCGTGAGACGGGCTCGACTTCGGCTCCCTCGTGTGCCGCCAGCAGATCGTGATAGTCGTCGTAGTCCTCGCCTAAATGCACGTCACGGCCCAGTCGGTCAAGCACCACGACCGACACGTCGTGGTCGACGGCGATTCGCGCGTTATCGGCCTTGTTCTTTTGTGCGACGGCGCTCCCGCGACGGTAGTAGCCGTCGCAGGTGATGAGGTACTCTGACTCGGCCCGCTCCATCCGCGTCGCCAGTGCGTCCGCGGAGAACCCGGCGAAGACGACGTTATGTGGCACGCCAAGGCGCGCACAGGCCAGCATCGCGACCGGAAGTTCGGGCACCATCGGCAGGTACAGCGTCACCACGTCGTCGGGGCTGACGCCGTGGTCGCGCAGTGCTGCGGCGAAGGCGTTGACTTCCCGGTACAGTTCGAGGTAGGTGTAGGTGCGGGACTCGCCGAGGTGGCCCTCCCAGACCAGCGCGAGCTGGTTCTTCCGCTCGGGGAGGTGCCGGTCGAGGCAGTTGTAGGCGGCGTTTAATCGGCCACCGGGGAACCATTCGAACGGGGGGCCGTCCGTTCCACGGAGTACTGTCTCGAACGGCTCCTCCCAGTCGAGCAACTCAGCGGCCTCGCGCCAGCAATCGGGCCACTCCCGCTCGAAGCGGTCGTAGATAGCTGGGTCTGTCACGTTCGCCTGTTCGACGAACCAGTCCGGTGGTTCGACTGTCTCTCGCCCCGGTTGGGACTGGCCCCGATCCGGTTCGTCGCCCCGAGTCATCAGTTGACAGTACACCGCCGCACGCAAAAAATATCCTATCTAATTGTGTACAACTCTGCTGTGAGCGACCCGCCAGTGCAGCCGGCCGTTCTCAGTTTCGACACTGGCGACGGAAGTTATATTGAGTCCTGCGGACAACGGAGGTACGAGAGGCCGGTACGGGGTATGAGCGACACCGAAAAGAAGATCGCCGATACAAAGGGACAGTTCCTTCAGGCGGTCTCACAGGGCCAGCGTCTCACCGACGCCGAGTGGCGAAACTGTCGCATCGTCCTCACCACCGAGCGAGTCGCCCTGCTGGGCGACGACAAGCGACAGATCTCGCTGACCGACATCGACCGTATCGCCGACCGGTTCGACGTGAACCAGCAGAGCGCTGGCGTCTCCGATTACGTTGCGCTCTACGTCGGCGAGGATGTCATCCTCGTGTCGGCATCGGACCACGAGGCGTTCGAGACTGACTTCTACCGGGCGAGTCTCGACGGCGCAATCGTGCTGGTCCAGCACCCCGCGCTCAAAGGCGGCGTCGTCCAGTCCGCCGAGTGGACGAAAGGCCGGATAAAAGTCGGCGACGAGGCGCTAAAGCTCGCGATGGCCGATGGGCAGGCCGTCGTCGTCGACCGCGCCGACATCGGTGATCTCGCTGTCGAAGAGAAGCAGGTCAGCGGCGAGGAGCGGACGGTCATTCAGGTCGAGCACAGCGAGGACGACATCAGCGTCGAAACACACCTCGCGGGTGAGGAGTTTCACGCCACTGTCCTCCGGACGATGCTCGAAGAGAGCGCCGAACAGAACCAAGCTGATTTGGACCTGAGTTCGACGGAGAAACGGGTCATCATGGCACTACACTCCGGCGTATCGCCGTTCGACATCCCCAATTTCGTCGGTATCGATGTCGACAAAACCGAGGAAATCTTCGACCGTCTGATCGAACTCGATGTAATAAGCGTACTCCGGGAACGGACTGAAGTGAACCTGACGACGAAGGGGCGTCGAGTCGCCGGTGAGCGGATGGGCGAGCAGTAGTCCGCGGCTCTGGACTGAGTTGATATGGTTGGATGCCCCGGTCGCCTGCTGCGTTTGATTTTCACACCATAATCTGGACATGCGTGGCGAGTAGACACCGACGAATCTCGGTAAGGCCGCCATATTGAAGCCCCTCCTCCGTCTGCAACAGGTATGCACATCGATACGGCTGTGGTCCTCGCTGCGGGTGAGGGAACTCGCCTCCGGCCGTTGACGCGAAACCGGCCAAAACCAATGTTACCGGCCGCAAACCGGCCGATTCTCGAACACGTCTTCGACGCGCTGGTCGAGGCAGGCATCGAGAAACTGGTCGTCGTCGTCGGCTACAAGCGCGACCGCGTGCAGGACCACTTCGGTCCGACGTACCGTGGCGTTCCGATTTCTTACGTGAGCCAGACAAAACAGCTGGGCAGCGGGCACGCACTCCTCCAGGCACGAAGCGTTGTCGACGGCCCGGTTCTGGTGATGAACGGTGACCGTCTCGTCGACGCGGCCACTATCGAGGCGGTAGACTCCTCCTATGCAGAGACTGAGCACACGAGCATCGCTGTGGTTGAACGACAGGACACCAGTCGGTACGGTGCTGTCGAGGTACAGGACGGCGATATCGTCGATATCGTCGAAAAGCCACAACACGACGAGTTCAGGCTCATCAACGGCGGCGTGTACGCCTTCGACGGTGACATTTTCGAAGCGATCGACGAAACGACGCGCCACGCCGGCGAACTGGCACTGACCGATACAATCGAACTCCTGCTGGAATCTGACCGTGTCCGCGCGGTCGAGGTCGACGGGATGTGGGTCGACGCGACATACCCATGGGACCTGTTGACCGTCGCCCGCGAGGTGCTGGCTCGGGGCCGGGTCGTCGAATCGGCCCGAGACGAACAGGTCTGGGTCGACAACTCCGCACGTGTCCACGACGAGGCGACTCTCCAGTCGCCGGCCGTTATTGGCCCCGACTGTGAGATCGGTCCGGACGCTGTCATCGGTCCGAATGTCGCGCTCGGACGCAACGTCACTATCGGGGCCAACAGCGTCATCCAGCACACCGTCCTCGACGCAGACACGCGTGTCGACCCGAGCTCGACTCTCGTCGACACCGTCACTGGCCAGGACGTGAATCTCGGCGTCAACACGGTTGTCCCCGGCGGCCCGGCCGACGTTCAGGTCGGTACAGCGGTGTTCGAGGACCAGCGGCTGGGCGCTGTTATCGCCGACCGTGCCGTCGCACTCGGTGACGTGAGTTTCGTCCCCGGGTCGCTTGTGGGCCCCAACGCTCGGCTCGCCACCGGCGTCACAGTCGATGGAACTGTCCGCGAAGACGCGGAGGTGGTCCGCTGATGTGCGGGATTATCGGCTGTGTCGGCCGCGGCGACGAAACGCTCGACACGCTCGTTCACGGCCTCTCGAAGCTGGAGTATCGCGGGTACGACTCCGCGGGCGTCGCCCTGGCGAACGATCACATCGACCTCTGCAAACACTCCGGGAAGATAGCCGACCTGCGCGAAGCGTTGTCCGATCGGACGCTCTCGGGGTCGGTCGGCATCGGCCACACCCGCTGGAGCACGCACGGGCCGCCGACCGACGAGAACGCCCATCCGCATCAGGACTGCACCGGCGACGTCGCCGTCGTCCACAACGGCATCATCGAGAACTACCAGTCCCTGCGGGACGAACTCGTCGGGGCCGGCCACACGTTCACGTCCGACACTGACACCGAGGTGGTTCCCCATCTCATCGAGGACGCGCTGAGCAGCGGTGCGGACCCCGAAGACGCGGTTCGCGAAGCCATCGGCCGACTCGACGGCAGCTTCGCAATCGCCGTCGTCGTCGCCGGCTGTGACTCGGTGTTTGCCGCTCGAAACGACTCGCCGCTCGTCCTGGGCATCGGCGAGGACGCGACCTACCTGGCGAGTGACGTGCCCGCCTTCCGCGATTTCACCGACAAGGTCGTCTACCTCGCTGACGGCGAGTTCGCTCGGCTCAACGACGACGGCTGGACCGTCACCGACACCGACGGCACCGTCATCGAGAAGGACGTCGACACCGTTCAGTGGGACCCCGAAGAGACCGGCAAGAGCGGCTACGACCACTTCATGCTCAAGGAGATTCACGAGCAACCGCGCGCGCTCCGGCAGTGCTTGCGGGGCCGGGTCGACGAACTCGCCGGCACGGTCGACATCGGCGACCTCGGCGACCTCTCCCCGACCGGCGTCCAGTTCGTCGCCTGCGGGACCTCGTATCACGCCGCCCTGCACGGCGCGCAACTGTTCCGCGAAGCGGGCATCCCCGCACAGGCGTTCCTCGCCAGCGAGTACGCGACTGCGACCCCACCTATCGGTGACGCGCTCGTCGTCGGCGTCACCCAGAGCGGTGAAACCGCCGATACCCTTTCGGCACTTCGGGCGGCCCGCCGTCGGGGCGCGCGCACGCTGGCTGTGACCAACGTCGTCGGCTCCACTGCGGCCCGCGAGTGCGATCACGCGCTGTACATCCGCGCTGGCCCGGAAATCGGCGTCGCCGCCACCAAGACCTTCGCCTCGCAACTGGCTGCGCTGAACCTGCTCGCGCTCGGGACCTCCTCGACCGGCGACGCCAGGCAGGTCATCAGCGCGCTCCGTGACCTCCCCGGTCACGTTCAGGAGGTCCTCGACGAATCTGCTGCCCAGGAAGTCGCTGAGTTGTATCAGGACGCCAGCGCGTACTTCTTCATCGGCCGTGGATACCAGAACCCCGTCGCGCTCGAAGGCGCACTGAAAATGAAAGAGATCACCTACAAGCACGCTGAGGGCTTCGCCGCGGGTGAGCTAAAACACGGCCCGCTGGCGCTGGTGACCGAGAACACGCCGGTGTTCGCTATCGTGACCGGCGACGACGAGCGCGCCCGCAAGACCATCGGTAACGTCAAAGAGGTCGAAGCCCGCGACGCACCGGTGGTCGCGATTACCGACGGACAGAGCGACGTTGAACGATACGCCGACCACGTGCTCCACATTCCGGAGACCCACCCGCGGGCCGCCGCTGTGCTGGCGAACACGCACCTGCAGCTAGTGTCGTATCACACGGCCGCGTTGCTGGGGCGGAACATCGACAAGCCGCGCAACCTGGCAAAAAGCGTGACGGTCGAATGAGAATGGCGTAGCTGGCTACTCGCGCTGGTCGCCGTTTGCTGGTGGTTCCGGCGGTTCGAAGATCTTTGCCATCAGCCTGACTGCTTTCGAACCAGAGAAGGCGTTTTCGATAGCCCGTGCCACCGCGGCGAGACGGGACGTTTCCCAGAAGCGTGTAACTTGAGGCGTGGCAGCGTCGAGAACAGCGAGTACTGGGCCGAAAGTGTGCGTTTTACGTAGATCGATGACGATAGTTGTCGACTCCGGTTCTGTCGTGAGCCAGCGATAGAGTCTGGATGCTCTCGTTATCTCGAGGACCTGAATCCAGGTCTTGCCGAGCGTCGAGCGCTCGAAACCCCGTATGAACTCCTCGGAAACCGACTTGAGCGTTGAGTTCTCGACAGCCGACTGGAGACGCTGTTTCACCATTGTGACATCTCTGTGCTTCTTATCGATGGCCTGAGATCACGGTCGCTTTGACTGTTATAGTGTCTAGATCCAGTGTCACGACGCGCCCCTGCTGGAGTGTCTGGCCTTTGAATGTGACGCCGGTGTCGGTCTCTCGAACAGAGAGGTTTGCGGTGACGGTGACGTCTTGATTTATCGGATGTGTCCGCTCGTATATCTCGCCATTCTGTCCCCTGGTGATGATTGTCGCATTCTGGCGCTGGACAGCCGAAATCCGCGCGATTGTTTCACCACCGAACGACTCTGTCATCCCTGGAGAGATGCTGTTCGCGAGTAACGGTGACACGTTAGACAACTGTAGCTTGACATCGCGAGTGGCGGGCTGGCCACGTTGCGTTGTCGCACCGACTCGCGTGATTTTACCCTTAACAAGGCCCGCTTCCGTCGGGAGTGAGAGGCTTACTCCCGGCCGGATTGTCGTCTCGCCGAACGCCTGCTGTTCGCCGTAGGTCGCGCTCTGGAGTGTTAATCCGAGGAAGACGGTCTTCGTATCGGGATTGTCGGTCCCGTATGCCGTTACCGATTCGATAGTGGCCACTTCTCGTCCTTGCACACGGATCGGTTGCCCGGGGCTGAGACGCCTAGCGTCGGTTTCTGACAGATCCGCTCTGACTACTACCTCTGTCTCAGTCGTGGTCAGTTCGGAGCCACCACCAACGTCACGAATCGTCCCCTTTGTGGAGTACGTCTCAGTCAGAATCTCGAGCTGGCGGCCGTATCGTGGCGGTGCGCCGCTGTACTGGATAGTTTCTCCCGAAGCCGGTCCCGACAATTCGGCTCGAACTACCGCCCGTGTTGATCCATCTTGTGGGGTGAAATACACGTCGGTAATCGTTACGTCCGAATTCTTCGACGGGCTGTAGCTGTCACCGGCCGATATTTGAGAAGTAATATATTCAGGTTGGGTACCGAGATCCAGTGTTACATTGGTTGTCTCGGTCGTCGGGGCTGAACTCGAATCGCTATCGTCTGCCAGTACCAGGCCGGCTCCAGCGACAACTGCAGCGAGAACAAACACGACGACGAGGGCATCAATAATATTGACAACGCCAAACAGATTCCCCTCGTCGTCGATGATACCGAATGGCTCTTTCATCGACTTCATACAGGGGCATTTCCCGGCCAGTGTATGGCCTTTTCGCTTGGTCTCCAGACCTTACAACAGATTCCTGCTCATCATTTCGTACGCAGCCCCTCATTGACCCCAGTGCATTTCTCACGAACTGCTGTGCTTCTTGTAACTGGTCCCACCCATGACCGGACTGAGTGAGTTCTGGCACCAACGCCTCCGGGACTGTCGTCCATTGCTCGCTGAAGAAGTCTGCGCCGTGTGAACGGTTCTACGGGTCTCTGTACGCGAACAGTATATCGATAACAACACTCCAGATCTGTCTCGAAACGAGTTTCATATCGTAGCTAAACGACTGGTCGCGAACGTACTCCAGGTCGTACCGCAGCTTTTCGCCCGGCTCTTTTCCAGTCACGTGATTGACCTGGGCGGGCCCGGTTAGGCCCGGCTTGACGAACCAACGCTTCTGCCAGTCAACGACTCCGGTCTGGATATCCGAGTCAAGCTCCGGTCGTTCGGGCCGTGGCCCGACAACGCTCATATCACCCCGTAGTATCGACCAGAGCTGTGGAATCTCATCAAGGTGCGTCTGTCGAAGTACTCGCCCAACTGATGTTACGCGTGGGTCGACTTCACCCGCATCTTCGTCACTGATCTTCGCGCCGGTTTCGTCTTCCGCGTTCTCGATCATCGAGCGGAACTTATAGATGGAGAAGGTTTCGCCGAACACGGCTGTCCGGTCCTGCCGGTACAGTATCGAGCCGCCGTCTTCTAGCTTTATTCCGACTCCAATCCCGATAATCACCGGTGATAGCGCGATCAACCCGGCCGATGCAAACGCGATATCGAACGCGCGCTTGAGAATGTAGTCCTGTATGTCCCAGGGTTCGATCTCTACGTCGACCAGGGTCCCGACTCCACCGCTGGCGGTCAACACAGAGTCTGCATGGTCGCGGTGGACTTTCGCGTCGAGACCGTACTCGTAACACGCGTCGAGGGCGCCGAAGAACTCAGCTCGGTCGGCGTGTTCAAACGCCAGTACGACTGAATCGACATCATACTCGACGAGTACGTCCTCGATTCGCGAGAGGCCACCCAATCGTTCCAACCCACTCGGGTTGGTGCCGCCGTCGGCGACGGCTTCGGTCCGTTCGATTGTCGTCATCACACTCGTCGGACAGAGATAGCCCAGCAGCGTCCCGTCAACCTCGCTCGCCACTTCCTCTATCACACGGAGATCGTCGCCGACGACGATGGTCCGCTCGCCGTTTGACGACGGCCGCTTCCGAATCCACACAAACCACGCCGGCAGTGCGACCAGTAATAACGGAGTCACTAACACGACAGTCAAACGCGGCAGCTTGTAGGAATAGTCGAAGTAGCCGATCGTCGCCAGAACGAGAGCCGCCACGAGCACCCGCTTTTGGGCCAGTGCTATCGCGTCGAGAATTCTTCGCGGGCGGGGCTTGTACAGTGGGAGGAACACACTGACGACGACGGCGATCGTGACCAAGACCTCGATTGTGAACTCCGGCCCCGTTGGGGGATCGGTCGGGAGCCGACTGAGTACCGGGAGGGTTGTCGCTATCGATTGGATGGTAGCGTTGTTAACAAGTGCAACGGCGACCGCTGTCAGCACGACAACGCCGGCTACACTTGTGACCCGGTACCGCCAGCCACTATCCATTATCACTGTGATTGCCGAGTTCCGGGATAAGTCCTGCGTCCCGGGACTCAAATACTGAACTGACCGCGTGTGGCCACGCAGCACGACAACCCTGAACGGCCGTTGTGTTACTGAGAGCGAGTGCTACACAAGCGGCGTTCGTGAGGCGATGTACCCACAGCGACCGCCTCGCCCCGGTCGTGTCGACTCTCGCAACGCCGAGCCAGCGTTCGTTATACCCGCCCCGTTTAACGCTGTCCGTGAAAGATGGTCGCACGGTGGTGGTCCAGCCTTTCGATTGAAATCCAGTCCGACTGTGAGACATACCTGACCGTACTGTCACACTGGTTACTGGCGGGATGATACGGTTTCGTCGCTCACTCGCTTGCGGCGATGTTTTCGGCGGCCATCTCCGGGTCAACCTCGCCCTGTAGCCGTTTTTCGGCCTGGTCGCGGTCCTCGGGATAACCGATATCGTTTCGCCAGCCGTCCATGCGGATCGCGTCGATCGTTCGCCCGGAGTGCAACAGGAGGTCAATCGCATCACTGATCTCGTACTCGCCGCGATTAGAGGGTTGCACCAGATGACAGGCGTGGAAGATGGCCGGCGTGAAGGTGTAGAACCCGGTCATCACCAGATTCGACGGCGGCTCTTCCGGTTTCTCGACGACCTCGGTGATCTCGCCGTACTTGTTGGTGTCACAGACGCCGTAGCGACCGGCCTCCTCCCAGGGCACTTCCTCGACGAGGAAGGCGGCGTCGGCACGTTCCTCCGCTTGGCGGTTGACGACGTCTTGGAGGTTTGCGTCGAAGATGTTGTCGCCGAGCATCAACATGAAGTCGTCGTCGACGTGCTCCTCAACGGTCAGGAGCGCGTGAGCGAGGCCGCTCTGCTCGCGCTGGTGGGTGTAGGTGATCGGGATGCCATCGAACTCGTCCTCGTAGTGATTAATGATGGCCTGCTTCTTGTAGCCGACAACTACCAGCAGTTCGTCAGCGCCCAGTTCGATCAACTGCTCGAAGCAGTGCGTCAGAATCGGCTTCCCCGCGACCTCTACCATTCCCTTTGGCTTGTCTTCGGTCAGCGGGCGGAGACGGGTCCCCTCACCAGCGGCGAGTACGACAGCTTTCATGTCTCTCAATTCGTTGGCCGTCCGATAAAACTCTTGTCGAATTATAAGACCCGAATTATAATATCCGCTCCTTGACTACTGGTGCCTGATGAACGTCAGTATTGTCGGGAGCGGATACGTCGGGACGACGGTCGCGGCGTGTCTTGCAGATCTCGGGCACGAAGTCGTAACGATAGACATCGATGAGGATATCGTCGACGCGGTAAACGACGGCGAGTCGCCGATACACGAGCCCGGTCTCGACGAACTCGTCGCTGAACATGGCGGCGGTCGCCTTCGGGCAAGTACCGACTACGCCGAGATTCTCGATACTGAGCTGACGATGCTAGCGCTCCCGACGCCATCGAACGACGACGGGAGCATCGACCTCCAGTTCATGGAAGCCGGTGCGGCATCCATCGGTGAGGCGCTGGCCGGCGCTGAGAACGCGACAGAGGGCCCGCATCTCGTCGTCACGAAGTCGACTGTCGTCCCGAACACGACCGAGAACCGGCTTGCAGCCCGTATTGCCGACGCCGGTCTCGAACGTGGAACGGATTTCCTCGTCGCGTCCAATCCCGAGTTCCAGCGCGAGGGAACGGCCGTCGCGGACTTCCTGAACCCTGACAAACTCGTCTTCGGGACGGACGATGACCGCGCAACGGACCTTCTCCACGATCTCTATGAACCGCTGCGCGAGGCCGCTGACGGCGACACCCCGGTCGTCGAAACCGGTATCGCCGAGGCCGAGATGATAAAGTACGCCAACAACACGTTTTTGGCGACGAAAGTCAGCCTCATCAACGACATCGGGAACATCTGCAAGGAGTTCGGCGTCGACGCCTACGAGGTAGCCGACGCTATCGGACTCGACGACCGAATCGGCGAGCAATTTCTCCGGAGCGGCGTCGGCTGGGGCGGCAGTTGCTTCCCGAAGGACACGGACGCTATCATCGCCGCGGCGCGGGAGCGGGGCTACGACCCCGCAGTTCTCTCTGCGGCCGTTGAGCTGAACGACACCCAGCCAGAGCGCCTCCTTTCCCTCCTCGATGACCACGTCGACGTGTCCGGGAAGCGAATCGCCGTCCTCGGACTGGCATTCAAGCCCGGAACGGACGACATCCGGAACACGCGAGCGGTACCGGTCATCGAGGGACTGCAGGAGCGTGGCGCAGACATCGTCGCCTACGACCCAGTCGCGACCGAGAACATGCGCGAGCGCTACCCTGACATCGAGTACGCCGACTCCGCGGCGAACGCTCTCGCGGGGGCATCCGGCGCTGTCGTTGTCACTGACTGGGACGAGTTTGCGGCGCTCGATGCTGAATTCGACGATATGGCTAACCCTGTCGTCGTCGACGGCCGACGCATCATCGAGCGACGCGACGGTCTCACCTACGAAGGGTTGACTTGGTAGCGCGGCTAGCGACGCGCTCGTATTCGTCTGTCGAGTAGAGCTACCGTCCCGGCAACGAGTAACGCCACCACGAGTACCGTCGGATCCGAAGACACGTACAGGCTCGGTGTCGGCGGCCGCCAGTTCGTAAACGGATACAGCCAGGCGCTGGCCCGACCGTCGGCGTACACCCGCATCCCATCGAGCAGGAGCGAGGTGAGGCCGCCGAATGTCACGAGGCCGAACACCCGTCGCCAGTGCTGACGCTCGAACGCGACGGCGATGATGCCGGACAGTAGCAGCACTCCGCCGAGCGTCGAGAGAGGCCTGTAGGTGAACGGAACGCCGAGAAGTGCTTCGACCGTCTCCTCGTTCACCACGAGTCCGACTTTTATTGTATCCGGAATCGCCGCCCCGCCCATCCCAACGACGACCCAGCGCTGGTCGAGCCAGTCGACGCGCCAACTCGTAACCGTGAGAAGGATGTACGGAGCGAGCAGGTGCGTCAGCAGGTCAGCCATCGCGGGCCTCCAGTGTCCACGTGTCTCGATCGATACGCCAGTACCGGAAGAACAGCAGCAGGAATCCGAAGGCACCGATAGCCGAGGCACCGTACTTGTAGAATTCGGCCCACCGGCTGCTGTTGACGACTTCGACGCGTTCAGCCGCTATCGTCTGCTCCGGTTCGAGCGTCCCGTACACCTGGACGACGCCACCGGATTCGACGGCTGTGTTCGTCTCAGTGACCCTGAGTGTAATTGCCGTCCCGTCGCTCTCGACTCGGATATCAATCCCGCCGTCGCCAGTCTCTGTCACTGTTCCAAACACCATGAGCTGCTGTCCGACGTACGACTCGTACCCGGTCGAAAGGTCCGCAGCATCTGGATACGGTGACAATTCGTCTTCTGTTATCTCTGCGTGGACGAACAGTCCTCCGAGTGTCACACACAGCACAACCACGATGACGGCACGAACCCAGACGCGCACACCCTCTGTTCTCTCGGTGGGTACAATGGTCGTTTCGCTTCAGACCTACAGCGTGCCTGTCTCCAAAATCACTCGACAGTGACATTACCGCCGCTGTACACCATCTGCTCCGTGACTTCGACAGTCGTTTTGTTTCCGCCGTCGGTCGTCACGGTGTACGTCCCGGGGTTTGCGACGGTAACAGTGAAGTCACCGTTCCGATTGGCCGTTGTCTGGCGCTCGTAGTCGACCTCCCTGCCTGAGACAGCGAGCGTCGTTACGACCGAGACGGTCGAATTCGGGGCCGCAGTCCCCTTGATCTCCCCACCGGGAACAACCGCGAACGCTCTATGGCTTCCGTCTTCGCTTGTGAAGAGCGGGCGGTAGTGTGCCAGTCCGTCCACATCTCCGTTGCGGCTTCCGAAGTGCTGGTGTAGCCGAGCGTACATCGTGGTCGGTTCCTCGATATCGGCTTCCGTCGTTACAATGTACCCGACTCGGTTGGAAATCCGACTGAGGGCCGCATCAGGGTCTGTTTCTGCGACGAATGGCCCGTACTTCTGGCGGGCGTAACTGAAGCTCCGTGACTCGCCGTTGACGAAGTAGTTGTACACGCGGCTCTGTCCCCAGCGGCTGAGGACGTAGTTTTCCGGGTATTCGAATCCCCGCTCGGCGGCGTCAGCTTCGATTGCAGTCGCCGCGTCGTACGTCCCGTCCTCGACAAGTACCTGACTCGTCTTCACCGGGACCTGCACTATCCCGAGGGATCCGAACAACAGGAACAGCACGAACAGCGACGCAACCGCGCGGCTGTCCGGAACGAGTACGTCTCGCAAGTCCCTGTCACCGGTCGTGAGTACTGGACGGGCGAGTTCGACCCACGAGGCGACCCAGACGAACGCAAGGCCGGCGAACAGCGCGAGAAACGTGGCCAGTTCGCCGACGAAACGGACCTGAATCACCGCGAGAGCGAACAGCACCCAGACGTAGCTACTGGCGACGAGCCAGCCGCTCTGGTCGCTCCACGCGAGGTCAAGTCCCCACACCATTGCCGGCAGCGCCAGGAACAGCGTCAGACCGAGCAGAAACAGGAAGCCAAATGCGTCCGCGCTGAACAGTCCGTACGTCTCGGCGATTGCGTCGGATCGAAATAACAAGTCGAGCCGGCTATTGAACGTGTCCCACTGCTCGGCGAAGCCAAAGCGGAAGACGAGGAGGCCAACGACACCAAGTCCGAGATCGACCACAGCCAGTTGTTCGACAGTACCACCGAAGCGCCGGGCTACTTCCGCCGTCGCAATGACGACGACAGTACCCAGTGTCAGTAGTGCTGGCGCGCTAGTGACGAGCGCAGTTTGCCAGCCGGTGACAGTATGCACACTCCAGGCGAGTATCGCACCGAGGCTAACGCCGGCAAGGACCGGCGCGTTGCTGACCAGTGCCGACCGGTCGTTCGAGACATCCAGCAGTGTCTGTCCCAGCACCACCAGACTGACCGGGAGGACGAGCAACGGCCCGGCCTCCCACGCGAGCACCTGGCCGGCAGTACCGACACCGATGCCGACCGCGGCAATCCACGGCTGTGGTCGACGAAGCGACGTTCGATTCGTGGCCGTCGTTAGCGCGACTACGAGTGCAAGGGCGGTGAGTGCCAGCCAGGGATAGTCGAAGGCGTGGTGATCCGCGAACCCGAGGCTGGTCCGGAAGGCGTGGCCCGGAATAAACGCGAGGAACAGCACCGATGCGAGGCCGACACGCCGGTCGCTGGATACCCGAACTGCGAGCAGATAGAGCAGGACGCTCGTGACGAGTGCTGACACGACCGGATACCAGGCGAGAACGTGGCCGATAATTTCGTTGCTCCCGCCAAAGAGGCTGGAAACCCACCAGAGTGTCGCGATCATAAGCGGCTCTCCCTTTGTCACTGCGTCCGGAAGCACGGAGAGCGCCCCGAAATCGGCCGCGCTGCCGGCGTTTGCCGCGACCTGTTCGACGTGGTATCTGTAGTAATAGGGGTCGTTACTCGAGAGAACGATGTCGTCGCCGCGATATATCGACCCGATGACGTAGGTTCGGGCGACGAGTACGACCGATAGGGCGGCGATGAGCAATCCGGTTGCTCGCGCGTCGAAATCAAAACGCAGTGCGTCACCGAGCGCCATCTCGCGTCCGCTGTCGCCACCGGTCTCAGGCTCGCCGTCGAGCGCGGCCCGCACAGCGTCTGGGTCGGCGACTCGATACTGCTCGCCGTCTTTCTCGACGATGCCCGTGGAGACGAGTTCGCCGAACTGGCCCGAATCGATTGGGATATCGTCGAACGTCCAGCCGTCTTGTTCGTCGTCGACGGCCAGAACGGCTTCTGTCGCATCTCGTAGCTCGGGCCGGTCATCGAGTACCGCTCCCGCCCCGGGCGTGTCGCTCATGTCTCTTCTCTTTCCGGTCTGGCGAATAAATCCATCGGGACTCGATGTCTACGTGGTCGTCGATTCCAGTGCCGTCCGGATCGCTGACTCTACGTCGTGTTCCGGGGTCCAGCCCAGCACGTCAGCCGTTCGGTCAGTGTCGACCGGGAACGAATCGACGAGCGTTTCGTCGTCGCCCCGCGGGTTCTCGACCAGTTCCACGTCGGCATCGATGTCAGCGACCGAGGCGGCGATGTCACTGACGAGTTCGGCGACAGTATGGACGCCCGGGTCTTCGTCACTCGCGATCTCATATTTCTCGACGCCGGTCTCGCCGCGGTCCAGTTGCTCTAGCAGCCGTTCGCAGCTATCGACGTAGGCCCGGGCTACGTCCTTGACGTGGATGAAGTTCCGGGACTGTGTTCCCGG
The DNA here is from genome assembly GCF_001280425.1 of Haloarcula rubripromontorii. Taxonomy (NCBI): domain Archaea; kingdom Methanobacteriati; phylum Methanobacteriota; class Halobacteria; order Halobacteriales; family Haloarculaceae; genus Haloarcula; species Haloarcula rubripromontorii. The sequence goes on along the minus strand of NZ_LIUF01000001.1, from coordinate 363,191 downwards.
CTCGTAAACTGTCAGCGTCTCGCCGGCGAGCGCGCGGTTCACGAAGAAGTTGATGACAGTCCCCTTCGAGACGGTCTGACCGTCTATCTCGTGGCTCCCGTAGAGGTTCGATATCATGAACTGGTGGGCGGGGAACGCCCCGTCGGCGTACGTCTCGATATCGCGCTCGTTGAGCAGTTTCGTCCGCCCGTACCAGTTCAGCGGGTCCCGTGGATGATCGATCGTAATGGGGAACTCCTGTGGGTCGCCGATAACAGCCATCGAGAACGGGAAAATCAGCGCTGCACCAGTCTTGCGGCAGAACCAGGCAACGTTGTCCGTTCCCTGAACGTTCACCTCATACGCTAGGTCTTGTTTCTCCTCGCAGTCGTCGACACCGGAGATCGCAGCGAGGTGCATCACGACGTCGGCCCCGTCTAGCGCCGCCTCCAGACGGTCCCGGTTCCGGATGTCGACGTGTTCGATATCGACATCGCCGACGGACTGCACGGTACCGAGATAGAAGTTGTCGATAGCGGTGATCTCCCAGTTGGGGTGGGTCTGCTGTAGCTCGTAGATGACGCGACTGCCGATGTAGCCCGCAGCGCCGGTGACGGCGACGTGGGGCGGTTCGCTCGTGGGTTCTGAATCAGACATTGGTCGTAAATTTCTCCGCGAGGTCGCGGACGCCCTCCCGAAGCGTCCACGATGGTTCGAAGCCGGTCCCGCTCAGTCGGTCGAAGTTGACGTGATACGACGGGCCGGGATGTTCGTCTTCGAGATAGGTCACGTCGACCGGGGCAACCTCCTCTGCGACAAGATCGGCGATGTCCGAGATCTGGTAGTTCGACTCCATCGATCCGACGTTGTACACCGGTTCGTCCCAGGATTCGGGATCGCACACCGCTTCGGCGTAGGCGCGGGCGGCGTCCTGGACGTGGATGAACGGCCGCCAGTTCGAGCCGTCGCCGTAGACGGTGAGCGGGCGGTTGGTGAGCGCGCGGAACACGAAGTAGTTCACGACGAGGTTGAACCGGATGCCCGGCGAGTGGCCGAAGTTCGTGGCCATCCGGAGGGCGGTCCCGGTCATGTCGAACTCCTCGCAGTACTCCCGGAGCAGCGTCTCGGACTGCAGTTTCGTCTCCGCGTAGGGGTTGATGGGGTCCGGGTCGACCGTCTCGTCGATGTCGGTGCTGGTCGCGCGACCGTAGACGTTACACGAGGAGGCAAAGACCACGTGGTCGACGCCGAGTTTGCCCGCCGCCGTCAGGACGTTCTCCGTCCCGTCGTAGTTGATAGCGAACGTCTCCTCGCGGCGGTCGTGGGTGCTCGACGCGCCGGTGATGGCTGCGAGGTGGATGACACGGTCAACGCCGCGCATGGCGCTTTCCACGTCGCCGTACTCGCGGACGTCGCCGCGGCGGAATTCGAGGCCGTCCCCGAGCGTCCCGAGCAGCGCGCGCGGCGACCCTGAAGAAAGGTCGTCGAAGACGACGACATCGTCCACGCGGTCGTCCGCCCGGAGCAGCGGGACCAGCGCGCTGCCGATGTAGCCACAGGCCCCGGTGACCAGCACGTCCATCGTTAGTCCTCGCTCAGGACGCCCGGCAGGAACCGGTCCTCGTGTGCCTCGATGGTGTCGGCGTAACGGGTCAGCGTCTCGAAGATGTCGTCGACGCCGTCCTCGAAGGACTGTGACTGGCCGCCGATGAGGTCGGCGTAGCGGTCGTTTTCGATCTCCATCTTGTGAGTCTCGTCTTCGTCGCGGGGGTTCTCGAAGTGTTCGACGGCAACGTCGAGGTCGTACTCGCTGCCCACGTCAGCGATGGTTTCGGCGATCTCGACGATGCTGATTGCGCGCGTGACCTGATTGTACACCGTCAGCCCCTCTGGTCGGTCGTCGGGATCAGTCAGCGCGACTTCGGCTAGCCCCTCGACGGCGTCTTCCAGCGAAATGAACGGCTTGCGCTGCTCGCCTTTGCCGTATACCGTGACCGGGTAGCCCGCGACCGCCTGCGCACAGAAGCGGTGGGTAACCGTTCCGAAGTAGTAGTCGAAGTCGAAGCGCGTCTTGAGCCGGTCGTCAGCGCGGGTCTCCTCGGTCTCGGTTCCGTAGACGATGGCCGTCCGCACGTCCGAAATCGGGATGTCGAACTGGGTGTGGGCCAGCCGCATGTTCTGTGCGTCGAAGCCCTTCGTCGCGTGGTACCAGCTCCCGCCCATGTTGGGGAACGGCACGTCGTCGCGCTCGCCCTGGTTCTCCATCGTCGCGCCGCCCTCGGGAATCGGGAACTCTGGCGCACCGTAGACGCCCGTCGTCGTCGTCTCAACGAAGTGGGTGTCTGTGAGGGCGTGCTCTTCGAGGCCCCACAGGAGATTCCGGGTCGCCTGAAGGTTGTTGTGCTGGGTGTAGTTCGCCCGCTCGCCGTTGATCTGGGAGTACGGCGCGGACGGCTGGGCGGCGGTGTGGACGACCACGTCCGGCTCGTGGACCGCCAGCAGTTCGTCGACGAAGGACTTCTCGGCGAGGTCGCCCTCGACGAACGAGAGGTTCGTCAGGCCGTGGACCTCGCGGGCCGCGTCGAGGCGCTCGTCGATGCTTGCGACCGGTGTCGCACTCGTCGCGCCAACGTCTTCGACCCACTCCCGGCGGGCGAAGTTGTCGACGAGGAGGACGCGGTCGTCCGTTCGGTCTGCGATGCGCAGCGCGGCCGGCCACCCGACGTAGCCGTCGCCGCCAGTGATGAGGATGGTCATAGTTACTCAAATAGTGAGTAACTGCGACGCGTAATCAATCTTCTGTTCAATCGCTTGCCGTTCTCTCGGACGGTACTCGAATCGAGGACAGAGCGCTCGCGGCCCGCTACTCGCCGATGTCGAACCGCTCGAAGTACTCCGTGACGTAGCGGTTCGCCCCCTCGGGCGGGGCCGTGACGACCTGGGTCGCGTCGTGTTGCTCGTCCAGCGTGACGGACTGGTCGCCCTCGGGTTCGACCCGGTAGACGACGGGAATCGTGTGGCGGGTGTCGACGCCGTCGACGGCCGACGTCTCCCAGAAGTGCTCGCTGATGCCGAGTTGCTCGACCGTCACGAGGTTGAGTCCCAGTTCCTCGCGCGCGATTCGATGTGCCGCGTCGTCGAGCCGCTCGCCCTTGTACAGGCGACTGCCCGGCCAGAACCACTCGCCTTTCGCCGGTTCCTTCTGCCGGCGCGTCAGCAGGATACCTCCCTCGTACTCGACCACGAGGTCGACGCAGGGCTGTGGCATGTTGTCGAGACAGGTAGCGAACGTCTCCTGCGGGATGAACTCGTCGTGGACCCTCATGCACGGGGCTTCGACAGGACTACGGGAAACCGCTCCGCCTCTCACTGTTTCGCAACCGTTAAAACCGACCCTGTCTTCTATTCGACTGCTATCGCACGGGCCGGTGGGGTAGCCTGGTATCCTTCGGCCTTCGGGTGGCCGTAACCGCGATTCGAATTCGCGCCGGCCCACTTTTTCAACTACGGTACTGAGAAGCAAAGAGGCCGCCACACGAGTATCAGCTGTCGGCCCGGCCTCGAGTCGCTTCGTACGCCTGTCCGCGGAACTGGAACCGTCGACTGTTGGAATCGTATCCGAGTACGCCGTCGACGGCCCGCTCGTCGGTATCGACAACGACCCGGGACACATCGTCTGTTAGGAACGGGAGGGCGTTGCGAAGTCCGCCGTCGGACGTGGCAAACCGACCGCTCGCCATCACCTGTTCGGCGAGCACCTGCTCGCCCGCGCTATCGGTGCGAGTCAGCGAGAATGTCGCGTCGGCAGAACGCGCCCCATCGCCGTGACGGCCAGTCGTCACGGTGACAGTGTCGCCGTCGCGCGCCGTCGACACGCCGTCGGTTGGCGTCACGGTAGCGCGGTCGCCGGCCAATTCGACTAGCGCACCGCTGTTGGCCCTCGCGTGCCCGTAGCCGGCGACGACGGCGTACTCGCCGCCGCCGAGGTATGCTTGCGTGAGACCGTCACAGTGGCAGTCGCCGGTGCTGCACCCGACTGCCTGTCCGTTGAATGCCCGGAGCCCCCACTGTTCCTGACTGCCCGGTGACAGGAGGCGACAGTCCGCGGTGTGGACTGTTGGCGCGATGTGGAACCACTCGCCGTCGACCAGTTTGTAGAGGTCCCAGTGGCCACATTGCAGTCGCTCGTGGCTGTTGTTAACCATCACGAAGCCGACCTGTGCATCCAGTTCCGCCCGCTCAGTACTAGGTCGAACGAAGGCTGGGGTCGTCTTATCTGCTTCGTGGAACCACTGGACACGGTCGTCGTCGGGAAACGGCGGGAGCGAGCGGCCAGTGAACCGGGACTCTGTTTCCGGGCCGGGACTTTGGGTATCCCAGACGGAGACCGAGAGTGGCCCGTCCCGACCGCGGAATTCGTAGGTCCCGGTCGGCCGCTCGAACTGCCCCGGTTCGCCGACAAGGGCGTACTCCAGCTGGACCCATTCTCCGGGGGCCAGTCGGTGGGTGTCAGGCATCCATGGCCCGACGTCGTCGACGCGCCAGTATCCCTCGTCTGTTCGGCCGAGTGAGGGCACTTCGTCGGCAAGTTCGTTGTTGTCCGTGGGCGCGAAATGGAGGCGGGCTTCGTGGCTGTAGCTGCCTGGCTGGCGGCTGTGTGTCTGTCCAACGCCCGGAAGCCACTCAATCCTGAACGTGTTCTCGAACTCGTTGCCGTTCTGGAGCCAGCCGCGAAGCGTGGCCGGATGGTCATCGGTCGCCGTCTGATCGAACCAGAGTCCGACTCGCGCCCCGTCGTCAGTGTAGAGTCCCGGTGAGCTGAGGGCGTAGGTTCGCGGCCCGGTTACCAATTCGATGACGGTCGTCGGGTCGTCCGGTCGCGGCGGGTCCTCGGCGTCCGTCGGCGTCGCTGTCCCGCTGTCGTTCGCATCGGTCGCTGACTGCGTCGGGCGCGGAGCGGGCGTTACGTCGGCAGTCTCGCCTGAGTCAAGAGTGCCGAACGAACAGCCGGCGAGTCCGGCCAGCGCTCCCGGGACCGACGCGAGGAGGGCACGTCTGCGCATAAGCAGCGATTCGTCGCTCCTGATAAACCCTTTCTGGACGCTTAGACAATGTTTGTAGCGTTTCCGGTATCTGGCTCCGTCGATACTCGCCCGCCGCGTCAATGGCGCAGACTGTGGCCCTTCTCACTGACGTTACGTACAGCACTCTGTGGGACCGCCGGACAGTGCGGCTTCGAAACACGTCGGACAGCGATTGGCCATGCTCAGGAGACGCCGTCTCTCGCGGGACGGCTCGCCACACTGGACACAGACGTTGCCTGTCAGTCGTCAGTCTCACATGGGTTCAGTCATTGCGACCGCTACGCGCTAGATGTCTAACCGACTGCTACAGCCTCTCGACCTGTGACCGTCACCCTTCGGCGAACATCTCGACGACGCGGTCTAGGTCGGGCGACAGCTCCTGCATCACGTCTGTGGTCGTGAGGATACCGACGCAGTCGGTCTGTCCGTCGATCACGAGTCGCTTGATGCTCTGCTCGACCATCGTATCGATTGCCTCCTCTAGCGGGGCACCGGCTTCGATGGTCTTGACGGGAGTTGTCATCAGATCACCGACCGGCGTCGTATCCGGGTCAATCCCATCGCGGAGGCCAGCAATGATGTCTGTTTTTGTGAGGATGCCCTCCCCGTACTCCGTTTCGACGACGACAGAACCGACCGCCTCTGACGCAAGGAGCTTCGAAACGTCTCGGACGGAAAGCTCGCGGTCGACGGTTTTTACCGGCTTCGTCATCACCTGCCCGACTGGTGTGTCAAGTGATTTCATACCATTTATTGGCAAACACATATAATAAGTCATTTGACTCCCGCAATCAGTGCTGACTCGGCCTTACCAGTCAAAGTCCTCGTGAATCGCCAGTCCCTCCTCCTGACATATCGGTCCAACGACCTCGGTGACGCCGGCGAGAATCTCGCCGGAGCGGACTGACTCCTCGTGGCCGCTGAAACGGCTCATCTCCTCACTGCTGACGCTGTACACGACCCTGCCGAGGCCGGCGTACCGGAGTCCGCCGGCGCACATCGGGCACGGCTCGGTGCTCGTGTACATCACCATCTCCGCGCGCCCGTCCGGGTCACACTCGCGCATTGCTCGGTGCGCCAGTTGGAGTTCCGGATGGCGTCGCACATCCGATTCAGTGAGGACGCGGTTCGACGCCTCCATGACGATCTCGTCGTCACGAACGAGCACAGACCCGAACGGCCGGTCGCCGCGGTCGACAGCGGTCCGAGCCAGCTCGAACGCGCGTTGCATATGCGTTTCGTGGTCGAACTCGTCGAACGCTGACACGGGCATGACGGCGTTTCGACCCGCAGTGGGAAATAGACACGGCGGAGGACACCGCCGCCGTGACCGCAACGGTGGACACACTCGGTATCTGGCTCCTCGTTAGCGCGACCGAGCGCAGCCGGGTTCGCGGTCGATGCACGTAAGTTTCTGACCGGCTTCGCACCCGTATGCGCCAGTTCGTCATCATCGGCCACGACGCCCCGACGACGCCGGAGTTCTCGCTCGACGACTTGGCCGGTGGGGCCGGCCGACTCGACGTGCTCTGTCGGTGTGTCACCAGCGCGTTCTTCCTGAGCCACGCCATCCGCGAGGACGTGCGCGTCCACCTGACGCTATCAGATGCGTACACCGTCACGTTCGACGGGAGCGACCTCCGCCGGCTGAACCCGGACGAGCGCTCCACGGCGGCGCTGATACGCAAGGCTCTGGAGGAACGGGAGGAGGCTATCGGGCACGTCCCGGTCGAGACCTCGCCGGGCGTGTCGCTCACGCGACGGGGGTTCGAGGGGACGCTCGACGACGTGGCCCGCCGCGGAAGCGTCGTCCAACTCCACGAGGACGGCGACCCAATCGTCGACGTTGCCCCACCGTCTGACCCGGTGTTCGTCCTCTCGGACCATCACGACTTCCGGGACGACGAAGCGGCGCTGCTGGCCGACCGTGCGGACGAGCGCGTTTCGCTCGGGCCGAACCCGCTCCACGCTGACCACTCGATCACGGTCGCGCACAACTATCTGGACACGGCGGGGTTCCAGCAGTACTGACGGGACATCGGGAGACTGCCAGAAGGGTTTTTATCCGCGGTTCGCTGAATGGTGTATGGAATTTTTGGGGTCGGAGACAGCGACGTGGCGGCCTGTCCGACGACGCATCGAAACGACGGGGGACCGATGACCGACCGGGAAAATCTGTCCCGTCGTGCGGTTCTGCAGACCGTCGCCGGGATCGGTCTCGCGTCCGTCGCCGGCTGTTCGGCGCTCGAAAGCGAAAGCGACGACGCGGCCTCGACAGTCGAGGGCGAACGTGCCGCGGAACTCGCCCGGCGGTTCGCGCCGACGCTGTACTTCGATCGGGCGGAACCGTGGTTCCCGACGGACCCGCGGCCCTACACCAGCGAGCAGGACGGCGAGACCGTCGTCGACGGGTTCGACGCCTTCGACGGGTACCACGACCGGATGACCGACGGCGAGCCGCCGGACCCGACGGTGTTCTCCCACGTCGTCGAGTACGAGCAGTCGCCGCTGGCCGTCGTCCAGTTCTGGTTCTACTCGGCGTTCGACCAGTTCACGACGAACTTCCACTGGCACGACTGGGAGGTCCTGCACGTGTTCGTCGACACGGAGTCGGGCGACCCGCAGCTGTACGTCGCCAGCTCCCACTCCCGGAAGGTGCCCAACAACGAGTTTCTGGACCCAGACCCGGAGATGGTGCCGCGCATCCTCTCGGAACTGGGCTCACACTCCAGCGCGCTGTCGGTCAACGACGCCCGCGACCGGTTCACCCGGCTGCCGGAGGGTGACCGGTTCGCGGACATCACGAACAGCGCCGTCGAGACCATCGAGGACCTCGCGGAAATCCCCGTCGCCTACGGGCTCCCGCGCGACGAGGGCTCGCGGCTCCCCTATCTCGTCCCGGAGTACGAGGGCGCGCCGCTGTACGAACACGAGCGGCTCCCGTCGGTCAGCCGCGAAGACCTCGTTCCCGAGCGGCTGACGCTCCGCTCGTTCGACAGCCTCTCGGCACCGCCAACGGATCTGCCGACCCGGGAAACCGGGCTCGTCTTCCAGCACACCGACCGCGGCGAGGCCGACCCCGACATCGAGTACGACCTCGTGCCCAGCAGCGAGCTTGAACACATTGCCGATTTCACCGGCCCACAACTGAGCTTCGAGTTCGCCGTGCCTCAGTTCGCCGAGGACGCCGTCGCGGGCCACATCACGACGACCGGCGCGCCCTGGAACCAACCCCGGTACGACAACCCCGCCGCCGACATCTCCGAGCCGAATCACCGGGCGGCGCTGGCCGAGCGCTACGACGCCATCGGTGCACCGGCGGAGATACGGACCCTCGTCGCCAGCCTCTCGGAAGCCGTCTCGAACGACGACGCACCAGAAAACGAGGGGCTGACGACCGAGGACACCAGCGTCGAGTCCGTGGCACTGCTTGAGAGCGACCCCGAGGCCGTCCCGACCTTCGCGGGCCTGGCCGTCATTCAGGACGTGCCCGCGGGCGACCACCAGTTCACCGTCAACGGGGCCGGCGTCGCGCCACACAGCGAGTCGGTGTCGGTTCCGGAAGCCGGCGACGGCGAGGGGCCGACGCGGGCCGGCGTCGACGGCGAGGTGCCGCTCGTCGCACGGGAAAACGCCACCCGTCTCGAAGTCGACCCGTCCGGGGCAGACAGTGACCTCACGGACCTCGCCGTCGAGGACGACTTCGCCGGCCGGCTGTACGACGCCCCCCTGTCGGAACCCGACGCCGTCTACGTCCACGGCGGTGGCGCGTACACGACCGAGGTCCGGGACCGTGACGACGAGATCGGTGCGTTCCGGGTGAACCCCGACCCCGCCGCGGACGTCGCCGCCCGAATCGAGGAGCCACGGACCGGCAAGGCCTCACTGGCGTCGTTCCTCGCCGACATCGCCGAGGAGACGCGGCAGACGGTCGCCGAACAGACCGAGGGCGCCGACGACATCCTCGACGACAGCGGCCCCGTGAACGCTATTCGGGGCCTCGAACAGGCGCTGGCGGCAGTCGTCGAGGCCGCCGAGCGGGCGACTGAACGGGCCGAGGCCGGCGACCGCGGGAACGCCGACAAGCAACTCCAGGCCGTCGCTGACCGACTCCAGCGCGTCGCGACCAGAATCGACGACGCCAGCGACGCCCTCCCGGACCCGCTGTCGAACGCGGCCCGGAACCGCCTCGAACAGGCCGAGCGGCGGGTCGAGCAGGCCCAGGCCGCCGACAAACTGTAGCCCACTGCCGCTCTCAGAGACCGACCCACCGCGCCAGCGCGCCCGCGACGAGCACCAGCCCTCCGGGGATAAACGTACCGGGGACCGGGAGGACGAACAACACGACGCCGAGCAGGAGAACGATAGTCGATATCCTCATTCCAACTACACGTACCACACCACGTCGTATCGGTCTGGTGCCTGCATGTTCGTGGACCCCTGCCGACTTTGCCGGTGGGGGCCACACTGCCGGTATGGACGAGGAACTCACCTGGGAGACGCTTGATGCCGAGACCGCCTACGCCTGTCCGGGATTCGACGTCATCCGTGAGGACGTGCGCCTGCCCGACGGCACGGAGGGAGAGTTCGATTACGTACAGCACGGCGAGAGCGTCATCGTGCTTCCGTTCACCGCCGATGGTGACGTGGTCGTTATCGAGGAGTGGCGACAGCCGGTCCACCGAGTCAATCGCGGCCTGCCGGCCGGGACGATGGAAGACGAAGACGACGACCCACGCGTCGCCGCCGCCCGCGAACTCCGCGAGGAAACCGGCTACGAAGCGGCGTCGCTCGACCACCTCTACACGGGCGAACCGGCTAATGGAAACACCGATTATGTGTTTCACTACTACGTCGCACGCGGATGCGAGGCCACGGCCGACCAGAACCTCGACCACAACGAATCGATTCGGGTCGACACTGCCGACTTCGACTCGCTGGTCGAGTCGGTCCGCGACGGCACGCTCCGTGACAGTCGATCCGCCGTCGGTATCATGTACTATGCCCTGTTCGAGCGCTGAACGGTAGTGTTTAGTTTGGAGCATTGTGCCAGCGAGCGAAACTTTGCAACCAATTTTCGGCTGTTTCCGGTTCGACGTGACTGAAGCAGTTCGAAAACGACGAGGTTCGACGCTTCAGTTCTCGAAAAATCCGTTCGACAGCGTTCCGATTTCCGTGGCGACAYGTCTGAAATCGGAGGCYAGCTCGTTGAAGTGCAGTTTGGAGGTGTTGAGCGCCATCAACGAGAAAGACGGCAGYTTYGACATCGTGCTTTTGCCGCAGTTCGCGCAGGAAAATTTCCGTGAGAGCGGTCGTAGTTGTCGGAAATAACCGGACGTGAAGCAGTTCGTTCGACTGCGGATCGGCGGCGGCATACAGCCAGAATTGCTGGTTGTTGATTCGAATCACCGTTTCGTCGAGCGCGATCTGATTCGGAGATTTACCGGATTCGGGCTGTAAATCGGCTTTCTGTACCCAATCGTGGATGGCTTTTCGACTGCGTTGGACACCCAGCGAGTCGAGTAATTCGACGGTATTCGACAGTGAGAGCCCCGCAACGTGCGATTGAATACCCAACGCCATCGCTGGCTCGGGTGTCCGCTCGCGCTCCACAAAATCCAAATCAATCCAGTCTCTACTACCGCTGAGGCGGGCGATTTCTGGCATAGACCACCAAGAAATTCTCCCGCCTCACTTTTCACGCTTAACTAAACACCGCCGCGCTGAACTGACGACAGTTTCAAATCCTGTGGGATGGTATCGTTTAACACATGGCCTCCATTGCACTCGACAAACGAACGGAGCGTCGGCTGGATAAACTGCGCGCGGCCGTCCGCCGTCGGACCGGTCAGCCGATTTCGCGGGCGGAGTTGCTTGACCGACTCGTCGAGGACGCCTACACGTCCCGCGGTGAGGTGGTCGATATGTTCCGGACGTCACAGGCGTACGTCGCCGACGAGGACTCCGGGACCGTCCATCGGCCCGAGCGAAAACTGGTCCCCGGCGGGCCGGAGCGACCCGACGAATAAGGGAACACAACTCTTAGGCGCGCTGGCCGACGACGGGGTGTAATGACGAATTTCGAGGTCCGCCAGTACGACGCAGCGGGCCGCCTGGGCGAGCTAACGGTGCCACGGGCCGGCGTCACCGTCGAGACGCCGACTATTCTGCCCGTGGTCAACCCCCACGTCCAGACGGTCGCACCGGCAACGTTGGCGTCGGAGTTCGGCGCGGAGATACTCATCACGAACAGCTACATCCTGCATGGCTCCGACGACCTCCGCGAGCCGGTGCTGGAGCAGGGCCTCCACGACCTGCTTGGGTTCGATGGGGCAATTATGACCGACTCCGGCTCCTTCCAACTCGCCGAGTACGGCGACATCGACGTGACGACCGAGGAGATACTCGAATTTCAACACGAGATTGGCTCGGACATCGGGACGCCGGTCGACATCCCGACGCCGCCGGACGTGGACCGCGAGCGGGCGACCGAGGAACTCGAAACGACACAGGAACGGCTCGAACACGCTGCCACCGTCGACACCGGCGAGATGCTCGTCAGCGCGCCGGTTCAGGGCGCGACGTATCCGGACCTCCGGGAGCGTGCGGCCGCCGACGCCGTCTCGACCGGGCTGGACGTGTTCCCGCTCGGGGCCGTCGTCCCGCTGATGAACGAGTACCGCTACGCCGACCTCGCCGACGTGGTCGCGGCCTGCAAGCGCGGGCTGGGGGAGGTCGGCCCGGTCCACCTGTTCGGCGCGGGCCATCCGATGATGTTTGCGATGGCGGCGGCGCTGGGCTGTGACCTGTTCGATTCGGCGGCGTATGCGCTGTACGCCCGCGACGACCGGTATCTCACGGTGCAGGGAACGGAACTGCTTGACGAACTGAGTCACTTCCCGTGTCACTGCCCGGTCTGTACCGATCACACGCCGGCGGAGCTGAAGGGCATGGCCGACGACCGCCGCGAGGAACTGCTCGCGCGACACAACCTCCACGTCACCTACGGCGAAATCCGGACGGTCAAACAGGCGATTCGGTCGGGCAACCTCATGGAACTGGTCGACAGCCGCGCCCGCGGCCACCCGGCGATGCTCGACGGCTACCGCGCACTGCTCGACCACGCTGAGCAACTCGAACGGACCGACCCCGTCTCGAAGGACGCGTTCTTTTATACCTCGAATGAAAGCGCTCACCGGCCCGAGGTCCGACGCCATCAGGACCGACTAGAGCGCCTCCCGGTCGAGGGCGACGAGGTCCTGTTGACCGAGGGCAGTTCCAGCGCACAGTACGACGAATCCTGGGGCGTTCTGCCGCCGTTCGGTCCGTATCCGCGCGAACTCGCCGACACCTATCCGCTGACCGCGGAAACGCCGGACCGGACCGACCGGGCGGCCTACGAGGCCGCAGCGACAGGAGTCCGGCGGCTGGTCGAACTCCACCCCGACGTGTCCTTCACGCTGGTCCACGACGACTGGCCGGCGACGGCGCTCGACCGCGTGCCCGATAGCGTCCGCTTGCGGGACCTACACGCCCGCGACTGACGACAACAATCGTCCTGACCGCTGGTCAGACCCTCGGCACGTCTACGTCTTCGTCGGCCGCCTCGCGCCAGGAGCGGGTCGGCTCCCAGCCCAGCATCGCTGTGGCTTTGCCCGTCGCGTACGCTGCGGCGTCCCCGTCGACGGTGCAGTCGTCCGGAACCCGCCCGTAGTACTCTCGCATGAGTTCGACTAACGGCCGACCCAGTGTGTTGTCGGGGCCGACGCAGTTGAACGCCTCGTGACCCGCGATATCTGCGGTGAGGGCGGCCTCGACGAGGTCGACGACGTCCCGCACGTCCACGTACGACCAGTAGTTACCCGCTCCGGCCGCAAGGTTGTCGAGGTAGTCTTCAGACCGACAGGGGTACTCACCGGGAATCTGTATCCATGACGGGCGAATCGACGCCACAGAGATGCTATCCCGGCGTGCAATTGTCTTCCCGATCTCCTCAGTGACGACCTTTGAGAGCCCGTAGTCGTCCTCCGGCCTGCACGCGTGCTCTTCCGTGATCGGCAGCTCGTCGGGAACAGGCGTCTCTTCGGCGAAAAAGAAGCCGTACGCACCGTCTGAAGAGGCCTGAACCACGTCAGCCCCGACGCGGCCCGCCGCCGAGAGGACAGTATGTGCCGCCAGTGTGTTGTTCTGAAACAGGTCTACTCCGGGGTGGTTCCCTGCGACTGGGATCGCCGCCCAGTGGACCACTGCATCCGGGTCGATGGCGGTAAGCGCGTCGAAGACGCCCCCGGCCTCGGTGAGGTCGAGCGCCCGGTAGTCGACGGTCGGGTGGCCCCCATCGTCGGGCAGTCGACGGTCAAGCACTGTTACGTCGTGCGGTCCGGCGAGGCGGTCGACGATCCAGCGCCCGGTACTCCCCCGGCCGCCGGTCACGACAACATCCATACCAGACTTGGCGTCGCTGGCATCCAAAACGTGACGGTGTCGCCGTGTCACCGGGACCGGTGCTTGTCTAACTCACTGCAGGTCAAGCCGGAACCGCTCCCCGTGTGTGAACGTTGTCCAGCCGAGGATACGTTCGTCCCGATGCGGTCGGTCGGGGTTGTCGATTGCCGCCTGTTGCGCCGAGACGTACGTCGGGACGTTCTTCACCGGCTGTCCGCTCTGTTTGAGTGCTTTCAGATACGTGTCTTTCTCGTAATACGAGTAGGCTACCTCGTACAGCGAGGACGCAGCTTCTTGCTTTCTGGCGGGGAAGCCGTCATTGTTGACGAACCGGTCGGGGTCGCCCTCGCCCATCGCCTCCCAGGCCGCTGGGTCGGCCACATACGGCGCGTGAGCGTCGAGAATCCGCTCGATGGCTCCCCTGTCGCCGGCGAACTTCTGATACTCGTACAGTGTGGGCCCGTCGAGCCTGTCGGCATAGAGACGGCTGAGTTCCGCGGCGGTGACCAGTGCTTTCGCCGCGTACAGTGAGTACGCCAAGCTCGACGCGCGAATGATTTCGTTTTCCAGCAGCCCGTCTTCGCGGAGCTGTCTGAAACCGTCTTCGCGGTTCCGTCGCATCGCCTTCCGGAACCGGTCCCAGTCTCGGAGGTACACGGAACCGGCAGCGTGGGTCATCTCCTGCCAGTTGAAGATGTTCTGCTGACCCATCGCGGTCGGAATATCGTGACCGACATCATCGAGGAACGTCCGGACCCACTCCTGCAGGTCGGCCTCCGTGCCGACACTGTCGCTGTTCCACGCCTCGTGGCCCCGAACGAGTTCTGCGCCCCACCACATTTTCGGGAGCGTGATGAACTGTTCGATGCCGTTCGTTTTCACCGGAGCCATGTAGGTCTCCGGACGCAGGAACCAGTGGTCCAACAGCTCGATTGCTTTCTCGGCGTACTGGTCCGCGCCGGTGTACTGGTAGGCGAGGCCGAGGTCACGGATGCGGTCACCCGTCCTTATGGCGGCGACGTAGTCCTTGCGTTCCGCGGGGTCCTCGGGTCCTTTCGTTTTGAACTCGTGGCCGTCACCGTTGTCCGTGACACTCTCCGGGGCGGCGGCCATCGCCTCGCGAACGTCTTCCATGAAAGCTTCGTGGGCCTCCGTCCACGGGCTGTCGCCGTCCTCGACGCGGGACTGTATCGCGGACAGCGTGTCGAGGTGGACGAACATCGCGGGCCTGCTGTCATCTGCCGGTTCGGTGACCGCTGCCGGTTCGGTCGGCGTCGGTTCGGCCTCCTGCGGGGCGGCTCTGGCGTCCGTGTCTCCCGACGAAAGGTCGGTCGAACAGCCACTCAGCGCCGCGACCGTCCCCGAGAGGGCGAACAACACGTCTCGTCGAGTCTGTCGCTGCACGGGTGACCAACCGTCCCCGACATGGTTAGTTAGGATGCGGTTAATCGGCGGATAGCGCCCCGTTCGGGAGACGCGTGCCGGCCGGGCTGAGACGGCCGACATGAGAGCTATGGGTGCTGTCGACGGCGCTGCCCCAAAGGCAAGATAGTTGGTCGCGCGTGGCTGACGCCATTGCATGACCGACTACTTTGAGGTCCACGAGCGCGACAGCGCCGCGCGAGTGGGTGAGCTACGCCTTGCCGACTCCGTGACAACGCCGGCGCTGGTCGACGACGTGGACACCGTGACGCCGGGCGACTGCCGGCATGTCCTTGACGATGCCGGAAGCCGCTGGCCAACAGAGCAAACCGTCACCGACGGTGACGACTCGCTGCTCACCGTGTTGCCCCATCGTGGACTCCCAGCCGGCACGCCGGACGAAGTCGCAGAGGCTTTCGCCGTCGACTATCCCGATGTCGAGTTCCCGAGCGCGGCCGTCGTCTCGCCCGACACCGCGACGGACCACGGCAGTGACGCCTACGTGCTCGCCGGCGCGCCCGGCTACGTCGGGCACGCGTCGGCGTTCGTCGACGCCGTCACGACCGTCCGCGACGCGATACCAGCCGACACCGCGCTCTACCTGCCCGGTGTCGCCACGCCGAGAAACGTCGCGACGCTCGTCTACGCCGGCGTCGACCTCGTGGACCCCGACCGTGCCGTCATCCGGGGGACTGAGGGCCGGTATCTCACGACTGACGAGGCGTACTTCCTCGAAGACCTCGACGAACTGCCGTGTGCCTGCCCGGCCTGCCGGCAGCCACGCGAGGCGTTCGACCGCGAGGACTGCGTCAAACACAACGTCAACGCGCTCGCCGCGGAACTCCGTCGCGTCCGCCGCCGCATCCGCGACGGTCGCCTCCGGGACTACGTCGAGGGACAGGCCAGACAGAACAACTGGCTCACCGCGACGTTCCGGCGGCTGGACCAGGAGTACGGCTACCTGGAGGAGCGCACGCCGCTCATCCGGCGGGCCGACCTCTCGGCGGCCAGCGACGACTCGCTCCGTCGGGTGGAAATCCAGCGCTTCGCCGAGCGCGTCACCGACCGCTACGTCCCCCGGTTCGACGACCGCCCGCTCGTGCTGGTGCCCTGCTCCGCGCGAAAGCCCTACAGCGACTCCCAGAGCCACAAGCAGTACCACGACGCCATCAAGTGGCGCGCCCACGTCGTCTCGATGACCTCGCCCATCGGCGTCGTCCCGCAGGAACTCGAACTCACCTACCCCGCCCAGCACTACGACTCGGTGGTCACGGGCAACTGGACCGCCACAGAAATCGAATTCGTCAGCCGCGTGCTCGAACGCTATTTAGAAGGCACCGACTACCCCGAGATTATCGCCCACGTACCCGGCGAGGGCTACCGCGACATCTGCGAGCGCGTCGCCGACTCGCTGGGCCGGGAGTTCACCTACACTGTCACCGACCACCCGACGACGGCGGACTCGCTGGGGAACCTCGCCGCCGAACTGGAGGGCTGGGACCGCTATCCCAAGCGCGAACGGGAACACAACACCATCCGCGCCGTCGCGGACTACCAGTTCGGCGCGGGCGCGGGCGACGAACTGTTCGACGACCTCTCGACGCAGGGCCGGTATCCGCAGTTGCGGGCCGACGACGCCGACGGCGAACAGTTGGCCGCGCTGGCCCAGCAGTACGGCGTGCTCTCGCTGACCACCGCCGGGGCACGCCGCTGGGTCGAGAGCGACGTACCGACCAAGACAGTCGAAATCGAACCCTTCGTGCCCCACGGCTCGGTGCTCGCGCCGGGTATCACGGACGCCAGCGACGACATCCGCGTCGGCGACGACGTGGTGATTCGGGGCGACGCGGCCTTCGGCGTCGGTCGCGCCCAGATGAGCGGCCCGGAGATGCGGTCCTCGACGCGGGGCATCGCCGTCCAGATGCGCCACGTCGACGAGCGGTAACTCGGTTACGGAGGGTGTGGCGACGCTGACGACCGGGCGACTTATCGGCGGCGCGGGGCAACCGCCGGTATGGACTTGTCGGGCCGCCGGCGGTACCTGCCCGCCGCCGGGTTCTCGCTGCTGGTACTCGTCACCTCGCTGCTCCCCGTTCCCGAGGGCGCGAGCGGGCAGGTCCCCGTGTTGCTCGGCGTCGCCCTCGACAAGTGGGTCCACGCGGCGAGCTACGGCACCCTCGCGGTACTGCTGGCCTGGGGCCGGCGCGCCCGCAGTGTGGCCGCGGTCGCGGGACTCGTGACTGTCGCCGTCTGCTACGGGGCCGGCGTGGAACTCGCGCAGACTCTCGTCTCCTCGCGTGGAACGAGCGGCGCTGATTTCCTCGCCAACGCCGTCGGGGCCGCGTTGGCCGGACTGGCGTGGCTCGCGGCCCACCGCTCCGGCGCACTTTCGGACCAAACCGACCCACAATCCCGTCAGTAACGAAGCGGCTTTACGCGCTCATCGGCTACCTCGCCCCAATGAGCAAGCCCAGTCCTGAGGTCTACGAGGAGGGCAAGGGCATGGACGCCCACAACTCCGTGATGCGTGACATCCGGTCGCGCAACGACTCCACCTACGACCCTCGCGAGCCGACCCGCGTGTGGCTCGACGAGGACAACACGCCCGACGGCGTCTACCAGAGCCTGACTATCATCCTGAACACCGGCGGCTGTCGGTGGGCCCGCGCCGGCGGCTGTACGATGTGTGGCTACGTCGCCGAGAGCGTCGAGGGCGGCAGCGTCGCCCACGAGGACCTGATGGCCCAGATTCAGCACTGCCTGGACCACGAGGCCGAGAACAGCGACGAGACGAGCGGCCTCATCAAGATCTACACCTCCGGGAGCTTCCTCGACGAGCGCGAGGTTCCGGCGGAGACGCGCCGGGCAATCGCGGAGACGTTCGCGGACCGCGAGCGCATCGTCGTCGAGTCGCTGCCCGATTTCGTCGACGAGGAGACCGTCGGCGACTTCGTCGACGCGGGACTAGAGACGGACGTGGCGGTGGGTCTAGAAACGGCGACCGACCGCGTGCGCCACGACTGCGTGAACAAGTACTTCGATTTCGCCGACTTCGAGGAAGCATCCGAAGCGGCACAGGCCGCCGGGGCTGGCGTCAAGGCGTATCTGCTGATGAAACCGCCCTTCCTCTCGGAAGCGGAGGCCGTCGAGGACATGAAACGCTCCGTTCGCCGGTGTGGGGCCGTCGACGGCTGTCACACCGTTTCGATGAACCCCTGTAACGTCCAGCGTTACACGATGGTCGAAGAGCTGTACCACGACGGCGGCTACCGGCCGCCGTGGCTCTGGTCGGTCGCCGACGTGCTGGAATCGACCGCCGACGAGGACGTCATCGTCGTCTCCGATCCCGTCGGCCACGGCAGCGACCGCGGCCCGCACAACTGCGGCGAGTGCGACGACAAGGTCCAGCGGGCCATCAAGGACTTCGACCTGCGACAGGACCCCTCGGTGTTCGAGCAGGTGTCCTGCGAGTGCGAGGCGACGTGGGACGCCGTCATCGAGCGCGAACGCGGCTACTCGCTCCCGCTCGCTCGGTAGGCCCGCGACCCCCCGAAAACCGTGTGACGGCCTGTCGACCAACGCTTATCCGTCTTTCGCGCATAATACTGTTCGACATGACCCCGAACGGTGACCAGGACAGGCGCAGTTTCAATACGCGCGGGACGGTCACAGAGTGTGATCTGTGCGGTGAACAGCGACAGTGTATCGACGGCGATGGGATGGTCGCCTGCAGTGCCTGTCAGTCCGACCTGCTGCCGTCCGGCTGGGGTCTCTGAGGACAGTTTTGTACTCGCTCAGGACTGCTCGTCCGAGTCCGGCTGTTCGATAGCGGGGATGACGCCGACGGTCGCGGTCGCCTTGAACGAGGCGACGAGGTCCGCGCCCTCGCTGATGTCAAGTTTGTCGAGGCTCGTGTCGGTCACGAGCGCCGACAGCGTTGTGTCGGGGTCGATAGCCAGCGCGACCAGCGCGATAGCGGTCCCTTCGTCGATGCGGTCGACGGTGCCCGCGAACTGGTTGCGTGCGCTCGTCCCCGCCGGCTCCGGGGCCTCCGGCGGCGCGTTCAATGTCACCGTGTCGGCGCGGATGCCGACCTCCACCGCGTCGCCGGGACTCGCCTCGGTATCGACGATGGCCCGGACCGTCCCCGGCGGCGTCTCGACGGTCGCCAGTTCGCCGTCGCGGTCCACGACCGTCCCGCTGAGGACCGTCTCCTCCGCCGTCGCCACCCCGTCGAACTCGGCCTGGAGCCGCTGAAACCGGGCCAGCAGTTGCTCTGCCGTCGCCGTGAGTTCGCTGCCGCCGCCGCCGCTGCCGCCCCGACTGCGGTCGACCAGCGGGCCGAAGACTTCTTCGAGTTCGACGATGCGTCGCTGGGCGTGAGCGTAGGACCGGCCCAGCGCGTCAGCAGCGGCGTTCAGCGACCCGTGGGCGGCGACCGCTTGCAGGAGCGTCCGGTCGCGGGCGGTCAGCGCGACGTCGCCCTGTCCGAGTTGCACTTCCACGTCCGCAGTCGCATCCATACCGTCGCATCGGCGGGCGGTTACAAAGAGAGTATCGACGAGTACTCGGTCAGTACACCAACTCGCCCGAGATGAACTGCCGGGTGCGGTCGTCCGACGGGTTCTCGAACACCACTTCTGTCGGGGCGATTTCCGTGATGCCATCGTCGAGCAACACCGCGACCCGGTCCGCGACGCGCTCCGCTTGGTGCATGTCGTGTGTCGCCACGACGACGCCGATGCCCCGGTCCCGCGCCTCGGCAATCGCGTCCTCGATAACCGCCGTATTCCGCGGGTCCAGGTCGGATGTCGGCTCGTCGAGGAGCAGCACGTCGGGGTCGTAGGCCAGCGCACGGGCGAACGACACCCGCTGGGCCTCGCCACCCGAGAGGGACTCCGCGCGCTGGTCCATCTTGTCCGTCAGCCCGACGACGCCGAGGGCCTCACGAACGGCGTCCGCGGTCCCGTTTGACCGCAGGACAGAGAGGAGTTCGCTCTGGAGCCGGTCCGTCCACGACCGGCGGATTCGAAGCCCGTACTCGACGTTACGAGCGACCGGCGCGTCGAACAAGCTCGCCTCCTGAAACACCATGCCGATGCGTCGGCGCAACGACAGCCGTGTCGCCTCGTCGGCGGCCCACACGTCCGTGCCGTCGAAGGTGACCGCCCCGTCGTCGGGCTCGAGCGAGAGCGCGAGCATCCGGAGTAGCGTCGTCTTGCCGACGCCCGACGGGCCGATGACGGCGACGACCTCCCCCGTTTCGATGTCCATCGAGAGCTCGCGAAACACGCAGTCTTCCCCGTACCACTGTGACACGTCCGTTACCTGTAGCATCAGCGTTGCACCTCCTGGTCGCCCAACCGGACGACTACGGCGTTGATCGTCAACACGAGCGCGACCAACACCGCTCCGAGTATCATCGCCGTCTCATACTGGCCCTGCCGGGCTTCGAGTTGAATCGCGGTCGTTAGCGTCCGTGTTTTCGAGATGCCGCTCGCGCTCGTGATATTTCCGCCGACGATGAGCACGGACCCGACTTCGCTGATGGCGCGGCCAAAGCCCGCAAGCACCGCCGTCGCAATCCCGTACCGCGCTTCCTTGAGTACGACCAGCGCAACGTCGACGCGCGTCCCGCCGAGGACGTGTGCGGCGTCCCGGACGTTCTCGTCGACGCCGCTGATGGCCGCGAGGCTGATGGCCGTAATCGGCGGCGTCGCGAGGACGAACTGGGACATAATCATCGCCTCCTTGGTGAATATCAGCTCCAGCGTCCCCAGCGGTCCCTGATTGGAGACGGCAAACAACACGAGGAGGCCGACGACCACGCTGGGAAACCCCATCCCCGTGTTGATGACGGATTTCACGAACTGCTTGCCTGGAAAGTCGGCAAAGCCCATCACGATAGCCACCGGGATGCTGAACAGCGTGCTCAGCGTCACGGCGATGATGCTCACGTACAGCGAGACGTAGATGATACTCGAGACGTAGCCGTCCCGGAACGGAAGGTCGACCACGGCCATCGGCAGGTATCCGACTGACTCGAGTGGCACGCTTACCCGTCGGAGTCGCTACTCCACCCCTCCGGAACGTACTGCTGGAAGTCTGGGTTTTCGGAGACGGCTTCGGGGAAGAACAACTGTTCCCCGTTGACCTGATAGTTCGAAATCGCGTCCTGAGTGTCTGGGCTGGTAATCCACCCGATGTAGGCCATCGCGAGGTCGTAGTTGGCGTTGTCGTGGACGCCGGGGTTGACCGCCATAATCCCGTAGGGGTTCGCGAGGATTTCCGGCCCGTCCTCGATGGGTCCTTGCACCAGGATGACGAGGTCGATTTCCGAGCGCTGGGAAATGTACGTCCCGCGGTCTGAGAGCGTGTACGCCCCCTGCTGATTGGCGACGTTCAGCGCCTCTCCCATCCCGGTCCCGGTCTCCTGATACCAGTCGCCGCCCGGCTCGGTTCCCGCCGCCTCCCAGAGGTTGAGTTCCTTCGTATGGGTGCCGGAGTTGTCCCCGCGCGAGACGAACTGGGCCTCCGACTCGGCGATAGCGGTCAGCGCCTCGGTCGCCGATCCCATGCCCTGAATCCCTGCCGGGTCGCTTTCGGGGCCGACGATGACGAAGTCGTTGAACATCAGGTCTCGGCGGTTGACCCCGTACCCGTTGCGCATGAACTCGTCTTCGAGGCCGCGGGCGTGGACCATCACTATGTCCGAGTCACCGTTACGGGCCGATTCGAGGGCCGCCCCGGTCCCTTGTGCGACCGCGTCGACGGACACCCCGTACATGTCCTCGAAATCGGGGTGAATCTCGTCGAGCAAGCCCGTGTCGTACGTGCTTGTCGTCGTGGTAAGCGTCAGAGTCTCGCCGGACACCCCTGGCTGACTGCCCCCTCCGGATTCCGCTGCCGCTTCGGTCTGGCCACTGCTGTCCCCGGACTGGGCGCACCCGGCGGTAGTTGCTAACGCCCCGGTCCCTATCGCCGCAATGAACTCTCTTCGTTGTATCGGCATAGATATATCGTTGACCTAATAGCAAATATAATTTATGCTGAATAAACCGTCGTATCCGTTCCGTTAGGCCACCTGTGCGAAAGCGATGGCGACCCCTGTGGCTCGTCGTCCTGCAAGACACCTGCGACAGCGTAGCCACTTGTAGACACGAATCGAGGGTGATCCCGTTCCGTCAGCGATGAACCGTTGCGGAGAGCGGACGCGAGCGACTGGCGCGCTCTACTGCCACCAGCCGCAGCCAAACGCTTTGTCTGCCTCGATTTCACTTCCACTCCGGTACGCGTGTATTTATACGGCTTGACCGCCAAAGCCACTGTAGGGACCGCCGGACTATGTCACACGCTCCGCTGGTCCCTTCCCCTTTGGAACAAACCCAGATAGCCACACGGCTGTTCGGGTGCCTTACAGTCACATGG